>CAZKLF010000016.1:0-26723 GCA_964553665.1 uncultured Mariniplasma sp. | reverse complement strand
ATTTAAGGCTACTTTTTTTTAATATCCATACGTTGTTACAGATTAGACAAAATTAAGATTCCACCAATAAGACTTGCTAAACCAAAGACAAGAATTAAAATATCAAATCCCGTCTTACCCATCATCTTAATAAATACTCTTGATTTAACATTGTTAAATACAAACGGAAATCTTAAGACCAAAGCAGCTAAACAAAATGAACCATAAATAATCAAAAATATTCCTAAAAACTGCATTATTAATCCCTCCTATATATTTACTTTCCTAGTATAAAGTTTAAATAACACCCAAAGGAAGATTGAATTAACAATAATTCCAATTACAAAATAAATCCAAGTCACATTGATGAAAAATACTGTAGGTAATAATTGCATCGTTGCGATTCTTATAGACCAAAATCCTGGAAGTATCCCTAATAATAATTCTGTCCAATTGCTGACAAATAGTGCTGCAATTGGAGCAATTAAAATAATACCTGACAACTTCATAACAACAAAACCTTCAATTTTGTTGTTTGCAAAAGAATTAACGAGTAGTGCTAAAATTGGAGCTTGTAAAGGTGTCAAAATAAGGATAAATAGAACATCTCTAAAGTTTGAAACTTCAAGAAAACCGGTAGTAATAATAAGCAAAAAGGTCGTTATAAAGCCAAATAGATAAGCTAGAAATAATTTGATGAGAACGTAATATCTAACTTTTATAGGTGTTATTTTAAGTGAAAATAGAACTTTATCATCTTGGTCATCTAATAGTGTGAATCCAACGACTGCACCATATAAAAAACCATTCATCATGATAAATACAATAGTAACAATATTCGCAGCAAGTTCGTTTCCCAAGTCTCTTAAGTAAGGGACTAAAAACAGTCCAACGACTACCATTAATAGTGAGATGAAAACAAAGGCGAAATACATTGAATCTCTTAAAATATTTTTAAATTCATGTAATACTACACGTTTAAACATAATCACACCCCACTTTGTTTAACAGCATATGCCTTAAATTTAGGTAATATGTAGAAAAAATATCCTAAGGTACCTATAACAAGAAGTAGTGCTAAACTAATATAAAACTTAGCTTCAATTGGTGCACCAAAACCAACTTCTATCAATTTAATTGTTGCTTGAGTTGGGAGGATGAGTAGTATATATTCCCAAACTTCCCCTTTAAATGCAACATCAAAACTATTAAGAATACTAGGTATCATGACTAGGAATGCATAACTCATGACTCCAACTAGCATCCCGGTAAAATCTTTAGCAAAAAAGGAAAAGAAGAAACCGAGTAAGCTGTGAAAAAATACTGAAACAACAAGAGCTAATATGATCAGCAACCAATGAACCTCAACATCTCTTACGAAATAAAAGACAACAACAACAAGCATTGATCCAATAACTGTATGAATCGTATTCGCTATGGCTTTCGAAAGTACTAAGTCTTGACTAGAAACAGGCGTTACCATCATCGTAGATAGTGTTGACTCTGCTTTTTCAAAAAACATGATTGCTCCAATGAATAAAATTGCCATCATCGTTGCATCAATAACTAAGACCATCGGTAATAATGCATTTAATAATCCTGCATCATTAATGAAATACAGAATTAAAAACCACAAGAGGGCTACGACAAAGTTAATGGTTGTAACATTATACTTTGTTAAGCGCTGGAGCTCTCCTTTAATCAGAATAAGAAGATGATTATTTTTCATGACTTAACCCTACTCCAGTAACTTGGATGAATATATCTTCAAGTGTTGTTTCACCACTATGAAGTGTTTCTATATCTTTTGCTTGTAATAAATCAATAAAGTCTTGATTACGACCAATACCATCCATAGGGAATTCTCTTAATATTGTTTTCCCTTTTTCTTTATATTCAAGTTTCATGGTGCGCTTACCATATTTTAATTTTAGATTTCTTGGAGTATCCATTTCAACGATCTGACCATCAATAATAAATGCTACTCGGTCACATAATTGATCAACATCAGTCATGATATGACTTGTTAAAAAGACAGTACCACCAGTTTTTTTAAATTCCCGAATCATGTCTTTTAAGATCATAGCATTCGTAGGATCCAAACCATTTGTTGGTTCGTCTAAAAATAGCATTTCTGGACTATTGAGCATAGCGCGAACGAAATTTAAACGAATTTTCATTCCTTTAGAATATTCTCCGACCATTTTGTCTCGATCTTCCCATAATCCAACACGTTTCATCAATGCTTCAATATCAGCATTATTTTTGTATAGTTGTAAAAAGAAGTTTATATTTTCCATAGCTGTCATTTTTGAGAAATGTATTGGCATTTCAAAACTGACACCAATCTTTTCAAAGAAACTTTCATCAAGTTCTGCAATGTTAGAACCATCATAAACAATCATACCGGAATAGCGATCAAGAAGCTTAATGAGGATCTTTTGAGTTGTACTCTTACCGGCTCCACTGGGCCCTAGAAAACCAAAAATTTCACCTTTAGCAATAGCAAAAGAAATTCCTTTAATGGTTTCCTCTTTATTCTTTGGATAAGTGTATCTAAGATCTTTTACAGCAAACATAATTATTCGATTCCTTTCTGTAGCATTTCAACTAATTGACGAATCTTTTGTTCTATTTTTACGAAGTCTACTTCATTTTTGAAGTATTCCTCGAGAGAAACTTTATTTGAAAATTCTAGTAAAAACGATGCAAGCAATTCAGGATCAACTGTTTGTTTGATTCTTCCCTTGGTTATATCTTTTTTGATGAAGTCAACAAATAAATTTTTAGCTTGTTCAGAAGCGTTCTTAACCATCTGTGAATTTAAATGATGATTTGAAATGATTAATGTTTGAGCAGCTTTCATGAGTGCGGGATTCTCAAATCCAAATTTAAATCCTCGCAAATATAGTTGTAAGAATCTATCGAGAAAAGGAATATCTTCTTCACCTGTATAAAGATCTCCAAAATAACGTATTTTTTTTTGACCAACATATAGATAAAAGTATTCGAATAAATCATTTTTGTCCTCGAAATATTGATAGAAACTACCTCTTGAAATGCCGGAATCTCTGATAACATTTGCAAAATTAAAAGATTCATAGGTATGCATACCCATTTCATTTATAATAGCATCCATGATGCGTTCTTGTTTTTCATTTGGCAGATTAAAAAATGTTTGACTTGGCATGGTTCACCTCAAATGTGACACTGTTGTCATATTCATATTCTACACTTCAATATTGAAGAAGTCAATAAAAAAGAAGAGAACCGTTTGGCTCTCTAATGTAGGTGTATCTTATTTTTATTCTTTTTCTTCTTTTATATCTTCATCTTTTTTGTGTCTAGTTACTAAAACTTTGTATAGATCATCTTCAATTTTAAAAATTTCTACATTCTGAATATTTTGCAATCCATTAACATAGGTAACCATTTCTGATTTGTTAACGAACAACTTGACTTCCTTTTCAATTCTTCCTCTAATGACATGTTTTCTTACGCGTTCACTGCCAAATGGTCTGTGTTCGTGTAACTTTCTAAACTCATCTTTGAATTCATGACCCATAAAGTCATCTTTTTCGCCTGTTTCAATTATAATTTTCTTTGGCATATAAGCTCTCTCTCTCACCTACATCTTTAGTTTATGCTTCGTATTTAAAGATGTCAAGAGGAGAACGCCTATTTTATCTTACATTTGCCATTTTTTAGTTCTCTAGTAATCCAAATTAATCCAATTAAAATAATTACCAATGATAGAATTTTGTAGGGGAAGCCAGCAAGTGGAAGTGCAATAACTGAAAATGCAATACCAATACTTGCAAAAAATGCAATAACACATGAAGTGCAGCCATAAGTTAAAATACCGAAAATCACTGATATAGCACCAAAACTCGAAGCAACACCCTCTTTGCCTTTAAGTTCGACCATAGCAGTACTCAAATTCATAAGCAAAGCACTTAGAAATGACATGATCAAATTAAAAACTATATTTAAAACTACGAGATAAATACCATAAGTGCTTCGCATTTCTTCATAGGTCATATTAAAACGATCAACAATAGTATAAATCATTAAAAATACGATGAAAAAAAGCAAGCCTTGTATCAAATATTTTTTCTTAAACTGAAGTTTATAAGCAAGTTCTAACATGGTGTTCTCCTTAAGTTAATTATTTTGCATATTTAGAGTATATCATATCCTTATTCAATAACTAAAGTCATATACCTTGAGTACTTTCTAAGTTTATTTATTGACTTTAATCTTATATATAATATAATATATGTGTTGGTTTATTATTGTTGAACTTTCAGTTTATTATTACTAAACAATAGCCGTTAAATGGAAGATCAGGTTTAAGTTTAGTAAACATGAGGAGGAGAATATGCCTGCATTGATTGAATTAAAAGATGTTACAAAAGAATTTAATGGACAAGTTGTCCTAAGAGGTATTGATTTAACCATTGAGCAAAATGAATTCGTCACTTTATTAGGACCATCTGGATGTGGTAAAACAACGACACTAAGAATTATAGGTGGATTTGTTGATCCAAGTGCTGGTGAGGTTCTTTTTGATGGAAAAAGTATACTTGATACGCCTGCTCATAAGAGACCAACAAATACAGTTTTTCAGCGTTATGCGCTTTTTCCTCATTTGGATGTTTTTGAAAATGTTGCTTTTGGATTAAGAGTTAAAAATGACTCCCTTGCAACATTAGCTAAAATCAAAGATATTCAGGAGCAGTACCAAGAAAAGATTAAAGCAAGTAAAGATAAAGTTGAAAGAGCAGAACTAAGAAGAAGTTTGAAAGATGAAATCGCTTATCTAAGAGATCCTAATGCTGAAAAGAAAAAAGAGATTGCTCAATATGAGAAATCACTAAAAAATGAGTTAGATCTAATCATAAGAGAATCAATAAAATCACAAATATCTGAAATAAAAAGTCAGTTTACGACCAAAAAAACTCGCGAACAGGAAATATCAGATAAAGTTTTAAAATATTTAAAAATGGTAGGTCTTGAAGGTTATGAAACAAGACCAGTTCATAAACTTTCTGGTGGGCAGCAACAAAGAGTTGCTATTGCCAGAGCATTGATCAATGAGCCTAAAGTTTTACTTTTGGACGAACCACTTGCTGCACTTGATTTAAAGTTGCGTCAAGAGATGCAATATGAACTTAAAGAGATACAAAGAAATGCTGGAATTACATTTTTATATGTGACACATGACCAAGAAGAAGCTTTGACCATGTCTGATAAGATTGTTGTTATGAATCATGGTGAGATTTATCAAATCGGAACACCTGAAGATATTTATAATGAACCTGCAAATACATTTGTTGCTAAATTCATTGGTGAATCGAATATCATTCAAGGAATCATGATTGATGATTTCTTAATTGAATTTGATGGAGCACAATATGTTTGTGTCGATAAAGGGTTTGCTAGAAATGAAAATGTTGATATTGTTATTAGACCTGAAGATATCGATATTGTTCCTGTAGGAACAGGCATATTAACAGGCATCGTCGATAGTATTGCATTTAAAGGTGTACATTACGAAATTGATGTAAAGACAAAAGATAGAATATATACGATACATACAACTGATTATGCTGATGAAGGCACACAGATAGATCTTAATTTTGGTCCAGAAGATTTGCATATTATGGAGCAATGGTAATGCAAAATACAGATCAGAAAATAGCTAAATCTAAAAAAAGATTTGAAACAAGATTAAGCCTTCCTTATTATATTGTATTAATCGTATTGGTTGTGATTCCTATATTTTTGATGATTATCTCATCATTTCAACTTGATCGTTCATCTGGAATTTTCCCTGTAAGTTTTACATTCGATCATTACCTAGATTTTTTGAAAGCAACATCATTTGTTAGAGCGATGAGTACAAGCTTATGGATTGCTGCAGCAACAACAATATTTGCTCTGATTATTGGCTATCCTTTAGCTTATATATTAACCAAAATGAAACCAAGATTACAAATATCTTTATTATTAATTATTAATGCACCTATGTGGATTAATATGTTATTAAGAGTTAGAGCACTTGAGCAGATTATTAGAATGTTTTTTCCTTATTTGATTGATTCTGTACCTGGTGTTGTTTTAGGATTGGTTTATGTTTATTTACCATTTATGGTTTTACCTATCTATGCTGTTCTATCAAAGATAGATCCTAGTCTACTAGAATCTGCATCTGATTTAGGCGCTAACAAGTTTAAAACGATATTGAAAGTCATTGTTCCATTATCGTTATCAGGTATCTTATCCGGTATTTTGATGGTGTTTTTACCAGCGGCAACAACCATCATCATTCCTCAATATCTAGCACCAAGTCATAACATTTATATGATTGGTACATTAATTGAAAAGAGTATTATCAACAATGGACGCATTAGTTATGCTTCAGCTGTTGCTATTGTATTATCCCTTGTTATATTGGGTATTGTCTTTTATATTAAAAAATTAGATAAATATAAGGGGGTGAACAGAAATGAAAAAGAAGCATATTAATATTGCCGTTCTCATTTTCTTAATTGTTGTTATTCTGTTCATTTACGCACCTATTATTTCAATAGCAGTATTCTCTTTTAATGAAGCCAATTCATTAACAAGATGGTCAGGTTTTACTTTTGCGAGGTATGTTGAACTATTTACGGATCGTGAATTGTTCAATTATACAAATCCAAGAGAAAGTATCATCTTTATGACGTTGTGGATTGCTGTTGTATCGACCTTTGTTTCAACAGTACTCGGCACACTTGCTGCAATTGCGTTGACGCAAAGCAAAAAGATTATTAGGGATATAACAATGAGTGTGAATAACATTCCAATTGTCAGCCCCGAGATTATTACAGCTGTATCGCTTCTTGTATTATTTGGAGCACTTCAAATTGCACCAAGTTATAATACGATGCTGTTAGCACATATAGCATTTAGTACACCTTATGTCTTAATAACTGTTTACCCTAAGGTGAAGAGTTTAGATCCAAATATTGCTGATGCAGCATATGATTTAGGAGCATCACCGTTCAAGGCTTTACTCAAGGTTGTCTTACCTCAAATTAAGATAGCTATAATTGCTGGAGCAGCCATTGCATTTACGATGTCATTTGATGATTTTATTATCAGTTATTTCGTAGCTGGATCTAGTGGAGATAAAAATATATCAATTTATTTGTACACAAATAGATTGAGTCCAAAGCCTATTATTAATGCATTATCTACAATTATATTACTTATAATTGGTGGAAAAATTACGTATGATTACTTTAAAACTGGAAATAAAATGGAGGAATTAGAATGAAAAAAAGTATATTATTAAGTTTATTGGTTATATTTATTTTAGTGCTGTCATCATGTGAGAACGCACCAACTCTTCGATTGTATAATTGGGGTGAATATATTGATGATGAATTAGTTGCGACCTTTGAACAGGAGTCTGGTTATAAGGTTAAACAGATTGCTTTCGACTCAAATGAAGTTGCGATTACACAAATTAAAGCGGGCAATCAGTATGATCTTGTTATACCAAGTGATTATGCGATAGAGCAACTTGCTAGTGAATCACTTATCCAACAATTAGATTGGTCTAAAATTACTACATTTGATCCATCAACAGATTTGGCTGATGGACTATCATCTATATTAAGTCAAATGAAGTTAGGTACTAATGGTTTTGATCTATTAGAATATGCTGCACCATATTTTTGGGGAAATGTAGGTATTTTATATAATGCGGAAACTGTCGATTCAGCAGATTTAGATGGTTGGGATACATTAACAAACACAGATTATAAAGTATCATTTTATAACAGTTCAAGAGATTCATTCATGCTTGCTATGAAGGCAACAGGTGCATCGACGATTAATAATCCAACATCAGCTGAATTTGATCTTGCTGAAGATTGGTTAAATGATGCTCTAACACAAGAAACAGATGTCATAACTGATGAAATCTTTGATGCGATGTTAGATCCTACAAGATATGATATGGTTGTTTCATACTCTGGTGATGCAAATTACTTAATGAGTGAAAACGATCAATTAGACTTCTATGTTCCAGAAGAAGGAACAAACATTTGGGTTGATGGTTTTGTTGTTCCAAATGGAGCAAATGAAGAAATGGCATACGCATTTATTAACTTCATGTTAACTTATGATAGCACTTTGCAAAATACAGAATGGGTTGGTTATTCAACACCTAGAAAAGATGTATTTAATGAAGTTTTAGCAACAGGTGGCTCTTTTGAAGATTATAGTGCTTCATATGATGTTAGAATTAGTCCCAATGATGAAGTCTATAGATTTAATTTAGAATTGAAAACACAGATGGATACCAACTGGCAAGAAATATTAGCAAATAAAGGTTATGATGATGAAGGATTAGGAATTAGTGCATATATAGCTATTGGAGTTTTCGTAGTTGTAATAGTATCATCAGCAACAATGACATTGATTAAAAAAAGTAAAAAATCAGTATAAAAATAAAAGGGCTCAGCCCTTTTTTATTTTTCTTGATAGTATTTAATTGAATCTATGACAAATTCAAAGGGAAATGTTGAATTATCAATCTTCCCACCATACCAGCCACCGACAGCTAAGTTGATCACTAAGTAGTATGGTTGATCAAATGGCCATTGCAATTCAGTATCATTTGGTTTTTTATCAATTGTGAGATAATTCTTTCCATCAACAGAAAATTCAAGTTTCTCAGATGTCCAAAGTAATTCGTAATCGTGAAAAGAACTAGAGGCAGTTGGTAGAGTTACTCTCTTTCCAATTTGTGTGTTGATTTTATGATTATAGGCTTTTGTATGAATTGCACTTGAAAACATATCGTGACGATTACCTGCAAATTCAACGAGGTCTATTTCGCCACATAGTGGCCATCTTACATGTGGGTCTTTAATATTAGTTCCTAAAAACCATATTGCTGGCCAGCTACCTTTACCTTCTGGCATTTTAGCACGGACTATAAATTTACCATATTGAAAATGTTTTTTACCATATGTATTAATTTTAGAGGATTGAAAATTACAAGGAGATGTTCCAACTTGAGTTGCTATGATATGCAACTTTGAGTCTTTAACGAAACAATGATCCAAGTCATCAACATAACATTGAGATTCATTGTTTGGCCATTTTTCTCCGACTTCGCAATTCCAAAGTTCAGAATTAACCTTACCCTCATATTCAAAATTTTCTTCAAAAACAATTTTATAATTTTCCATTTTAGTCTCTTTTCATAAGTATATGACGTGTTATCAAGTATAATCATAGCATAAAAGCAGTTTGATATTGATACATTTGATTATTTTATTTCTTTTTGTCAAAAACACTCGATTAATAGGTATTCAGTTACTTTTTATATTAAAGGAAGTGAAAAAGTCTTTAAAGAACTCTTTGAAAGTGCTAAAGTTCATAATTCATGTGTTGCTATTAAAGGTGGAAGGCTTCTAGATAATTAATTAATGAAAGACATTTGAAAATGCGCATCAATTTGTGCATTTTTTTAATGTGCCATCATTTAAAAAACAGTGAATATATGCTACAATAATAGCGAGGTACTTTATATGAATGTTACGAGAAGAGAAATACGCGTAGAGGTAATGAATGCTCTATACCAATATGATTTATATTTGAGTGAAAGGTTATCCTTTACACCCTATTTTGAAATAGAAGATGCAGAAAATATTTATGATGAGCTCATCGAAAGATTAGATTTTTTAGATGAGATCATTGAGGAACATCTATATGAATATAGTCTAAGAAGACTCGCTTTTTTGGATCGAGCAATTATAAGACTAGCAGTCTTTGAAATGGTTGCTACTGATTTACCTATTCAAATTATTATTGATGAAGCCATAGAAATTACGAAGATGTATTCTGATCTCGATGATGGAAAGCAGCATCGTTTTACGAATAAAGTTTTAGATAATATTGCTAAAACACGTAGGGGATGATTTGTTGGAAAACTATTTAAGTGTTACTGCCTTAACTAAATACATTAAAGCTAAATTAGAAGGTGACAAGCACCTTTTTTCCATTTTAATAAAAGGTGAGATTTCAAACTTCAAAAGACACAGTCGTGGACATCTTTATTTCACTTTAAAAGATGAAAGTGCTCAATTGAGTGCCATCATGTTTTCAAGAGATGCTTCTAGACTATTATTTGATCCTAAGGAAGGCGATCATGTTTTAATTTCAGGCAGAATTAGTGTCTATGAACCTCATGGTACCTATAGTATCCAAGTTTCATCAATGAAACCTGATGGCATTGGAGAGTTATACCTTAAGTATGAAGCTTTAAAGAAAGAATTATTAGAAAAAGGTTATTTTAGTGAAGAACATAAAAAGCAAATACCTAAGTTTCCAAAAGCAATAGGTGTTATCACTTCATCAACTGGTGCAGTCATTGAAGACATTAAAAATACTGTAACAAGAAGATTCTTACTGACTGAAATACATCTGTATCCTGCATTAGTTCAAGGTCCAGGTAGTGCTGAAAGCATCAGAAGTCAGATTATACTCGCAAATATTAAAAATGAAGTTGATCTCTTAATTGTTGGCCGTGGTGGAGGTTCTATTGAGGATTTATGGGGATTTAATGAGATGCCTGTAATACAAGCAATCTACGATTCTAAAATACCAATTATCACCGCTATAGGACATGAAACAGATTACACGATTAGTGACTATGTTTCAGATTTAAGAGCTCCTACTCCATCAGCAGCAGCTGAGCTTGCTACGCCTAACAAAGATGATTTACTACTTAAAATAAATGAATCTGTAGATCAAATTAATTATAAGATTGCCCAAGTATTTGGTGAGATTAAAACAAAATTGGTTTATTTAGACCAAAGACTAGATAGATTATCCCCTGACGTTAAACTTAAAAACCTTAAAGAAGAGCTCTTGAGAAGTGAGCAAAATTTAAATCTACTCATGAGATATCAATTAGAGTCAAAAAGAAATCTAGTCGATCAATATAAACATCAAATGAAGAGTCCAGATGAAAGAATTAAGGGCTTGATTGAAAAAAGAGAGAATTTAGAGATGAGACTTGCAAGAAGTATTGAACAAATAGCATCTCGTAAATCATATCAATTTGAAATACTAAAAACAGCACTCACTGCATTAAATCCATTAACACTTATGGATAAAGGATTTGCAGTCATATCTAAAGGTGATAAAGTAATTACTTCTATCAATCAAGTAGAAATGAATGAGCAGATTTCTATTAGACTTAAAGATGGAAGATTATCAGCTAAAATCACTGAAAAAGAAGGAAAATAATGACTTGGCAGGAAATAAAAGGAAATATAGTGTGCGATTATCAAAATATTTCATCACCTGATATGACAAAGAAAACACGTGCTATCGTGAGTAAACAGAAAAAAGATATTATGCGATTAACATTGGATGAAGTTCTATTATTAACAGAAGCATTTTTGGAAAAGAAGAATAGCTATTATACAGTTATTGCATATCAAATCGTTTTTTATAAGCATAAAGAGTTTACATTAGAAACATATAAAGTTTTAGAGAGATTTGTGTTCGATTATATTTCTGATTGGTGGGATTGTGATGATTTAATGACTCATGCATTTACCAAACTCCTATTGAAATTTCCAGAAATACTTTCTCTAGTCAAAAAATGGACAACTCATGAAAGATTTGCTGTGAGAAGATGTGTACCTGTCTTACTTGTTATTCCAGCTAGAAAAGGATTAGTGGATATCAATGATGTTTTCAATATTTGCGATCTTGTATTTAATGATCCGCATTATCTCGTACAAAAAGGATATGGATGGCTTTTAAAGGAAGCAAGTAAAAAATATCAAAAAGATGTTATAAAATATTTAGAGAAGTATATCGATACCATGCCAAGAACAGCATTTCGATATGCATTAGAAAAACTACCAATAACTGAAAAAAATAGACTCATGTCAAAAACATTGAAAATTAATAAAGGAGCGTAATCATGGAAAAGAAAACATTTGAGGAATTACTAAAATCTTTAGAACAAGTCGTAAAAGACTTGGAAAACAAAGATATTGTTTTAGATGAAGCAGTTAAAAAATATCAATTAGGATTGGAACTATCTAAAGCGTGTTATCAAATGCTTGAAGAAGCTGAAAAATTAATCGTAAAGGAAATTAAAGCATAATGAATTTGTTTGACATCAAGGATCCTAGTTTTCTAAAACAACTGAGTTATAAGGAACTTAAAGCGTTGGCGCAAGAGATACGTTCTTTTTTGATAGAAAGTATAACTAAAACTGGTGGTCATTTAAGTTCTAACCTTGGTACAATTGAATTAATCATTGCATTACACTACGTATTTGATAGTCCTGAAGATGCGTTTATTTTTGATGTTGGTCATCAGGCATACACACATAAAATATTAACAGGCCGTATCAATGAATTTGCTACTTTAAGACAGACTCAAGGATTATCTGGATATATTAACTATAAGGAATCCCCGCATGATCAATGGGAAAGTGGACATTCAGGCACTTCATTATCAGCTTTAACAGGTTTTTTATACGCTAAAAAATTGAAAAACGAAAAAGGTGAAGCAATTGCAGTCATTGGTGATGCATCGATTACGAATGGAATGTCTTTTGAAGCCCTTAATATACTCGGATCAGATAAAAATACAAAAGGGATTATTATCTTAAATGATAATGAAATGAGTATATCGAAAAGTGTTGGCTCAATTTCAATGGCTTTGACAAGATTCCGCTCTATGAAATTATTCATTAAGATGAAAAGATTTTGGCAAATTGTATTGCCAGGATTTGTCTTAAACTTCCTAAGTCGAGTAAAAAGAGGATTAAGAGGCTTTTTACAAAGACAAAATATATTTGAAGATATGGGATATATGTATGTAGGTCCAACGGATGGACATGATATAAAAGGCCTAATCTATAATCTAAGACGTATGAAAAAATTAAAGAAATCGGTTGTTTTTCATATCATTACAGAAAAAGGAAAAGGACATATTGAAGCAGAACAGGATAAAATAGGGACATATCATGGTGTTTCAAAACAAGGTACATCTAAGAAACTAGGTATCTCATGGAGTGAACTTATTAGTAGAAACTTAGATGCATTACAAAGTCATGTTAAAACATTTGTTATTATGCCAGCTATGGGTGTTGGTACTAAATTTAATGACTTTAGTGTTAAATATCCTGACAGATATATTGATGTCGGAATTGCTGAAGAACATGCAGCAACGATGGCTGCATCAATGGCACATCAAGGTGTGAAGGTTTTCCTTCCTTTGTATTCGACATTTGCTCAAAGAGCATTCGATCAAATCTTAAATGATATCGCAAGAAGTGATCATCATGTCGTCTTTGGAATTGATCGTTCAGGTATTGTAGGTGAAGATGGAGCTACGCATCAAGGGTTGTTTGATGTTTCCATGTTTTATTTGATGCCTAACATGGTTATCACAATGCCATATAACGAAAAGGAAGCAAGTGAATTAATGTATTATGGCTTTATGAAGCAAAATCATCCTTTTGTTATTAGATACCCTAGAGGTGTGGTTGAGTCAGATATTGCTGTTGATGAAATAGAATTTACTGACATAAAACCAACATGGAAAGTACTTGATGATGGCAATTCAGTTGTCTTGATTAGTTATGGACCAAGTCTAGATTTACTAAAATCTGTGAAAAAGGAAATGAAGATTGATGCGAAGATTGTCAATGCTAGATTCATCAAACCAATAGATCAAGATATGATGCATCAAATTGCTAAAATGAAGACTCCAATTTTGGTATATGAAGAAATATCAAATTCAGGTTCCTTATACCCACAAATTTTACAATTTATGGCAAAGCATGGGTATCATAATCCAATGTATGAAATGTCTATTACAGATCAAATAGTGGAACATGGGTTTTATAAAGATATGCTAAAAATACATCATATGGATAAAGAATCCATTAAAGATAAATTAAAGGATATCTTGAAATGAGACTTGATCACTACATGGTTGCTCAAAACATGGTCCGGTCAAGAAGCCAGGCTACCGATTTAATCAAACGAGGTTTAGTACTTGTTGATGAAAAAGTTGTTACTAAAACTGGTTATGAAATAGATTCACAAGTTATTAAAATAGTTGAAAAACCATTGTTTGCTAGTCGTGCTGGAGAAAAATTATTACAGGCAATTATTGATTTCAAACTAAGCTTTAATGGTAAAACTGTAGTAGATATTGGATCATCTACAGGTGGATTCACTGATTGTGCTTTGCAATATGGAGCTAAAGAAGTTTATGCCTATGATGTAGGAAAAAATCAAATGATAGAACCACTTAGATCAGATGATAGAGTTCATCTATTTGAAGAAACAAACATACTTGGTGTCATACTACCAAAATCAGATATTATATTAATAGATGTTTCGTTTACTTCAATTGAACCTATTTTAGGCCACTTAATTGGCTATGATGGTCAAATAGTTGCTTTAATAAAACCTCAATTTGAAGCTGGTCATATTTATTTTAAGCAAGGTGTCTTGAAAGACTTAAATGTTCATCGTAAGATTATGATCTATATTTTAGAAAAAACAAAATTAATGGGTTTTTCTATCTATGACCTCGCTAAATCTGGATTAAAGGGTAAAGCTGGAAATCAAGAATATGTGCTCTATATAAAAAAATCTCAAAAAATGATTGATATAAAGAAAATAATAAAGGATGTTGTATGCTAAGAAAACTCAAAATCAAAAATTTTGCATTAATCGACGATCTCGAAATGGATTTTGAGAGTGGATTGACAGTTTTAACAGGAGAAACAGGCGCTGGTAAATCAATTATCATGGAATCCTTACAACTCTTGTTTGGCAAAAGATCTGACTCACAGATGATACGTCATGGAGAACAAAAAGCTGTCGTGAGCGGTATTTTTGAGTTGAATGAGCAACAACAAAGAGATTTGGAATTACCATCTGAAATTGAAGTTGAACGCGAAGTAGATTTCAATGGAAAACACGTCATGAGAATTAATAGTCAATTGACAACATTAGGTAGATTAAAAGAAGTCATGAATTCCATCGGTAGTATTCATTCTCAAAATGAAACGATGCACTTATACGATAAATCATACTATCTCGTGTTTATAGATCAAGTGGATCAAAAGAAAGTTGATGGTCTTTTAAATCACTATTTAATGGATAGAAGTAAATATATTGAAAAGAAGAAGCATGTTGAATCACTTAAACAAAAGAAGAATCAAAGCATAGAAAAACAATCTTTTCTTGAATATCAGGTTGCAGAAATAAAAGGTTATCACTTGATAGAAGATGAGAAAATAGAACTTGAAGATCGTATAGAAAAATTAATAAATCATGATAAAATTATGAGTTCTCTAAAAGAAGCATATCTATCACTCGATAATGAAATGTTTCATACAGATCAAGTTTATGATGCAGGAAAGTCATTAGAAAAAATCGCCTTGCTTGATTTATCATATTTAGAGATGAGCGAAAGACTCAAATCAGCATATTATGATTTAGATGATGTTAAATCAAAGGTTTACCAAACTATAGAAACTTTAGATTTTGATGAAGATGAGTTTAATATCATGCAAGAACGTAGCTATGAACTGAGTAAAATCGAACAAAAATATAAAAAGACAGTAAATGAATTGATTGACTTCCAAAAAGAGATTGAGGAAGAACTCCTCTTAATTACAAATTATGATCAATATTTAGAAGCATCTAATATGGAACTACAAAGATATTTTGATAAAGCATATCAATCTGGAGAAAAACTAACAGAATTAAGAAAAAAACTTGCAAAAAAACTTTCTGTAGCCGTACTCAACGAATTAAAGGATTTAGATTTAGATAAATCTGTATTTGATATCATCTTTGAAGAAACTAACAAATCAGAACAATCCTTATTAGAAACTGGACTTGATCAAGTAGAGTTTAATATTTCTCTTAATGAGGGTGAGCCAGTTAAACCTCTTGCTAGAGTTGCAAGTGGTGGAGAACGTGCTCGATTCATGTTTGCTTTAAAGAGTATCTATGCAAAAGCTAATGCATTATCATTGCTTATTTTAGATGAAATTGATATAGGTATTAGTGGTAAAACTGCAGCCAAAGTTGCTAATAAAATGGCATCATTAAGCGACATGATGCAGTTATTGGTCATCACTCATTTGCCACAGGTTGCTGCGAAAGCAGACCATCATTATGGCATTACTAAAATAAAAGAAAATGCACGTATGGTTACGCGCATTGAAAAGCTTGATGAAGATATGAGGATTGAAATGATAGCAATGATGTTATCAGATGAAAAACTATCACATTTTGCTATTGAACAAGCGAAAATGCTACTTAGAAAATAAAAAAAGCTTTCGCTTTTTCTATTAAGCGTCTCCGCTTGCGATTGCTAGTATGAAGGATAAAATTATTAATCCAACCATACCAAACATGATGATCCACACGATGAGTTTACCCCACCAAGTTTCAGTTGGTGTTTGGAAATGCTTTTTATTTTCTTCATTAGCAACTGGTGTTGTTTTCTTTACTTGTTTAGATACCGATTTTTTTGTATTATTAGCCATGATTTCACCTCGTTTTTGTAATCATTGTTATTATACTATAAAATATCTCTCAAAGGAAGAGTTTTGATGAAAAACAATATAAAAATTATCTTTCATATTGACCTCAATGCTTTTTTTGCAAGCTGCGCAGTCATTAAAGATCCTTATTTACAGAATAAGGCTTTTGTTGTTGGCGGGTCATCTACATTTAGAAGAGGCGTTGTTTCTACGGCTTCTTATGAAGCAAGAAAATTTGGGATTCACAGTGCCATGAACATTAATGATGCATTTAGAATTTACCCTAAGTTGATTGTTGTCCCTGTAGAATTCAGTTTATATAAGAAATATTCAAAGTTATTTTTCAACTTTCTTAAACGCTATTCAAATTTGATTATCGAAGGATCAATTGATGAAGGTTATATTGATATGACTGAAATTTCAGAAAAAAAGCATCCTTTAGATTTAGCTAAAGAAATACAAGAGGGTTTGATGAAGGAGTATCAGTTACCATGTTCCATAGGGATTGCTCCAACGTTATTTCTAGCAAAAATGGCATCAGATATGAAGAAACCATTAGGCATTACCGTATTACGCAAGAAAGATATCGTAGAAAAACTTTTCCCGTTGCATATTTCTGAAACTTTTGGAATTGGAAAAAAAACATATCCAAAATTAGAGAAGATTAATATTATGACAATAGGTGACTTTACTAAAGAAGAAAACAAATCAAAGATACTGACAGTAATATCTGAACAATCATATCTGTCTTACCTCAATCATATTATGGGTAGAAGTAATGATCAGATAGAAGCCAATAGATATTCAATTCCTAAATCAATTAGTAATGAATCAACACTTAATTACAATATGGATGAACCAGAAGCAATCTTAAAAATAATTGTTGAATTGCTTATAGAATCTCATAGAAGACTAGTCAAAGAAGAGTTGGTCGCGAAAACTGTAGGTATTAAATTAAGAAATGCTGAATTTATAACGATTAATCGTAGTTCCACTTTTATTTACCATACTGATGATTATGACGAATTATATAACCAAATTGAAATCATATTTGAAGAAAACTATCATCAAGAACCAATAAGACTTGTTGGTGTATTTCTTAATCAAATTATGTTAAAAAAGGATTTGAAGATTGATTTCAATTTGTTTAATTATCAAGAATTAACTAAAAGAGAAGAAAGCATATATAAAGCGATTAGAAATATAAATGAAAAGTATCCGAAAAGTACGACTAAAGGTATAAAAAAGACATCATAAGATGTCCTTTGTTTGCAATTTACTTTGATGATCCCATGTTTTGGGGTCATTTTTATTATATTGTTTAAGAAACTTGATGACTTCCTCAGTGACTATTGTTGGTGTTGATGCTCCTGAAGTTATTGAAACACTATCAATACCATCTAACCAAGATAACTCTAGGGATTCAACTCCAGATATGAGCTGACTTTTTATGTTTTGATAGAATGAACCTACAAAAGCTAGTTTATTGGAGTTTGAACTCAATGTATCACCAACAACGAGCATTAAATCAACCTTATCTTGTTTCATTACAGCTTCTTGTCTAACTGTAGTTGCTCTACATATTTCATTATCGAATACATAATTAGGATATTTCAATTCAATAATCTTAAGCACTGAATCAATATCGTATAAACTTAATGTTGTTTGATTCGTAACAAAAAGTTTTTCATGATTTAGTGTATTTGGAAGTAAAAACGCATCTTTTTCATCTTGGACAAAGAAGATATTGGGGTCTAATGCAAGAATTGCTTCAGCTTCTGGGTGGTTTTTATGACCAATATAAACAATATCATAACCTTCTAAGAGTTTAGCTTCAACTGCATGGTGAACCTTCATGACGTCTCTACACGTAGCATTTAAATAAGTTAGACCTTTTTCTTCTGCACGTTTTATAACTTGTTTGCTGATGCCATGCGCTGTAAAAATAACCGTTCCATGATCAATTTCCTCAATCAATTCCAAACGAGTTTTTCCCTTTTGATCTAAGCTTATCACACCATATTCTGTAAAAGCTTTTGTTATTTTTTTATTATGGACAATCTGTCCTAGAATATAAATAGGCCTTGGGTAACTTTCGGTCTTTATAACTTTTTTGACCATAGCAAGTGCATTAAGCACACCATGACAATAACCACGAGGCGTTAAATCTATAACTTTCATATCATCACCATTTTCATTATACTTGATAACGATGAAAAAGTCCCTTTCTTTTACTTTAAAACGATTTTAATGATATAATACAAATGGTGATTTTATGTATATAGAAGATAAATTAAAACAATTAGGATTTGAGAAAACGACACCCATCCAAGATGGTGTTTTTAAACTCATAAATAACAAGAAACATTTAGTGGGTCTAGCACCTACTGGAACAGGTAAAACACATGCTTACTTGCTTCCTATTTTGGCGAATATGGATTTTGAAAAACAAGAAATTCAAGCATTAATTTGTGTGCCTACAAATGAGCTTGTGTTACAAGTAGAGCGCATGTTAAAAGAAGTTGAAGATAAAGTTAGAGTTAAAGCCTATTATGGCGGATCAAATAAACAAAGAGAACAAGAATGGCTTGAAAAACATCAACCACAAATTGTTATCGCAACTCCGCAAAGACTTTATGAATATGTTGTCGAACTCAATATCTTAAAAATACAAACAGCGAAGTACTTTGTACTTGATGAAGCGGATATGATGTTCGATTTCGATTTTTTATCGTTAATTGATGCCATACTGCCATCTTTATATCATGCTAAGTATATGATGTTTACAGCAACTATCATGATTGATATGTTACCATTTATGAAAAAGTATTTTGGTGATTACGATTTGATTGATACAAACAAGAAGCATCAATTAAAAATAGAGTATCAATTGATTAACATTAAATATCAAGATAGACTGGAAGCTTTGAATACTTTAATTAATTATATTAATCCATACTTATGTTTCATTTTTGTCAGCAAAAAGGAAAATCAGGAAATTGTATATCAAAGTTTAGTAGACCATAAGTTATCAGTAATCAATATCAATTCAACATTAGGTGTTAAAAGAAGAAGCAAGATTATTGATGATATTAATCAACTTAAATATCAATACGTTGTGACAAGTGATTTAGCAGCAAGAGGTCTTGATTTCAAAATATCTCATGTCGTACATTACGACCTACCACATCATCTAGAGTTTTTCATGCATCGATCAGGTAGAACTGCTCGTATGTATGATTCTGGTCAAGTTATTACATTTATGACAGTTAATGATCATAGAAAGATTGAAAAACTAAAACAACAAGGTATCCCATTTAAGAATTATATGATGACCAGTGACGGATTAGTTAAAGCTAAAGTGAAAACAAATAAATTTGCAGAAGCTGAAAAACAAGCAATAAGTAAAATTAAGAAACCTAAAAAAGTTGAACCCAACTATAAGAAGAAGAATAAGGCATTAATTAAAAAAGCGAAACAATTAATAAGGAGAGAAGAAAATGATCATCGTAGGTAGTCATGTCTCAATGTCGGGAGACGACATGTATCTTGGTTCAGTTAAACAAGCATTAAGTTATGAATCAAATGCATTCATGATTTATACAGGTGCTCCTCAAAACACAATCCGAAAATCAATCGATAGATTAAATATAGATGAAGCAACCGCCTTCATGAAAGAAAATAATCTTAGTTTTGATAATGTGGTTGTTCATGCACCATATATTATTAATCTTGCGAATCCAGATCCAGAAAAAAGAGCATTTGCAATTTCATTTTTAACTGAAGAAGTGAAAAGAACTGCAGCAATGCACGCAACTCAAATCGTATTACATCCTGGTAGTGCAGTAGGTAAAGATAGAGTTCTTGCAGTACAGTGGATCGCTCAAGGTGTGAAAAAAGTAATTGAAAATACTAAAGACCTTAATGTAAGAATAGCATTAGAAACAATGGCAGGAAAAGGAAATGAAGTAGGAAAAACTTTCGAAGAATTAAACGAGATTATTACCTTAGTAGATGAACCTGGTAGAGTAAGTGTTTGTTTTGATACGTGTCATACACATGATGCAGGGTATCCAATCAAAGATAATTTTCAATTAGTTATCGATGAATTTGATCGTATCGTTGGCAAAGCATATATCTCAGTTTTTCATATCAATGATTCGAAAAACATACAGGGTGCTGCTAAAGATAGACATGAAAATTTTGGGTTTGGAAATATCGGTTTTGATAGTTTACTGGAAGTGGTTTATCATCCTGACTTCATGAACATCCCTAAGATACTAGAAACACCTTATATCGATGGCAAAGCGCCTTATAAAGAGGAAATTGCTATGATAAGAAAAAAAGAATTTGATCCGGATTTAAAAGAAAAAATATTAAATATATAATATATATTTCTAAATTATATGTACTAAATATTAAATGATGAACACATAGTTCGTCATTTTTTTATCATTAAATATACTGATAAAATAGATATATAGATTAAAACAATATTACTATCTTGATTTGCAAGTTTTATGCATAAATAAAAATCTTATTTGAAAAGATGTATAATGTAAGCATAGGAACTAAATTATCGAAATATATTTATTATATGGAATCTTATTGATCGGAGAGTGATTAATTTGAAAGACGAATTTATTCTATTTATGCATAAGCATTACAAAATAATTATTTCAATATTCATTATATTATCAATGCCAGCTATATATTTCTTTGTCTATGCTACAGGCGGCATTAAATATGTTTACTCACATACGATGTATATCCCTATTGTCTTAGCTGGTGTAGTATTAGGTGGGCCATTCGGTGTCCTCTCAGCTTTGGTTGGTGGAGTTCTATTGGGACCTTTGATGCCATTAGTTGTGGAAACTGGTGAGTCGCAAGAAACTTTAAATTGGATTTTTAGATTAGTTATGTTTGTTGCAATCGGCGGCATTAGTGGTTACTTTGCTGATTACTTGAGAAAAAGTATGGACCTAAATAGAAAACTAATGTCTACCAATAGAGAAACGGGAATACCTAATCAAAACTATTTAATTAATTTAAATGATAATACTAACCTATATACCGTTATCACTATATTAGTAGATAATAAAATAGATATTTCGGATGTATTTGGTGAAGAAATATTTTGGCAAATTATGAATATTACGTATCACCACCTAAAAGCTGAACTTTCTAAAGATTGTATATTAATTCAAGCTGATACTAATAAAATATGGATATTATATCCACATAATCAAATAGAAAATGACGCTAATGCTATTCATAAAGCTTTAAAGAAGAATATTATTGTCGATGGTATTAGTATTTATGTTGAGTTTTATATTGGAGCTCAAGGAACTCATTCATTAAATGAATGTAAAACTTTAATTCCATTTAGAGAAACTGATAGATTTGCTAGATATGCAAAGAAAAATAATTTACCTTATGCAATCTGGGATGGAAAAACAGTTTTAAAACGACTTCAAATTGAGTTACTTGGTCAATTTGCTAATGCTTTGAAAGAAAATCAGACCTTTTTAACTTATCACCCTATTGTGAAATTAGAAACAATGAAGATAAACGGATTTGAAGCTTTAATTAGGTGGAACCATCCAATTAAAGGAATCATTCAACCTAATGATTTTATTCCTTTAGTTGAAAGTACTCAGCTCATACATCCATTACTTGACTGGGTTGTGCAAAAAAGTTTGGATAAAATCAATGAGTTTAAAGAAAACCATATTAAAACTTTGGTTTCTATAAATTTATCAGGTAAAAATTTTAGAGATCCTAATCTTTCTCAAAAAGTAATACAAGCCATTAAAAAAAATGGTGTTGATCCTTCTCAGTTAAAAGTAGAAATTACTGAAACAGTATTGATGAATAACCCATTAGAATCTCAATTTACACTTAGAAAATTTAAAGAAGTTGGGATTGCTATAGCAATTGATGATTTTGGAACTGGTTATTCTTCATTTTCTTATCTTTCAAAGTTCATGGTAGACTATTTAAAGATTGATAGACACTTCATCTCAAAAATGGATAATCCGGCAATTTTAGAAATTGTAAAAGCTATGATTAATCTAGCTCATCAGCTTAAAATGGAAGTTGTAGCTGAAGGTGTCGAGACTAAAGAGGAAGTACAAAAGTTAATAGAATTAGGCTGTGATTGCGCGCAAGGTTTTTATTTCTGCAAACCAGTCCATCAAGATGAAATTATTGAATATTATAAAAATAATCTCAAATATGAGATTGAGTAAAATAAAGTAAAGGCACAAATGATTTGTGCCTTTTTCATATATTGATTTATTTAACGACATTCCTAGATCCCAATATAAAAATATATTTTCACTATTTATTGATAAGTAATTCATAGAGTTCTTCATATTGAATTGCCATTTTTATAATACTATGTTTAACCTGCATTGCTTGCTGAATAATTTCATTCCAAGTATTCTTATCATCTTTATAAAGTTTTAGTGCGAAATCAAGCGTACTCTTTAATTCTTTTTCATCGTAATTTACAAATGAGAATCCTGTTCCAATACCACTGTTAGAATCATATCCTGTTACAGTATCTTTAAGTCCACCAGTTTCTCTAACTAAAGGTAGGGAACCATAACGCATTGCAATCATATGATTTAAACCACAAGGTTCAAATAAGCTTGGTAGTAAGAATAGGTCACTTGCTGCATAGACTTTTTGTGATAGCTCATAATCAAATCCCAAATGATAATAAACATTCTTTGGATATTTCTTTTGAAGTTCCATGAAGAACATTTCATAAAGGGCATCTCCTGATCCGATAGCAATCAAATTGAATTTACCATCTTTTAAATATTCATCTAAGCTTGTCATTAAAATATCTATGCCCTTTTGTCTAGCAAAACGATTAATAAAGGCTACTAAAGGTAAGGCAGGATTCAAATCCAAATGTAAAGATTTCAATAACATTTTTTTATTTTTAGTTTTTCCTTTAACAAAACTATGATCATCGTAATCTTGATATAGAAATTCATTGTTTTTAGGATTATATAAGTCTTGATCAAGTCCATTTAGGATGCCATATAAGTCGGCTTTTCTCGATTTTAGTGCATTATCAAGCGAGAAACCATAGAATTTTGTCAATATTTCCTTCTTATAATTTTCACTGACGGTATTAATTGCATTGGCTCGCATAATGCCGCATTTAATGAAGTTTACACGATTCAAATGAATATAAGTGAAGTTTTTATTGCCAAATAGACTTTCAGTTTCTAAAGGAAATGAACCTTGTTTTTCAAGATTATGGATAGATAGCAAAGTCTGGATATTTGCAAAGCTTTTGTTTAGCTGGCGATACTTCACATCCAAGAAAAATGGAAGCAATCCAGTTTGCCAGTCATTTGCATGTAAAACATCAGGATAATCGTTTGCTAATTTAATATATTCAAAAATTGCAAAATTGAAAAAAGTAAATCTAACTGCATCATCATCATAACCGTGGAGTGCATCGCGTCCAAAAAAATCTTCGTTTTTAACAAAGATAAATGTTACACCTTGATAGACTGTTGAATAAAACTCAGCTTCCTTAACTAATTGACCCATTTGAATAATGGCTTGTCCTAGATAAGATAGCTCTTTTGGTCTAGATAAAATTTTCTGATAAAGTGGTGTGATAACTTTTACATCATGTCCTAGTTGATTAAGTGCTTTAGGCAATGAAAATGCCACGTCAGCTAAACCACCAGTTTTACTAAAAGGATAGACTTCACCACTACAAAACAAGACTTTCATTTAATCACCATGATTACATTATATATAACCGTTACCATTTATACAAGCCTAAACCGTAAGTAATTTGATAAAAATTTCATCCATATTCTTATTTAGCTTACATTGACTATAGTCAAATAGTATGCTAAAATTATTTTGGTTGAATGACCTATTTTTTTATGTTTTGATACTCTCAGAGACGTTGTCAAAAGACAGGCCAAAAAGAAGAGTTTAACTCGGAGGAAATTAAATGAAGAGAATTGTAGTGGTTGGTACACAATGGGGCGATGAAGGGAAAGGTAAGATTACCGACTTTCTAGCACAAAAAGCAGATGTTGTTGTTCGCTACCAAGGAGGAAATAATGCCGGTCATACAGTTATTTTCGATGGAAAGAAGCATAGTCTTCATTTATTGCCATCAGGCATCTTAAATCCAAACATATTTAATATTATGGCAAATGGAATGGTGATAAATCCTAAGGCATTTGTTGAGGAAATTGATGAACTTGAAAATTTCAATTTAATGATTTCAGAAAGAGCACATATCGTGATGCCTTATCATTTAGAATTAGATAAAGCATACGAACATTTTAAGGGTAATGAAAAAATAGGAACGACGCATAAAGGTATCGGTCCAGCCTATACGGATAAAGCATCAAGATTAGGCATCAGAGTATCAACATTTATTCATGAGGATCGTTTTAGTGAGAAACTTGCAGAAACCCTAAAGGTAAAGAATCAAGAACTTAGAAAATTAGGTTCAGCAAGAATGAATTTTGATGATTTATATAATGAATATTCTGTATATGCAAAAATAATGGCACCCTATGTTGGTGATACATCAGCATATTTAAATCAAGCAATTGAAGAAGGAAAAAATATATTATTTGAAGGGGCACAAGGCGTTCTATTATGCTTAGATCATGGCACTTATCCCTTCGTAACCTCTAGCTCGCCAACAGCATCAAGCGTTCCTTTAAACACAGGTATTGCACCATGGTTAGTTGATGGCGCAATAGGCGTTACAAAAGCATATACAACGCGCGTTGGTGAAGGTCCTATGCCAAGTGAAATACCTGGTGAACTAGGTGTTCACATTAGAGAAGTTGGAAAAGAATATGGAACAACTACAGGTCGCCCTAGACGTATCGGATGGCTTGATACAGTCGTTTTAAGACATACAAAAAGAACAAGCGGATTAAGTTATCTTGCTGTTACGCTATTAGATGTCTTATCTGGCATAGATGAATTAAAGATTGCAGTTTCGTATCATTTGAATGGTGAAGAGATAGATTATATCCCAGCTGAAATAGAAGATTTTCAAGCGTGTAAACCATTTTATATTTCAATGCCAGGTTGGAAAGAAGATATCACTGAAGTTAAATCATTTAATGAACTTCCAGTTAACGCTCAAAACTATTTAAATAAATTAACAGAATTAGTCGGTGTTCCATTAGGCATATTCTCAGTTGGTCCTGACCGAAATCAAACCGTTCTAGTTAAAGAAATTTTTTAGGAGGGTAAGCATGATTAATCGTTATGAACGTCAAGTTATGAAAGATCTATGGAGTGAAAAAAATAGATATGATGCATTTCTTACTGTAGAACTTGCAGCATCTTTTGCATGGAATAAACTTAATTTGATCTCAGATGAAACATATCAAGCACTCCTTAAAGCAACATATAAATTAGAAGACATCAAAAAGATAGAATTAGAAGTTAAACATGATGTCATAGCTTTCACAAAAGCAGTATCATTATCTTTAGGTGATGAAAAGAAATGGTTACACTATGGCCTAACATCTACTGATGTTGTCGATACAGCACAATCATTAATCTTAAAAGATGTCAACATAATCATTAAAAAAGATATTGAATCTATGATGAAGGTCTTAAAAGATAAGGCATATTTATACAAAGACACACCAATCATGGGTAGAACACATGGTGTCCATGCTGAAGTTACGAGTTTTGGTCTAAAATTCGCACTTTGGTACGAAGACTTCAAACGCTTATCAAAACTATTTGATGAAGCATCAAAATCAATTGAGATTGCTAAATTAAGTGGTGCCTTAGGCAACTACAGTGCGAACACTCCCAAGCTTGAAGAAATCGCATCTAAACACTTAGGATTAGATAGTGCAACTATTTCCACACAAACCTTACAAAGAGACCGTCATGCCTCATATTTAAGCGTTATAGCGCTGATTGCGAGTGAATTAGAAAAGATTGCAATCGAGATTAGGCACTTATCTAGAACAGAAGTTCAAGAGGTGGCTGAATATTTTGATATCAATCAAAAAGGATCATCTGCAATGCCACATAAGAGAAATCCTATCAGCAGTGAAAATATTTCAGGTTTATCAATAGTCATTAAAGGATACAT
>CAZKLF010000015.1:0-28915 GCA_964553665.1 uncultured Mariniplasma sp. | reverse complement strand
ATTTTATAAAAAGAAAAAGGACGGTTTCCCATCCTATGAAATAAATATCATTTAATAATCAAATATATAACTAGCGCACTAGCACTTAACCAAAAAATAATTGATACCTGCTAATTCGGGCGAAACCGCTAAATGATTTTTAGATACGCTAAACCCTATAATATATGTATCGTGTTTAGTGAACATAGGTTGATTCCATGCTATTTTAGGATTTAATTGTGGATATTCCTTTATAACCCACTTTAAAATATCTTTGGTTCTTTCTTTATGAGTTAAATTTTCAATGCTTTCTAAATATTTTTCAAAGACTTTCATTTCTGTAATTATCTCCATTCAAGTCCTTATTATTTGTTTGAGATTTTCTTTCTATAGTTATAATCTGATAATACAATTTCTTTAAGATTATATTTTGGTACCCATTTCAAAATTTTTCGTGCTTTTTCATTGGATGCAATCAGTTCAGCTGGATCTCCATCTCTTCTTGGTCCAATTTCTACCTTAAGAGGTGCTATTTCGTTAACCTGGTTAGCTACTTCTAAAACAGTAAATCCAGAACTCGATCCTAAATTGATTGTCTCTGATTTTCCACCATCAAATAAATAATGTGCACCCAATACGTGTGCATATGCTAGATCACTGACGTGTATATAGTCTCTAACGCATGTTCCATCTTTAGTTGGATAATCATTACCATAAATCGTTAAATGGTCTCTAATGCCTATAATCCCTTGAATAGCGAGAGGAATAAGATGTGTTAACTGATCTTTCATAAGACCAATCTTTAGTGATTCATCAGCACCAGCAACATTAAAATATCTAAAGATAACAAATTTAAAATCGTGAGCATTAGCTACCCATGAAATCATTTTTTCGCATGCTAGTTTCGTTTCACCATATGGATTAATTGGCTTTGTTACCATATCTTCTTGGCATACTCCGCTTGCTTCTCCATATACTGCCGCAGTTGATGAGAAAACAAATTTTTTGACGTTATGTTCGTTCATCACTTCTAGTAATACACGCACACCTTCAACATTATTATGATAATATGCTAAAGGTTCTTTAACGCTTTCTGGAACGATAAGTTTTGCCGCAAAGTGCATGACAACATCTATTTTTTCTTGCTTAAATACCTTTTCAACATCTGCTTTAACTTTGATATCACCTAAATAAAATTTTGCTTTAGGATGTACCAATTCCATATATCCACTTGATAAGTTATCAAGAATGATGACCTCTTGTTTATCTTTGATTAATTCATAGACTGTATGAGATCCAATATATCCAGCACCACCAACGACTAATACTCTCATGTGTTACCCTCCAATTTTTTATTGTTTTCTATATTCATATTACACTCTTTATTTAAAAAAAGGAAATACATAACCCAGTGAATCACAAAGAAAATACCAACAAATCCAAGTAAGAAGTTTCCATGTGAGAAAACTATACCAATTTGTGATATAACCTCAATAAAATTCCAGGTATTAAATCTTAAGAATCTTCCGATGAAGATTCCAAAGCTAGAAAGAAAAAATAAGAATGACAAAAGGATTCCAAAATATCCTAAGAAATGCTTCTTAAATACTTTTTCTAGATTATTAATAGATGATATGCCTAGTTTTGCTGCATATAATGCGCCAATAAGAATATGCATAAAAACAAACCATTCGGCAATACTATAATTGTAGATACTCGCATAGTCAATAAAAAATGTATAATTTTGAATGTGAATAAAATCAGTTAACATATACATACTATTTGGGAAAAACAATATATAAATGCCCAGAACAACCAAAATCAACCAAAGTTTCGCTTTTCTTTTATATAAATAAACAAGTATTGTACTAATAAAGAATACAAGTGTTGCTAAAAACATATTCCAAGCTAAGAAAATAACAAGACCGTCTTGGAGTATAATCCCTAAAACAAGTGAAAAGACCATATATCCCAATGAAATAAAGTAATAGATAGAAATCTTATATTTCGTTATTTTAACCATAGTATTCTAATATTGCTTCATCAATTTGATTTTGCATGTTTCCTTGTGAAATCATTAAATCTGATAATAATTTAAATCTAACGATATAATCATACATCTCATCTTCAAAATATACGTTCTCGGGATAGGTTTTTACTCTATTTCTCATTGAATAGAAAACACCATCAGTAACAACGTCCATCAATCTATTATCCAAAGCAAATGTAGGCTCGGTGCTTAATCCGTTGACACCATAATAAGCATCACTACCAACAGGTAGATTAAATAGTTCAATAATCGTTCTATATAAATCTACTTCACTTCTTACTAGATCTTGCTCTCCAGTTAGAAGTCCTTTTCTGATTTGATAGTCACCATAATCAACATATTCATCGCCTGGTACATAGATAAATGATACGATTTGTTGAAGAATCATTCTTTCTTCCATTATATCTAAATCTTTATCAAATAAAATGCTTAAATCACCATTTTTAAGACCAGATCCATGATCGCTATAAAAGACATAAACGGTATTATCAAGGGTTTGATCCTGATTATATTCATCTAAGAAGAAACGTTTCATCGTATCATCATAATAATCAGCATAATTAAGATATCTAAGTGTTAATTCTTGAATTAAATCAACATATTGTGGGTATATATCTTCTCTTACACCATTTGGATCAAACTCAAATGGTGTATGGGGCATCATTGTAATTGGAAAAAACATAAAGGATCGATTCATAGCTGATAAAGAGCTACCAAAATTACTTACAGTATCAGCAAGCAAATAATCACTTGTCCAAGGACTGATATGCGTTAATTGATTTGCAGTGTCATAGACAAAGCCTTCTTCGATATTATATCCATCATCTACGAAATCTTCAAGTGCATAAAATTCATCGAAGCCCAACAATTCAGGGTATACAATATCTCGATTATAAAAAGTCTTTTTATCTCCATGGATTGCTTCTGTGTAATATCCTTCTTGATTAAAATATCCTACTAAAGAATTTAAATCATACTCAGCATGTTCCCAATAAAGCGTACTATCTCCTGTTGGATATAATCCCGTTAAAACGGCAAGTTCTGCATCAGAACTTACGCCCATACCAACGTTATTGTAGAAATTATTAAAGGCGAAACTTTGACTTAATATTTGGTTGTAAAAAACAAGTCTTTCATTTGTGTATTCATTTTCTAATAAGAAATGATTCATAGATTCAATATGTACTAAAACGATATTTCTTCCTTCTAGAATTCCTTGAAGATCATTCCCATTTTTAATTGAGTCATCAACAAATAAACTACTCGCTGCTTGATCGGTAGTTAATCTATTTGAGTATATATTCCCATCGAAAAAATTAACATATGCTGTTTGGTTCTTATTGTATTCTTGAAAAGCAGCAGCTAAGTCTTCCTCATCTTCTAAATCTAAGAAAACTTGAAGATTGATATCAAATGGTTGTCCAAAAAATTCACCTATGTAATATGGATATACGCCTAAATTTTGAACTGCAAAAGTACTTTTAACTGCATTAATAGGCAAAGCATTTTTATATTGTTGATAAAAGGAAAAAACTGAAACAAAAATGATTAATATTGATGTGAAAAAACCTATTAAATATTGTTTTATAGGTGCGTTAAAATATATATTTTTCATTTCTTTTCGGTTTGAAAATAAATAAATAGTTAACAAAGTAATGGATGGTAAAAAGACAGCGATACGCCAGTAAGTGAAAAGTTCAAGAAGTGCTTGAACCAATGTTCCTCCTGCAAAACCATCAGAAGGATTATTCATTAAGCTAATTGCTGTCATAGAAAATGCTGTTCCAAAATACAAGTTAAAAATACTCAACGCATAAATAAACACATTTAAAAAGAGTGTGATTAATAGTAGAAAAACCATTCTTTTTTTTGCTTTTCTAATGATGAAAAATGCTACCAAAACAATCAATAGGAGCACTACAAAATTACCTATAATCGCGTTGATTTCGCCTTGAAAAGTATGTTTAAATGGAGCGATATATCGATTTAATCCTTGCACAGTTAACATATAAGTATTTAGGATGTTCAATATAAAAAATGCTACGACATAGAAGAAGTAAATTTGAGATTGGTTTTTATTTTTCATATATGAACGCTCCTCCTTTATTGTGTCTTATAACATATTATACAATAAGAAAATCTTTATAGCAAAAAAACCATTCCTATATTAGAAATGGCTTTTCATTAATATTTCTTATTCGTCAAATAAACTGTCTGTTGAAATAACTTCTTCTTCATCTTCTTCAATTTCATCTGGTGCTAAATCAACAACTCCAACAATCTTTTTTTCTGCTTCAACAGGCAAAGATTCTTGAATAAATTGTTCTCCAACTACAAGATTTTCTTCTTCCTCTTCTTGTCTAGGAACTAATGCAATTGTTGATACCTTGTGATCAGGACGAAGTCTTATAATTCTCACACCTTGAGTTGCTCTCTTTGTTTGAGATATTTGATTAACGTGCGTTCTAATGACGACACCTTTATCAGAGACAACAATTAAATCTTGATCATCAGATACAGTTCTAAGCGTAGATAAATGTCCATTTTTCTCTGTAACATTTACGGTCTTAACACCTTTACCACCACGAATTTGCTTACGGTATTCGCCTACGATAGTTCGCTTACCAAAGCCCTTTTCGGTGATTACAAGGATTTCTTCTTGTTCATTATCAATGATAGCAGCACCAACGATTTCATCATCATCTGAGATACTCATACCTCTGACACCACCAGCTGTTCTGCCCATTGATCTAACATCAGTTTCAGCAAATCGAATTGCCTTACCATTAGATGCTCCAAGGATTATTTCTTTGGTACCATCAGTTGATCTAACGCTTAATAATTCATCGTTTTCTCTAAGACTGATTGCAATAATACCGTTAGTTCTAATATTTTGATAATCGCTAATTGGTGTCCGTTTAACCACACCACGCTTAGTAATAAATGTTAGATATTCATCTTCTGTTTCAAAGTTCTTAACGCTTGTGAACGATGTCAGTGTTTCATCAGCATCAAAATCCAATAGATTTACAATTGGTAATCCTTTTGATTGTCTAGACCCTTCAGGAATCTGATATCCTTTGATTTTATAGACTCTGCCTTTATTGGTAAAGAATAAATGATAATCATGTGTTGAAGTCATTAAGATGTGTTCTACATAATCATCTTCATGAACCTTGATGCCAGACATACCGACACCACCACGATTTTGTGTTTTATAGTGATCAACTTTCATGCGTTTGATGTATCCATTATTTGTTACCGTAATAATAACATCTTCCACAGGAATTAAATCTTCGTTTTCAATAGATAAATCTTCGAGTAAATTAATTTCTGATTCGCGAGGTTGATAATAAGAAGCCCTTGTCTGACTGACCTCTTCTCTAATAATTGAAACCTTACGATCATGACTTGCAACAATTTCTTTGTGATCTGTAATCTTAAGTGATAACTCAGCAACTTCAACTTCAATCTTTTCAATTTCCATTCCAGTCAAGCGCTGAAGGCGCATATCAAGAATTGCTCTTGCTTGAATTTCAGTGAGATTATAAGCGGCAATTAATGCTGCTCTAGCTTCTTCACCGGTTCTATTTTGTTTGATGATTTCAATAGCATGATCAATGTCATGAAGTGCAATAACTAAACCATCTAAAATATGTTGTCTAGCTTCAGCTTTTTCAAGATCATAAATTGTTCTTCTTTGAATGACTTCAATTTGGTGTTCTAGATAATATTTAAGCATATCTTTAAGGTTAACCATTTGAGGTTGTCCCTTAACAAGTGCAATCATATTAATCCCAAACGATTGTTGAAGTTGAGTATATTTATAAAGGTTGTTGAGCATGACATGCGGATTAACATCTCTTCTAAGTTCTATGACAATACGCATACCTTTACGATTTGATTCATCTCTTAAATCGGTAATACCATCAATGATTTTATTTTTAGCGATATCAGCAATTCTTTCAATCAAGGTTGTTTTATTAACTTGATATGGAATGGCCGTTATAATAATCGTATTTTTATTCTTATGAGTAATAATGTCTGCTGTCGCTCTGTTTGCAATAATCCCTTTTCCTGTTTCATACGCTTGACGAAGCCCAGTTAATCCTAGGACTTGACCTCCTGTAGGAAAATCAGGACCTTTGATGTATTCCATAAGTTCAGCAATTGTAATTTCTTCGTTATCCATATAAGCTAGTAGACCATCAATAACCTCTGCTAAGTTATGTGGTGGAATATTTGTTGCCATACCAACAGCAATCCCTGTAGACCCATTAACGAGTAGATTAGGGTATCTTGCGGGTAATACGCTTGGTTCATGTTCTGAGCCATCGTAATTATCAACAAAATCAACTGTATTCTTTTCTAAATCTCTAACAAGTTCTCCTGCGAGCTTTGACATTCTAGCTTCGGTATAACGCATTGCTGCTGCACCGTCACCATCAACTGAACCAAAGTTACCATGCCCATCAATTAATGGCATGCGATAAGAGAATGTTTGGGCCATACGAACCATAGCTTCATAAACGCTTGAATCACCATGTGGGTGATATTTACCAATAACTTCACCGACGATTCTAGCTGATTTTTTATGTGCTTTATCAGCTGACATGCCTAAATCGTTCATCGCGTATAAAATACGTCTTTGAACTGGTTTAAGCCCATCTCTAATGTCTGGAAGTGCTCTCGATACGATAACGCTCATTGCATAGTTCAAAAATGATGTTTTCATTTCTGTGGATATATTAATCTCTTTTACATGACCTTCTGTTGTTTTTACAGTGTTTTCAATCATTATTGTTCCCCTTCCTATGCATCGATATTACTTGCGTAAATCGCATTTTTTTGAATAAATGCTTTTCTTGGTTCAACATCTTCACCCATAAGCATACTAAATACCTGATCGGCATCCATAGCATCTGATAAAGATACTTGAAGTAATGTTCTATTTTCAGGATCCATGGTTGTTTCCCAAAGTTGTTCTGGGTTCATTTCTCCAAGACCTTTGTAACGTTGAATATTTGGACGTCCTGTCATTTCTGATAAAGCTTTGTTAAGCTGTTCATCTGTATAAACGTATTCGACACGTTTGCCTTGCTGAACCTTGTATAAAGGTGGCTGTGCAATAAATATATATCCTAAATCGATAAGTGGTTTCATATATCTAAAGAAAAACGTTAGAAGTAATGTTCTAATATGCGCACCATCAATATCAGCATCAGTCATAATGACCACTTTGTGATATCTTGCTTTTTCAGCATTAAACTCCTCACCAATACCTGTACCTAATGCTTGGATAAGTGATAAGATTTCTTTATTACTTAGTATTTTATCTAAACGTGCTTTTTCAACGTTTAAAACTTTACCACGTAGTGGAAGTATCGCTTGGTATTCCGATTCTCTACCTTGCTTAGCAGAACCACCCGCAGAGTCACCTTCGACGATGTAAATCTCAGAAATCACTGGATTCTTACTTCTACAGTCAGCAAGTTTAGATGCAAATCCTAACGCATCAAGTGGTGATTTTCTTCTCGTTGCTTCTCTTGCTTTTTTAGCAGCTGATCTAGCACGAGATGCCATGATACATTTTTCAACGATTGCTTTAGCATCTGCTGGATTTTCCATTAAATATCTTTCTAATCCCTCGCCAACGATTTTACTCGTAATTTGACGAACTTCAGGGTTCCCTAATTTTGTTTTTGTTTGTCCTTCAAATTGAGGATCTGGATGCTTAACTGAAACAATAACAGTCAGTCCTTCTCTTGTATCATCACCTAAGAATGAATCATCTTTCTTGAGAAATCCATTTTCATTGGCATATTTATTTAATACACGAGTTAAGGCCATCTTAAATCCATCTTCGTGCATCCCACCTTCGTGAGTTGGAATGTTATTTGCAAACGAATAGATGTTTGTGGCATATGAATCGTTATATTGAAGTGCTATTTCTAGAGTTATGCCATCAACTTCTTTTTCTGTATAAATGATATCTTGATTTATTTTACCTTTACCTGAATTTAAGAATCCAATATATTCAACAATACCACCTTCATAGTGATATGTATTTTCAATAATTTCATCTCCTCTTAAATCTTGTATCATAATTTTAATACCCTTATTTAAAAATGCTAATTGTTGTACTCTATTTCTGAGTATTTCATACTCATAAACATTTGTTTCAGTAAACACTAGATGATCAGCCTTAAATGTAACAACTGTTCCTGTATGATTACTTTCTCCAATAACAATTACGTCTGTGACTGGAAAACCTCTTTCATAACGCTGTTCATAACTCTTGTTATCTCTATGGATTTCAACGATATACCATTCTGATAGAGCATTGACTACAGAAGCCCCTACACCATGTAAGCCTCCTGATACTTTGTATGATTTCCCGTCAAACTTTCCACCTGAGTGAAGCGTAGTTAATATTGTTTCAACAGCTGGTCTATTGGTTTTTGGATGTAGGTCAACTGGGATTCCTCTTCCATCATCAGTTACACGAATAACATCATCTTTCAATAATTCTAATTTGATGTTTTTTGCATAGCCTCCTAAAGCCTCATCGATAGAATTATCGACAATTTCCATGACTAAATGATGCAATCCTCTTGATCCTGTTGTACCAATGTACATACCAGGACGCTTGCGGACAGCTTCTAGACCTTCTAATATTTGAATGTTTGATGCATCATAATTTGACATAACTTACTCCTTTTTCAAATGAATCATTTGTATATGCTCACCCTCAATTGAGAGTGCGCTGTTCATTAATATTTGGTGTTCTTTTGGTAAATTAGCTAAGAATAGTTTTTGCTTATCTAAATCCAACTCACTTAATACATCATCTAATAATAAGACAACTTGTTTCCCTGTTTTGTTTTCAATCAACTTGAGAAGCGCTAATTTGAGCGCTACAACGATTAAACGCTGTTCCCCCTGTGACGCATAACTCTTCGCGTCAAAGCCGTTAAAATCGATATAGAAATCGTCTCTGTGAGGGCCAGAAAGTGTGTTTTGATAAAGAATATCTTGTTTTTGTTGCTTATTGAGATGTTTTTTAAATCCTTTTTCGTCAACATCTGGTTTATAAACTAATTTAACTTGATGTTCACTGAAGAGTGCATAGATATCCGATAAATAGTTGTTGACTTCTTGAATAAATACTTCTCTTTGTTGAATGATTTCTATTCCAACTTCGAATAGCTGTTCACCTAAAATATCAAGAAATGTTAACTCATCATCAATACTAATTTTTTTTAATAAGCTATTTCTTTGCTTAAGCACGTTTTTATACGTATTTAATTGTCTTAAATACTCTTTGCTCAATTGCATTTGTTCTAAATTAAGAAATTGTCTTCTATTCGCTGGTGAACCTTTAATTAAATCAAGATCCTCAGGAGCAAACATGACAACACGCAAATGTCCAATAAAATCACTGATCTTTCTTTTTTCAATTCCATCGATTGATGCACGTTTCCCGTGCTTTGATAAAACCAGATCATATTTGTTTTCATCAGTCACAATTCTTACGTGTGTGAAAGGTTCATCTCTTTTGATGAGTTCTCTTTCATCACTAGTCCGATGAGACTTTGTTGTTGCACAAAAATAAATACTTTCTAAAATACTTGTTTTTCCAGTGCCGTTTGAACCATAAAAATAAACAAAGGGTTTTTTAAATTCTAGATCAAGATACGTATGATTCCTAAAATTTTTAAGCGTTAGCTTTTGAATCATAAATAATATAGTACTCAGTGTTTTCAACAATCACTTTATCACCGTGAAATATTTTTTTGCCACGCTCAGTTCTTTTTTCACCGTTGATGAAGACATCGTTTTCAACTAAAAAAAACTTGGCTTCTCCTCCGGAACCAATGTGGTCGGTTGCTTTTAAAAATTGTCCTAAAGTGATAAAATCTTTATTAATTTTAAATTTATTCATTTATTTACCCTCTGTATCCATTTATATTATAACATAATATAAGGAAAAAAACACCTTTTTTCGTGTTTTTTTTCATCATAAATACTATGTGAGTGTAGGCATAAAAAAAAGCCTTAAATTTGAAATTAAGGCTATTAGAAAAGGTTAGTCAATACGAACCGGTAAAATGAGATGTAATAAGTCTTGATCTAAATTTCCTTTTATTACAAATGGTTTTACTTCTCCAGCAAATTGAATTAATACTTCACTTGAACTGAACGATTTAAGTGATTCTACTAAATATCTTGATGAAAATGCAATCTTGATTGGAGGTCCGATAACGTCAGATGATGGAATAATTTCTTCTAATGCATCCCCAACTTCACTATTGGTTGAACTCATTTCAACAACATAATCAGGACGTAAATTTAGTTTGATAATATTATAATTTGTTTCACGATCTCTTGGTGAGAGTAGTGATACACGTTCAACTGCGGCAAGTAATTCTTCCTTGTTAAATGGAATAACTACCGGAAACTCAGTTGGAATGATACGCATTGTATCTGGATAAGTTCCTTCTAGAAGTCTTGTTTGAAATAATATTTTATTCATCTTAAATAAAACTTTATTTGGATTAATATATAATTCAACATCATCCTTAACGCTATCTAAGATTTTATTTAATTCATCTAAACTCTTACTCGGAACAACAATATCAAACATTTTACTGTGTGTTCTTAATTTAACATTTTTTTGGCTTAAACGATAACTATCTGTAGCCACACAATATAAATGATTGTCGTGATATTTAAAATTAACACCTGTTAAAATAGGTCTTTTCTCACTAGATGCAGTTGCAAAATTAGTTTCTTTAATAACTGTTTTAATGAGTTGACTATCTAAGATAATTGGATCATCTAAATCTAAAAAATCTATTTCAGGATAATCTTCAACATCCATTAGACGAAGTTTAAATTCAGAGCGATCTGCTTTAATAACAATTAATTTATCTTCGATAAGAGCAAATTCAGCACGTTGTGAAGTGATTTTTCTCATAATTTCAATTAGGTAACGACCAGGTATAGCTACTTTACCAGGTTCTTTAATATCTAACGAATGATCGTCAATAAGAACTTGAATAGCAACATCAGTATTACTTGATGTTAATAATATGTGATCTTCATGCACTTCAAATTTAACTGCATAAAGAATTGGTAGTGGTGTTTTGTTTGGTAACCCTTTTTGAATGATAAGTAATTGGTTAAGTAGTATGTCTCTATCGATACTAAAAATCATAATGGCAGCTCCCTTTATTTATTTAGTTTAAGTCTTTAAATATTGTTGTTACAATTGTGGGTATGTGGATAAATCTTAGAAAGGCTTTGTACTGCTATTATTATATCATGTTTCCAACATTTTACAAACAATCAATTTTTACTAAAACTATCGATTTTTTTGATGATTGTATCAACCGCGAGCTTCATTGTTGAATCTTGTTTAATTTCATTATCAATTTTTTCACAAGCTGCTAAAACTGTTGAATGATCTCTATCTCCAAATAAACCACCAATAGTTTTATAAGGTATATTATATCTAGATTTTATTAAATACATTGCTATGTGACGAGGAAGAATATATTTAGAATGTCTCTTCTTACCTATTAAATCTTCTAATGTGATACCATAGAAATCACTAACAATTGATTGAATTTTATCGTAGTTGTTTTCGTTTAATGAATCACTCTTTCTCTTAGTCTTTAAGAGTGGTTCTAGAGCCTCATTAACGGATTCAACTGTTAAGTCTAGGTTATTTGTTAAACAATAGAACAACACGCGTTTTAGTGCGCCTTCAAGCTCTCTAATGTTTGTTACAAAAGAGGAAGCGATGAATTCTAAAACATCATTAGGAATATCATGTATATCAGAACTTTCGGTAGCAAGTTTTCTTTTTAAAATTTCAATTCTGTGTTCTAAATCAGGAATTTGAATATCAACTGTCAATCCAACTTCAAATCTTGATGTTAAACGCGTCATGATATTTTTAAGGTCAGATGCTGGTTTATCACTTGTTATAACAATTTGTTTGTTTTGTTGGTACAAATAGTCAAATAATTTAAAGAATTCCATTTGAGTTTTAGTTGCTCCACCCATAATTTGGATATCATCAACTAATAAAACATCTATTTCTCTATATTTAGTGTTAAAATCTTCCATTTTCTGCCTCTTTAAGAGGTTAGCAAAATCTTCGATAAAACCATCAGCTTTAACATATAATACTTTTTGATTGATATCTTCATCCAAGATGTAGTTACCGATTGCTTGCATTAAATGGGTTTTACCCAATCCAACATCACCAAAGATGTATAATGGATTTGCAACAGCACCGGGTTGATCAGCAACCTTCATTGCCATTCTAAATGCAAACATATTACTTTTCCCAACAACAAAGTTATCAAAAGCGTATGTTGCATTCAAATTACCAGGACGATATTTCAAACTTAGATTTCTTTCAGGACTAATGAGTGTTTCTTCTGGAACTAATTCTGATTCAACGACAAATTTAAAACGAATAGGCTCATTGTGATATTTAAGAGCTAATTCGTTAACCTTAGAAAGATATAATCTATTAATCCGATTTTTAATAAATTCACTTGGAACAAGTACATAAATGTGGCCATTTGCATATTTATGAGTTGATTTCAGTGACTCAAAAACATCAGCAAAGGTTTCCTCGCTAAAAGTTTGTTCTAAATCATTAAGTATTTTTTGCCACAATTGATCATAGATGTTCATTTAATATCCCCTTAATTCATGTGTGAATAGAATAACACAAAAGAGGGGGTATGAAAGAAAAACTTATCAACATTATTTGTGGGTAACTTTATACACACAGTGATTCATTGTGGACAAAATGTGAATAAAAATTGAGTATCTTTTGCATTACTAAAGGATTTGATGATTTTTCCCTTTTTCCCACATAGATGAAAAAATGTGAATAAGTTTCCCACAAAATTCAAATGAAGACTTTTTGAAAATGACGTTGAATATTTTACTACAAACCATATTATATGCAAAAGTAAAAAAAATAAGACAAAAAGAGTGATTTAGGTTGACAAAAAAAGGGTCTTTTTATATAATGATTAAGCATGGTTTCGCAAGAAAGGTGGTTTTATTTGTGAAAAGAACATATCAACCAAGTAAGCTCAAACGTCAAAAGACGCACGGATTTAGAGCTAGAATGGCAACAGCTGGTGGCAGACGGGTACTTGCGCGTCGCAGATTAAAAGGCCGCGCAGAATTAACTGTATAATTTAAATTATTTTAAAACACTAGGATTACTCGTTAAAATAATAACTTTATGTTATTTTGAGTAGTCCTTTTTTTAAAAAATTATGAAAAAGAGATATCGCATAAAGAAAAGCAGCGAAATCGATGCGGTTTTCAAAGTCAAAAAATTTAAAAGTGATGGTTATTTTGCTATTTATCAATCAGAAGATTTAAATGCTGATCATTTTCGTTTTGCACTATCTATTGGTAAGAAATACGGAAATGCAGTATCGAGAAATTTAGCAAAAAGAAGAATCCGAATGATTGTCAGTGAATTCAAGGATCAATTTATTATAAATAAATTGTTCGTTGTTGTTATAAAACCACTGGCGCAAGGTCTGTCATATCAAGAAATGAAAGACAAGGTAATTGTCTTATTCAAAAAATCAAAACTAATGGAGAATACGAATGAGTAAAAAATTATTTTTTATTGCAGTTATCGTCATGCTAGTTTTCAGCTTAGCAGCTTGTGGATCTGGAGACGATCCTATAGCAGTTATTGCGGTTAACAACCCTATCGGAGATGTAGCGGCATACGATAAACTAGTTTTCACTTATGATGAGGGAAATAATATTGTTTTTAAAGGCGATGGAGGATTATCGTACTGGAGTATTAGTGAAGCAGGCGTTGGTACGCTTGTTGATTATGAAGGTTCCCTACCAGCATCTGTTGTTGAAAGTGAAGGCGTGCGCACATATACGTTTAACGTAGATGGTCTAGATGCTAGTTTTCAAATTTATGTCATACCTGAAGTTCCTGTTGGAGATGCTAATGATGTAGTGATGGTTGCTTTCCGATATGAACAAGATAATGTGATAAACCAAAAAGGTGGAACATTTGATGCAACGGGTATGAAAGTTTATGAAGTTCAACGTGATGGTGATGTTACAGTCTTAAATGGCGAAGATATTGTATCGCAATTTGATGATCAAGATTATGACCCACTTGGAACTGATGGATTCAAAACAAAGATAAGTTATACGGTAACATATACTTCTTTATCTGGATATACTCAAGATTTTGATGTTTATGTTGCAGGCGGAGAAAAACCTATTTCTTCAGCCGATGCAAACTTCTTTGATAAGGCATTGATCATTCCAGTAGCATTTGTCATGAATTTCTTTGGTGCTCTTTTTGGTGGATCATTTGCTTTAGCGATTTTATTTACAACTATTGTTGTACGTTCAATTGCATGGCCAATTTATGCTAAGAGTAATGACTTATCGATCAAGATGAATGTTGCTCAACCAGATATGCAACGTGTTCAAGCTAAATATGCAACTAGAAAAGATCCACAATCTCAGCAACAGCAGCAAATGGAAATGATGGCGGTCTATAAGAAACATGGTATTAATGTCTTTGGTTGTTTATTACCATTCTTGCAAATGCCTATTTTTATCGCAATGTTTAATGTTGTTAGACGTATTACAGTACATGGTGGTATGTATGTAGATAGTGTAATTAATACAAACTTCTTTGGTATTAACCTTTCTAATCAAAGAGATGGCATCATTGGTATGGTATTAGCTGGTATTGTTGGTGGAACAATGTTTCTTCTACAGAGAATTTCAATGAAGAAACCAAGTTATGCTAAAAAAACAGTTTCTCATAATCCAAATGCTACAGGTGCACAAACAGAAAAAACAATGAAATTCGTAAGTTATTTCATGGTTATTATGATGGCTTTTGCATCGTTCCAAAGTAACGCATTGGCGTTATACTGGATATTTGGGAATATTTATTCATTAGGACAAACTCTAATTAATAGAAGATTGAATGAAAAGAAACACGAAGCATTACAACAAAAACAATTGATGGGGTGATTGATATATGTTAAAAAGAATAGAATTTGAAGCGAAAAGCCTACTAGAAGCTGAAAAGCACGCAGTTGAAGCCTTAAGAATACAAAAAGATAAAATCAAATTAACAGTATTAAAAGAGAAAAAAGGTCTATTTAATATTGGGTCTTCTGCAACTTATGAAGCTACACCTAATGTTAATTTAGCTGTTGAAGGTAAAATATACTTAGAAAATATTTTAATGACAATGGAAATTAAGACAAGAATGGAAGTTAGAACACTTAATGATGGTGAAGAAATTCATTTTCACGTTGAAAGTGATGAGAATGCATTACTTATTGGCCGTGAAGGAAGAACACTCCTTGGTCTTCAATTCATGCTTCGCAACTATTTAAATACATTTGTTGAAGGACACATGATTATTTCTCTTGATATTGGGAACTATCATGAAAATCGCAAAAAACAATTAGAAATTCTAGCAACAAAGACAGCTAAAGAAGTTGCACAAACAAAAATAGCTGTAAAATTAGATCCTATGAACGCTTACGATCGTCGTATTATTCACACGAAATTGAGTGAATGGAGAGACGTCGATACCGAATCAGAAGGTGAAGGCGAACATAGAGCATTAGTTATTAAACCAAAAAGGTAGTCAGTGACTACTTTTTTTCTTTTTGATGGCTCGACTATCTATATATTAGATGGTATAATGTAGTCAAGAAAAAAAGCAGGTGGAATCATGTTCAGCTTCTTAAAAGTTCGCATCAAACGCAAAAAGAAAATAAAAATCACAATGATAAGAGTCATTATTTTTATTCTTTTAATCATCCCGGGACTCTTTATTTATGGGTTTGGTGTTGCGTTAGTAGAAAATACAAAAGCAACCCAAGCAATTGAAGAATTTAAGAATAGAGCAAACGGGATTTATACAGAAGAAGTTCGTGATTTTAGTGGGACATCACAAATTAGAAGGTATTATGAGGTTTCACGTGAAACATCATATGAATTAGGTGATACACGTAGTGTATTCTATGATACCAGCAAGGTATATTTAGGACAAAAGGGTGATATATTCGTTGCACATGAGTCGCCATTCCCCGATGTGCCCGTTATTCATCAATTTGTTTCTTATTATTTTGGTGGTCATGCTGCAATTAATAATGGCGAGAACAAGTTTATTGAAGCAACTGGATTCCCAAATGAGGATGAATCATTATTAGGTATTATTCTACAACCTGGTAATGAACCTAACGATTACAGTACAATTATGAGTCTTAGTTCAACCAACTACTGGTTAAACCCTAGATATAGATCAACAAGTGATGATGCTTATCCATACTTTGGCAGAAACTATAGAAATGATTTCGTAGGACTCAGAGTAAAGGATATAACAAGTGAACAGATTGATGGTGTAGTGGATTTTGCTACTTCAAAAGTTGATAAGGCATTATATAATTTTACATTTTTCTTAGACTTGAAATATAAGTATTATTGTACAGATCTAGTAAGTAGAGCATATCAAGATGTTATGGTAGAACCAGAAGACCAAAGAAATTATGCAAGAGCACTAAACGATGATAGATTTATAACATCAGTCAATGATTTAATTCTCTCTAAGGAGACCTATATTACTTTTTATGTTGAAAATATTGACGATATTACACATATCTACTATCTTGAAGATATTTAATAGGAGGTTCATATGATAGACTATATTATTATTGGATTGTTAATCGGCTTAATCTTTATAGTAGCTTATCTAATTTTTATATTTAAAAAATATAAAGCCCCAGTTCAAATGGATTTTAGTAATGATCAAAAAAATGCTCAAAATGACTTGAAACTCTATTTTCAGAAAGAATATGGTGACTTAAAATTTGAAATGGGTAAGCTTTTTAGCGAATCTAACAAGACAAGCCAATTTGATTTGAATAAATTTAAAGAAAACATGATGGAACATATTGATGCTCAAATGAAGCAAATTAACGAAAAGGTAGAAATTAGATTAGGTAAAGGTTTTGATGAAACTAATAAAACATTTACTAATGTAATAGAAAGATTAAGTAAAATCGATGAAGCTCAAAAGAAAATTGAAATATTATCAACCGAAGTTGTTTCACTTAATGAATTGCTTTCTGATAAGAAAACTAGAGGTATATTTGGAGAAGTTCAATTATATCAGCTATTATCAGCTGTTTTAGGTGATAATAAAGCTTTATATGAACAACAAAAACTAATGTCTAATGGGTATATTGCTGATGCCATAATACATGCGCCAGATCCAGTAGGAACGATAGCTATTGATTCTAAATTTCCTTTAGAAAACTATAAACGTATGGTTGATCGGAGTCTTGGTGATGCTGATAGAAAAGTAGCAACAAAAGAATTCAAAAACGATGTTAAGAAACATATTAATGCTATAAAAGATAAATATATCATTGAAAACGAAACAGGAGATCAAGCTTTCATGTTCATTCCTGCTGAAGCTATATTTGCAGAAATAACAGCATATCACGAAGACTTAATTGAATATGCAACAAAAAATAAGGTTTGGATGGCTTCTCCAACGACACTCATATCAACATTGTCAATGATCCAAATGGTTGTTAAGAATATTCAAAGAGATGAACAAGCCAATGTTATCATCAGTGAACTCACAAAATTAGGTCAAGAATTCAAACGTTATAGTGACCGTTGGGATAAGCTTAAAAAATCTATAGATAGTGTCTCCAAAAATGCTGAACAAGTGAACATAACAAGTAATAAAATCAATACGAAATTTAAATATATTTCTGAAGCAAAATTTGACCAAATAGATGAAATAGATGAAGAAGATATTGATGAAATCTCAAGTGAAGAACTTGATTGACAAAATAAAGAAATAAAGATATAATAAATGCGAAATCAATGACGAGAAAGTAGTTATCCTAAATATTGATAGCGAGCTGGAGAATGGTGTGAGTCCAGTCAAAATTAAGATAGCGAAGAACACTCTGAGAGATAGAAGAAATCCATAAGGAAAATAGACCTATCCGCATGCCTGCGTTAAAGGCTTTAAGTGCTAGAGAAATATTTCTAGAACTAAGGTGGTACTGCGTATATTTACGTCCTTAGGTTTTTCTAAGGACGTTTTATTTTTAATGAATTAATGGCTTAACAAAGGCATTTAACACAAAGGAGTATATCATGGAAACAACAGTAAAGGCAATATATAGAAAAACAGAATCACTCCTCAACCAGGACTTAGAATTATATGGCTGGGTACGCAATAATAGAGCTCAAAAAGAGTTTGGATTTATCATCTTTCACGATGGCACATTTTTTGAAAGTTTACAAATCGTTTATGAAGATTCAAAGGCTGATAATTTTAAGGAAATCCAAAAGATTAGAGTCGGTAGTTCTATCTTAGTTAAAGGGAAGCTTGTTTTAACGCCAAATGCGAAACAACCATTTGAAATCAAAGCATCTCATGTTGAACTATTAGGTGATTCAGCTGAAGACTATCCAATTCAACCTAAAAGACACTCAAGGGAATTCCTGAGAGAGGTTGCTCATTTGCGGGCTAGAACCAATCTTTTTCAAGCCGTTTTTAGAGTAAGAAGTATCGTAGCATTTGCAGTTCACGAATTCTTTCAAAACCAAGGATTTATATATACACACACACCAGTTATCACGAGTAACGATGGTGAAGGCGCGGGTCAAATGTTTGGTGTATCCACACTTCCGTTAGATGATTTACCTTTAACCGATGATCAAAAAATAGACTATACAAAAGATTTCTTCGGCAAAAGAACTAATTTGGCTGTGACAGGACAACTTGAAGCCGAAGCATACGCTATGGCGTTTAAGAATGTCTATACATTTGGACCAACGTTTAGAGCAGAAAACTCAAATACACAAAGACATGCATCTGAATTTTGGATGATTGAACCGGAAATGGCATTTGCAGATTTAAATAAGGATATGGCAATTGCTGAAGATATGGTTAAGTACATCATTAAATATGTGTTTGAAAAAGCACCAGAGGAAATGGTTTTCTTTAACAAATATGTAGAACCAGGACTTACAGATAGATTAAAAGAAGTTTTGACAAAACCATTTGCTAAGGTTACACATGAGGTAGCAATCAATATACTACTAAACAGTAATGTTAAATTTGAAAATAAACCGATTCAGGGTCAAGACATCAACACTGAACATGAAAAATACTTAACTGAAAAACATTTTAAGTGTCCAGTCTTTGTTATTGATTGGCCTAAAAATATTAAGGCATTTTATATGAGAATGAATGATGATGGTAAAACTGTAGCAGCAATGGATTTACTCGTTCCGGGTAGCGGAGAACTCATTGGAGGATCCCAAAGAGAAGAAAGACTGGATTTACTACTTAAACGCATGGATGAAATGCATGTTCCACTAGAAGATATGCAATGGTATCTTGACTTAAGAAAGTATGGTGGATGCGTTCATTCGGGATTTGGTATGGGATTTGAAAGGTTGATTATGTATTTAACAGGTGTTGAAAACATAAGGGATGTTATTCCCTTCCCAAGAACTCCCAAAAATTGCGAATTTTAATCTAATAAATAATAATTTTTAGAAGTTAGTTGCCCAAAAATAAAACAATAAAGAAATTTTAACTACATAATTTTTCTATTATGTAGTTTTTTCTTTACATTTTAAAGCTTATGTACGGTAAATATCACAATCGATAATGAAAATGTTTTCCAAAAATTTAAAGTGACAAGTATTTGATACAAAAATTAAATTTTAAGCGAATTATAACTTGTACAACTAAAATACTAATAATCTGAGGATTTTTTATAAATAAAGTTGAAATGTTTTATGTTTTTTAATAAATTAGACACTTTCCAATTTCTTTCATTGACAAAGCATGTATAACATACTATAATTTAACTACCCATAAAAGCGTTTTCACGTTTTTTGTTTCGAAAATATTGTGTAAAAAACAAAGTTAACTGATTTATTGCAATTGTTTTATTCAACTTATTATTATATAATAGATATGTTGAGGTGAACAGTGTATGTTGGCATTGCAATTTACCATTCGAACAAACGGATACAGAACGATACAATCGTTTTTTTCATATCTGAACATATAGTGCTTTTGTGGTAATACAAGGGCTTTTTATTTTATCAAGAAGTCAAAAAAATACATAAGGAGTATGAAACAATAATGGATATTAAACTTAGCAATCTTACTAAAATATTCAAAGATTCAAAAGGGAGAGAGACTCGAGCTGTCGATCATTTTGACACACTCATTCCTAATGGGAAATTAATTGGTTTACTAGGGCCATCAGGTTGTGGTAAATCAACAACACTTTATATGATTGCTGGTCTACTTACGCCAACTGAAGGACGTATTTTCTTTGGGGACGATGATGTGACCGATCTTACACCAGAAAAAAGAGGCATTGGTCTCGTTTTTCAGAATTACGCATTATACCCACATATGACTGTTCGTCAAAATATTATGTTTCCTCTCGAAAATCTAAAGATTGAAAAAGAAGAAGCTAAAATAATGACAGAAGACATGGCTAGATTGGTTGGCATTCACGAATTATTAGACAGAAAACCTGCTCAATTGTCAGGTGGACAACAACAACGTGTAGCAATCGCTAGAGCGCTTGTTAAGAAACCCAAGGTATTACTTTTAGATGAACCACTATCAAACTTAGATGCTCGTCTTCGTCTTCAAACAAGAGAAGAAATCAAGCGTATTCAAAAAGAAACTGGTATTACTACCATTTTTGTAACGCATGACCAAGAAGAAGCAATGAGTATTAGTGATGAAATCGTTGTTATGAACTTTGGATTGGAACAACAAAAAGGTGAACCACAAGTTGTTTATGATCAACCTAACAATCAATTTGTTGCTAAATTCTTAGGTACTCCACCGATTGGATTATTCAATGGAACAGTTAAAGGAAATAAACTCTACATTGGCGAATCTGCTATTTTAACTAATAAAATTTTAGAAAAAACACAAGGCGAAGTCATTGTTGGCATTCGTCCTGAAGGATATACTCCTAGTGAATCCGGAGCACTTGAGATTTCATATTCATTTATTGAAAGCATAGGCAGAGATATTTCTTTAGTATCTAATCATCCAGAAAGCTTAACACCTTCGTTTAGACTTATTGTTGCTGATACTATCAAAGTAACTCCAAATTCTATGAAATTTAATGTTAAAAAAGAAAAATGCTTCGTATTTAATAAAGATAACGGAGAGAGGGTCTTGTAATGCTTGAGAAGAAAAAAGATTATCATGCATGGCTGTACTTGCTCATTCCACTTGCATTGCTATCTCTGTTCACTTTCTTCCCATTATTTAAAACGATATTAATCTCATTTGATAATGGATATAACAAGTGGCAAGATGCATTCTCGTTCGCATTCAGCCTGGATAGTTACAAAGCAATCTTCAACTATCCCCCATTTTTAAGAACTTTATGGAATACAGTTTTAATCGTGTTTATTTCAGTTCCACTGTCAACCATAGTAGCACTTCTAATTGCGGTTGCATTGAATTCAATTAAACCACTTCAAAAAATTTTCCAATCGATATTTTTCTTACCATATGTAACCAATACAATTGCTATTGGTATGGTCTTCGCTGTTCTATTCAACCTCCACACAGGGTTGATTAATGGTGTTTTGCAGCTGTTTGGTGTAGAAAAGCTCAATTGGATTAATAGTAATGATGGATTTTTTATGGGATCATACTTTAGAAGAATGTTCGTATTACAGTTATATCTTCTATGGCATACCCTTGCATTTAAAATTTTAGTATTTATTGGTGGACTACAAAATATTAGTAAGCAATATTATGATGCTGCTAAGGTTGATAGTGCACCTAAAACTAGAGTCTTTACAAAGATTACTGTTCCTTTGTTATCACCACTTATTGCTTTTATACTCATTACATCATTTATTGGTGCATTTAAGACGTATGACGCGGTTATTGGTATCTTTGGTGCAGATTGGAATAAAACCGCTGATATTCAAACAATTGTAGGGTTTGTTTATCAACAATTAAAAACTGACAGTGTCGATTCCTATTCTAAGGGCGCTGCTGCAGCTGTTGTCTTGTTCGTGATCATTCTTGCTTTTACAGCGATTAACCTGTATGTTAGCAAGAAACGCGTGCATTATTAATGGAGGGCGCGCACATGTATACTGAGCAGCAGATTAAAGAACAAAGAAAAGCTAAAATTATATCAAAGATTATCACGTATTCATTTCTAACCATTATGGCTTTGGTAATCCTCATTCCATTTTATTGGATGATCATTACATCGCTTAAAAGTGCAGTTGAAATTGAGCAATTCCCACCTACATTATTTCCTAGACAAATCGTAGCCTATAACTATGTTGAGGCACTTGAAAGAGCTAATTTACTTAGATATTTTGCAAATACACTTATTGTATCTGGATTCTCAACACTATTTGGGACATTCTTTTCAATCTTCGTTGCATATGCTTTGTCAAGATTACAATTTAAAGGAAAAGAAATTATATTTACAATTCTTTTAGCAACAATGATGATTCCTGGCGAAATGATGGTCATTACCAATTACATCACAGTTTCAAATTTTGGATGGGTTGATTCTGGATTTGGTTCAAGGGTTACAAATGGACCATATTATGCAATGATCTTTCCATTTATGATTAGTATTTTCCATATTTATTTATTAAGGCAAACATTTAAACAAGTTCCAAATGAATTATATTATGCGGCTAAAGTCGATGGGACAAGCGATTGGAAGTATTTGTGGAAAGTTATGGTTCCACTCGCTAAACCGAGTATTATTACAATCATTATCCTTAAATTAATGGGCGCATGGAATTCTTATATATGGCCAAATTTAGTTGCAAGTGAAAATTATCGTTTGATTACAAACGGACTAAGAGCCGCATTCTCCAATAGTGATACAGGCAGAACAGAATTTCAATTGCAAATGGCTGCAACAGTAATGGTTACTTTACCACTCTTTATCGTCTTCATATTCTTTAGAAAATATATTATGCGAGGCGTATCAAGAAGTGGTATTAAAGGGTAAAAACATAGGAGGTAGAAAATGAAGAAAATATTCGTAGTTATCTTCCTTGCATTAATTAGCATTGGACTGATTTCATGTAAGAAGGTAAGCAACGTTGTATTGGATTGGGATGTCATATCTGACGACCTACAAATAGATACAACACAAGATGTAGAAATTGTATTTTGGCATACAATGGGTAAAACGACAGACCCAGCAATGGGACAACAAGCTCTTTTAGAAGTTTTTATTGAAGAGTTCCAAGAAATATATCCACATATCACAGTTTTACATGAATCAAAAGGTGGGTACCCAGAACTTAGAGATGCTGTCAATACCTCTTTACCAGCAGGTAATGAACCTAACATGTCATATAGTTATAGTGACCATGTAGCTGGTTATATTAACTCAGGGCGTATACTCCCACTTAATAACTTGATTAACAACAAGAACCCAGAAATCGCGTTTTCTCAACAAGATCTTGATGATTTCGTTCCAGGTTATTGGGAAGAAGGCAAAGTATACGATAATGAAGGCACAATGTTGAATTTACCATTCGTTAAGTCAACAGAAGTTATGTTCTATAACAAGACATTCTTTGAAGCGCATGAATTAACTGTTCCAACAACTTGGGATGAAGTAAAAACTGTATCAGAACAAATTAGAACAATTATTGATACAGATGCAGCCTTTGCTAATTATTCAGTTGCCCAAAAGAACTCAATCGTTCCTTTTGGTTATGATTCAGAAGCAAACTTATTCATTACAGCAGCGGAACAAGAAAATATTCCTTACACTGGCATCAGCGATGATTTACAAGGCGAAATTTTATTTAACAATGCTGAAGCAAAAACAATGGTATCTTACTTTAAAGATATGTATGATAATAGATTATTAACATCTAAAGAAATGTTAGGTGGAGATTATACATCTAATAAGTTCGTTGCTCAACAACTATTTATGAGCATTGGATCTACTGGTGGAACGAATTATAATATTCCTTCAGGCGGATTATTTGAAGTTGGTATTGCACCACTTCCACAATTTGATGCTGATAACCAAAAAGTGATTCAACAAGGACCTAACATTAACTTATTCTTAAAGGATAATCCACAAGAAATGATTGCTTCATGGTTATTCCTTAAGTATATTACCGCATCTGAGCAGTCTTCTCTTTGGGCGATTGCTACAGGTTATTCACCAGGTAGAATATCGGCTTTTGAAACAGTCAATACATATTATGATGATTTAACTAGTATTTCGGCAAGACAAACAGTATTTAAAAATGTGGCACTTGTTGCAGAACAACAAATTCCTTACTACTTCACATCACCAGCATTTGGGAAGTCTTCCAAGGCTAGAGATCAAGTAGGTGCTATATTTGTTAACGTTTTCGGTAATACATATTCAATTGATGAAGCATTTAGCAAGGCATATGAAGAAGTAGCCTTCTAAAAATAAAGGAAAAAAGAAAGGGAGAATATATTAAATGAAAAGATTAGGCTTATTATTTATGGTTTTATCTTTGGTCTTGGCTTTGGTTTCTTGTCAACCTGAAGCTGATGAAGATCAAGGTGTTTACGATGCGGCTTATACAGCGTTAAGTCTCGTAGTTACAGGCGGTGAACTTGATTCAGTTATTTCCGCATTTACAGTTCCAACAGCACTTCGTGGTGATGTTGTAGCGATTTGGACTTCAAGTGATAGTGTTCATGCTAATATCACTACAGCAGGTGCTTTGACAACTGTTAATGTTGTGAGACCATTAAATGGCGAAGGTGATGCAGATGTAACATTAACTGCAGCACTCACTTATAATGACATCACTGGAACAAAGACATTTGACATTACAATTCTTGAAGAACCAGAAGGAGTTGTCATCATGACTCTAAGCGAAATTAGAGGTTCAACAATGACTTATGGCACAACTTCAGCTGAATCAACAAGTGCTGTTGTTGGCGAAACTGTCAGAATTAATGATGTTACTGTTTCTGGCATAGACTCAGATGGTTATTATATATCAGATGGTTCTGCAGCGTTATTTATTTTTGGCGCTCCTGGTCCTACAATCGTTCTTAATCAAAAGGGTTCTGTATTAGCAACTGTTGGTATTTATTATGGAGCATTCCAATTATCAAATGTTACTTGGTCAAATGTTACTCAAAGTACTGCAATTACACCTACACAAGTTGATCTATCTGATTATTGGGTAGCTGCTGATGTTACCGTACAAACACTTGTCGATACTAAGAATAACTTAGTATTAACTGGTTTAGTCACTTTTGATGCAGTTGTTGTTTACCGTGAAGATTTCACTGGTGGTTCAAACTACATGTTAACACTTGTAGATCCAGTAACTGCAGTAACTTCACATGATACAAACTTTGTATTAAGTTATTATAAAGGCCCTCTACATGATGAGTTAGCTGCTTACGACGGATTAACTTTAACATTTACAGCTATCTCTCGCGAAATAAGAGATGCTAGAGCAACCAATGATACAATTGGCACACGTCCAATATTCAGTTTAGCAATTCAAACAATGGTAGTACCTGTGCTTACTGAAGCTCAAAAAGCTCTAGTTGACAAGAATTCTATTAAGATTGAAACCGACTTTATTGCTGACGGTAGAGTAATGTTACCAACCACAGGCGCTCAAGGATCTACAATTACGTGGGCATATACAACTGATGATCATGCAAATAATCACTTTGTGAATTTGATTACAGGTATTATTACAATTGATGATGAGCTTCAAGTTGAATCTTACTTAACAGCTACAGTCGTTAATGGAGATACTACAGAAACAAGAGATTTCGTTCTTGTTATTGGTCAATTCCCAATTTCTGACATTTCTGATGTTCAAGATGACACGTTATTTGAAGATGGAGATACGATTAGAGTTATTGCCGTTGTTACAGCGTTAACTAAAACTGGTGGTTTCTGGATGCAAGATGCTACAGGTGGATTAAATATTTATACTTATGGTGAATATTTAGATACACTTAATGATTTAACATTAGGTAGCGAAGTAGAAATGATTGGCGAACTAGATATTTATAATGGTTTATTTGAAATTAAGAATTTAACTTTCTTAGAAGTTACTGATACTGCTGTTTTAATGCCAACACCTGCTTCATTAAACGATGTTGAGTTTACAGATATTGCATTATTACCTTATCAAGGAACACTTGTTAGTTTTGAAGGATTTGCATTAAAGTATGAAGTAACTGCAACTAGTGGCTCATTTAGTGCAACATTCTATAATCCAGCTGATGGTAGTCAAATCTCTGCAAGAGTTGAAAGTACATTAGGAACATATGCAGCTACTCTAGCATTCCTAACTTCATTAGATGCAGACGATCCTGTAGATGTTACAGGAGCAATTATGGGTTGGTATAAAGGATATCAATTAGCAGTTACTAGTTCAACTAATTTCTCTGCAGGTGCTGCTATAGCTGAAGCTGATTTTGCTGCTTATGCAGTATCAAAATTGGATTTACCAGATGCAGATGCTGTAGTTAAAACTATATCAATGCCTGCTACAGGACTATTTGGTTCAACAATCGTTTGGACTTCAACAGTTCCTGCTGTTATAGCAATTGATGGAACTGTTACAAGACCAGCTATTGGAGCTGCAGATGTTACGGTTACTATTGGTTACACATTAACTTTAGGTGGAACTGATCTAACTGGTTCAGTCGCAGTTGTTGTTCCTGCATTAGAACCTGCTTCTGTTGCTTCTGATTTATTCATCTCTGAATATGTTGAAGGTGGAGGATACAGTAAGGCTATAGAAATATTTAATGGAACTGGTGCAGATGTTGATTTATCAACTTATAAACTTGTTCAATTTAATAATGGCTCTCAAACTGTCTCATATACATTTGATTTAACTGGAACATTAGTTGATGGTGATGTTATTGTCGTTGTGAATGATGCAGCAGCTCAAGCAGTATTAGATGTTGCTGATCTTACACAAACTGGAAAATCTGGTATTGTTCTAGCTTTCAATGGCGATGATTGTGTTGCCTTGACTAAAAATGATGTAATCATTGACCTTATTGGTATTAATGACGGAGTTGATCCGGGATCATATTGGGCTGTTGGTACAGGAACAACTCAAGATCACACATTAGTGAGAAATGAAACAGTTTCAGGACCAGTAGCAACTTGGGATACCGACGAATGGGATGTATATGCTAAAGATACATTTACATATCTTGACTCTCATACAATGGAATAATCTTCAATTCGAAGAAAATAAATTTAATCTTAAGACATTCGATGCAAATCGGATGTCTTTTTTTTCGTATCATTGAATTATATTGCTTTTATGTTATAATAGTAATACTATTATATAAAGAAGGTATTAATCACATGAAAAAAATATTTCTAGTATTAACTCTATTTATTGTTTCAACCGTTTTAGTAGCTTGCTCTAAACCGGATAATACTGTTTTAATTTCTAAATATTTTGAATCAATAAATATTGTGAATAATTCTATTGAACTCTATAATTATGGAGAACAAGATGCAAAGCTCAAAAATTACAAGCTTGAGATTTATCAAAATGGAGATATAGAAGCAACTTACTCTATCCCCTTATCAGGAACACTAGCAGTTGGAGAATTCTATTTGATAACGGCAGATAACGCTACTGACTCAACACTCACTGAAAAATCAGATTTGGCTTCTGCAGATTTGTTATTTAACGGTAATGATGCGGTTGCATTAGTTTATGATGGAGATATTGTTGATGTCATTGGTCTTGTGGGTTCTTCTCTAGACTTTGGTAAAGATGCTACATTGATTAGAAAAGACAGTTCAATGATGGCTTATTCTGAATTTTCATCTTATAATTTCATCAATTACCAACCAGATTTATTTCAATATGCGAAAAATTCCGATTATCCTATTTCTACAAATGAAGGTATGGTTAACGGGCCAAGGTTGACTGATGAATATCGTGATTTACCATTTATTGATCCAAACAATCCGGATCTTGGAGGTGGTGGTGCGATAGAAGTCACATTATCAACAGTTGCTGATGGAGATACCGCAGCATTCTACTCCTTAGATAGACTAACCTATTATCGTGTAAGATTTTTCTTCATTGACACAAAAGAAGTCGCTGGTACAGGATCAGTTATGGGACAACCTTGGGGTTACCCAGCTTCATCATTTACAAAAGATATTTTATATGATGCAAAAGATAACGGTAAGAAAATAGAAATTCAAAGTATTAAAGGTAATTCCTTATTGGATGGATACGAACGTTTCTTAGGATTAGTTTGGGTTGATGGAGAACTTGTGAACTATATGGTCGTTAGAGCTGGATTATCAGATGCTAACGCAGCAAATCCTAATAGCAATCTAACTTCAATGGCTTATCAAGGCATTCCATATTATGCATTTTTACAAAACGCATGGGAAAGAGCAAGTATAAATCAATGGGGAATACACACGCCTGCCGATCCTAATTGGGATTATACACAAGGCAAACCTATTCTACCAATCTCTGTCATTCCTGATGCAAGATTATATAACTCAGAAATTGACGATTAAGGCGATAAAAATCGCTTTTTTCTTTAACTTGTGATATACTACTCTAATCTAATTAAGAAAGGAAACACCATGAATATTAAAGATAAAATCTATGAAATGATTAGTTCATATCAAACAATCATCATTCATAGACATGCAAGACCAGATATGGATGCTATTGGCAGCCAATACGGGTTATATTTGACGATTAAAGAAAATTTCC
>CAZKLF010000014.1:9712-34706 GCA_964553665.1 uncultured Mariniplasma sp. | reverse complement strand
ATATAGCAGCATCAACCATGCTTTTTATATCTGAACCAAATATTTGTTGAGCCATTGGTTTTTCAGCATCCGTCATATACAATAATTTGATTGTTTTTTCATTACTATATAATAGTCCTTTATCAGAAACCATTTCAGAAAATACTAAACCTGCCCCAAAACTTCTTGATAAAATACGAAAAGGACTGTTAGATACTCCAGCCATTGGTGCTAAGATGATTTTGTTTTCAATTACTAAATCTCTAATTTTAAATGACATTATTTTCACCTGATTCATTGTATCATATGAATTAAAAACATGCAATTATGCTACAATATGTATAGTAAAGGAAATGATCATATGAAAGATTACGCTTTAATTGCTTATGCATACAATCAAACAGTAAGAATATATGTCGCTTCATCGACACATCTTGTCGAGAAAGCAAGAACGCTACATGACATGTGGCCAACATCTACAGCAGCTATGGGTAGATTTTTAACCGTATCAGCCATGATGGGGCTCATGTTTAAAGGTGATGAGCGTTTAACTCTAAGAATAAAAGGTGATGGTCCTATTGGTCCAATGCTCGTTGAAGCAAACACCAAAGGAGAAGTCAGAGGTGAACTCAGAGACCCTCATGTCTACCTATCTTATGAAGATGGTCCTAAAAAAGGAAAGCTTAATGTAGGTGCCGCAATTGGTAAAGGATTTCTACACATCACTAAAGACTTAGGCATGAAAGAATACTTCACATCCTCTTCAGAACTCCAAACAGGAGAAATTGGTGATGACTTCACTTATTACTTTGCAAGTTCAGAACAAACACCATCATCAGTTGGTGTAGGCGTTTTGGTCAATACAGATTATTCAGTACTTGCTAGTGGTGGTTATATCTTGCAGCTTATGCCAAATGTCACTGAAGAAACAATCTCTCACTTAGAACAACTCATCTCACAAATACCTCCTGTATCATCTTTAATCAATGATGGAAAAACACCTGAGGAAATTCTAACATTATTATCAAATGGAACTGAAGACATCCTAAAGAAAACAGAAATAAGTTATACTTGCAACTGTTCTAAAGATGGCTTTAGCAAGTCACTTTCCGCATTAGATGAAGAAACAATGTCGGAACTTATACATGAAGATGGACAAGCAGAAATAGAATGTCACTTCTGCCACACCAAATACTTGTTTACAAAAGAAGAGTTAATAGTGATTAATAAGAAAAGAAAAGAAAAATAGGGATGCTGACGCATCCCTATTCTTTATGCTTCTTGATTTTCACTTAAAATACGTTCAGTTAAATCTTTTGTTATTTGACTATAGAATTTCGAATCAATTTTATATTTAAATCTATAAATCAAATATGAGACAAGAATTAATATTAATGGAATAATAATCATAGATGTTCTTAAACCTAAGAGCATCTTTTCTGTTACATTAGATGCAATTAACGCTCTAACATCTTCATTGCTTATTAAAGGATTTGCAGCTTTAGCATCTGCAACGGGTTTTATAACATTGCTATTTAAACCTGAAGCAGCTAACGTTACAGTGACAACAACCGTTTGTACTGCTGTTGCAAGCTTAGTGACAAATGGGTTAATAGCAAATACGACACTTTCATTTCTTGTTCCTATCTTCCACTGACCATATTCAATGGTATCAGCTAACATGACTAAGACTAAGACTTGTATGAAGCCTTGTCCACTAAATAAGACTAACCCAGCGAGCCCTATGGTAACCATGTTCATTGGCAAAATATATCCAACACTCATGAATAGTGCATAACCCACAGTAATCATGCCAATAGCCATCGTAAAGATTTTTCTTCTTGACATTTTTCTAGCAAGCACGGGAAACAACATTAAAGCACTAAGCTGCGAAACTGCTAATACTGCAGAGAATATAGTGAATTCAATACCACCATATTTATTGAAATCATAATTAAAGAAATAAAGACCTAATGAGGTAGTTATAAAATAACCTGTATTAAATAAGAATATTGCAATAATGATAACAACCAATTGATCATTTTTAAAGATGATTTTAAGCATATCTTTTAATCTAGTTTTCTTTTGTTCAACATGTGTAATTAAACTCTTTTGTTCCTTAACACCAAAAAATAAGCCTACTTGTGAAATGATAAAGATAAGTACAACCACTAAAGCAATGAGAGAAAATGCCTTCGTGGGTCCACCCCTAAAGTTTTGATAGATGATTGGAACTAACGCAATTGATAGAAACATTCCCAAACTAGCAAAAATACGGGCTAAGGATCCAATCTTTTCTCTTTCTTTTGGATCTGCTGTTAAAGAAGGATACATTGACCAATAGGCAATATCATTCATTGTAAATGTCATGCCTGATAAAATGTATAAAACTGCAAAGACGACAACAAATGCTGTGCCCATTAGATTCAAATCCTGGAACAATAGGAAGAAAACAACTCCACTAGATAAAGCACCAATTAAAATCCAGGGTTTAAATTTGCCATATCTTGTTCTTGTGTTATCGATGACAACACCCATAATAGGATCATTAATAGCATCCCATACTCTAGCGACTGCAATAACGATACCAACCATAATAAGTTCCCAGTCTGGTAATCCTAACGCATCTGTGAAAAAGACAATTAAAAATGTGCTATATAATGCATACATCATATCGCGACCAACGCCACTCATCGCATATGAGTATTTGGTACGATTACTTACTTTAGGTTGCTCATTCATTCACTTTCTTCTCCTTATTATTTCTTCTTATTTTTTTAATTCCTTTAATAAATTTAAGATTAATGATGTCGATAAGACCTTCTGCAAATAATAAACTAAATCTTCCTGCACTAAATAAAGCGAGCATTCTAAGTGGCGTTTCAAGAATCGTTTCTTTTGCTACTTCTTTTAACCACTCTTCGTTTAGTTTATCTGTTTCTTTCAAACCTTCTTTGATAATAGCGGATGCAATAATCTTGCCAATCCAAGTTGTTTGCACATCACCTAAAGTTGATGAAAGCGTGAATGGACGCTTGATCTTAATATTTTTTTGAGGAAGTCCCTTAAAATATATTTCTTTAAACTCAGATGTGTCGTATTCTTTATTGTTATAGCTTAACTGTTTATGATTGGTGTCTTCACCATCAATCTTAAGGTCATGCGAGAAGATAATGTCCTCAACATTTTTTGTAATTAAGATTTTGTATTCTCCCGCTTCGGTTATGAAGCGGTGTTGATTGATATCATAATACTCAAAAGCAGTCTTAGGAAGTTTAATACATACATAAGCAACGCCTTTAGGTTCTATCTCAACCTTATCGAATTGTTTTAATTCTCTTTTTGCCTTATAGACAGAAGATTGATTATTTTCTATATAGACTTGAACCACTTCTTTACCTTTTAGATTCCCTACATTTTTGATTTCCATTGATAAAACAAACTCTTCATCTGTTTCTTGAATCTCAAAATTGGAATACTCAAAGTTTGTATAACTTAATCCGTATCCAAATGGATATCGAACTTTTTTATTAAATGTATTGTAATATCTATATCCTATAAAGATTGATTCATCATAATATATTGCATTGTTATCATTATTTAATTGTACATTGCATGATTTGACATCATCGATGAATGTTTCTGCAATTCTTCCAGATGGATTTTCAATGCCATATAATAAATCCATAATGGCTGGTGCTGATGCTTGGCCACCGAGATATGCCATAAGAATACTTTTTGCTTTGTCTTCAAAACTTAAATTAATGACTGATCCTGCAATAGCAACAACAATCACATTTGAATTAACTTTAGAAATTTCATTAATTAGTTGAGTTTGACTTTCAGGAATATCTAAAGTGTTTCTATCAAATCCTTCAGTCTCCTTTGAATCTGGCAATCCAACAAATATAACGACTTTATCTACATCTTTAGCAGCTTGAATTGCACTCTTTAAATGAATGTCATCTTCATGGTTACTCTTGATACCATATCCTTTTGAAAAAATGATTTGATCTGAATAATTCTTATCTATTTCGGTCAATTGTTCAAGCTTATTAGGATTGATATGAGAGCTTCCTCCACCTTGATATCGCATATCAAAGGCAAATCCACCAATCATAGCAACCTTATCATCTCTATTTAAAGGAAGTAGTCCTTCGTTTTTTAATAGAACCATGGACTCTCTAGCAATTTGTCTTGCTGCTTGGTGATGAACATCAACATCATAAGTTTGATGAAAGTTTTGATGATATTTAGAAATAAAATTAAGCATGCGATTTGCAGAATCATCAACAGCATTTCTGAGCTTCTCATCATACTGTGCTGCTTGAATGACTTTATTTGTTTGATATCCCAAGCTTGAAGGCATCTCAAGATCACACCCTGCTAAAATGCTATCTGCTCTATTGCTAATTGCACCCCAGTCACTTACGACAATACCTTCATATTCCCATTCATTTCTTAAAATAGTCTTTAAGATTGGACTTTCTGCTGCGTATATACCGTTGATTTTATTGTAACCTGCCATAACAGATGCTGGTTTTTCTTCAATTACTCTTTCGAATGCTTTTAAATATATTTCTCTTAGAGTTCTTTCATCAACAACGCTATCAATTGTGAATCTTCTTCTTTCTTGATTATTGCAAAAGAAATGTTTGACTGATGTTCCAATACCTTCTGATTCAATTGCCCTAACATAAGCTGAGCCCATTTCTCCTGCTAAATATGGATCCTCTGAATAATACTCAAAGTTCCGTCCGCAAAGTGGCGTTCTTTTCATATTGATTCCTGGTCCTAAAATCATATTAACTTCATTTGTTTTCGCTTCAATAGCAAGTAGTTCTCCCATCTTAGCAATGAGTTCTCTATCAAAACTACATGCTGTTAAGCTTGCAGTAGGAAATGCAGTAGCCTTAACACTACCTGAAATACCAATTGTATCCATAGATTCTAATTGCTTTCTAATCCCATGAGGACCATCTGTCATCATGATTGATGGGACGCCTTCAAATACTTTAGTATGCCAAACGTCTTTTCCATCTAATAAAGCTACTTTTTCTTCAAATGTCAGTTTCACTTAACAATCACTTCCTCGGATATTATTTTATCTCCAACCGTTACTGTTATTTTACCTTTACCTCTTGATTTCGTCTTTACCCAAAATGCAATAACGCCACTTTGGAGGCTTATTTGTTTTGGCCCTATAAGTTCTATCGATCCCGTAACATTAATATTTATAGGATCAAAGCAATAATTTACAATCTCATTTTTTTGATTGACTTTTGATACAATGCATCTTGTAACATCATATGTTTCTTCAATATGAAGTTCTTTTGATTTTATATCTAACAAATATTCAAAACTTTCATTGTTTTCTTTGTATACTGTTTTAACAAGTTCATTTTTGATATAACCTTCAAACCTGTAACTTGTTTTTTCTGTTCCCCATCCACTCATATATTTATAGAACATTTTAACCCCTTGGTCATATGTCAATTTATATTTTTTAAGAATGTACAGGACTTTTAGTTTGATTTTTAAAGGTAGGTGAGTTCCATGTTTACCTATAGCACGTAAAATACTTTTCGCTATTTCAGCATCACGTCTACTCATATTTTCATTTTCTTTAAGTGTTTCCCCAATAAAGTCATCCACAATAATCGGTGGATGTGGTAAATTCATGTACGTTTGACAATTCGGTTTAAAAGACCCAACATATTGGTCATTTTTATACAGTTTTATGTAATCTGTATTTGTGAATACATATACCTTTGATAATTCACCTGCAGGATATTCTCCGATATCCATTGAAGAAGAAATCTCTAAGACTGGCTTTTTACTATATTGCGATGCATAACCATTGCCTGCCAACTTAGGAATTCTAAACATATCTAAAACACCGTGATAACATACACGGTCCCCACTACCAAATTCTTGATGTGTATTATAGTCATTCATGACCCATCCAATGCATCCACTTATATTGTTATTTGGTGTTAACATTTCATTAATAACATTTAAATGTCTCAATGCATGATCTAATCTATGAAGTTCATCATCATAACGTTTGGTAGGAAACATGTGTCCATTATATTCAGTGACTAAATAAGGAACATTCTTCGTAACATGTTTCTTCTCTTCAAGTCCTTTATTATTTCCACGGTGTGAGAAATCATTAAACGTATAAACATCTTCTAAAAACTCACTATGCTCGATATTTCTTACACCGCCAGTTTGTCTTGTAGGATCTAAAGCTCTGGCAATACCATTGGTCTTGAAGAAAAAGTCATGGTCATCTGGTGATTCGTTAATTCGAACGCCCCATAAAATGATAGATGGGTGGTTTCTGTCTCTGATAATCATTTCTCTTAGGTTTTGACTGCTTAATTCTTGCCATTGATCATTTCCTATGTGTTGCCATCCTGGAATTTCTTCAAAGACAAGTAATCCAATTTCATCACAACGATTCAAAAAATGCTTAGATTGAGGGTAGTGAGATGTTCTTACGATATTTAATCCTAAATCATATTTAAGGATGTCAGCATCTTCGTATTGTGCTGATTTAGGCATAGCATAACCTACATAAGGATAACTTTGATGGCGATTAAGTCCTAATAGTTTTATCTTTTCACCATTCAAATAAAACCCATCTTCTTTAAATATCGCACTTCTAATCCCAAATCTTTGGCTAAATTCATCGATAATCTTATCATTGGCTTTATATTTAATGACTGCTTCGTACATCACATGAGAATCCAAATTCCACAAAATAGGTTTTTCTATTTGAATAGGTATTGTCATGATTGTATCAAACACTTTAAAGTCATTAATCTTTGCTACCTTTTCTTTTCCTTGAAAGATAACCAATTCCAATTCGCCGGTATTTATAGACAATGCTATTTCAACATTAAGATCTGAACTACCATCTGTTTGAACAAATACAGATTTAATATGTTGTTTATTTATGACTAAAAGAGAAACTTCGCGATATATTCCTGCATAACCTAAATAATCAACTACACCTCCAAAAGGTGGAATTGATGGGTCTTCTTTACTATCTGCGATGACCATAATTTCATTTTGCTCACCGTATTTGCATATATTCGAGATGTCAACTTCAAAAGGCGTATAGCCTCCTCTATGTTCAGAAACAAACTCAGAGTTGATGTATACTCTCGCTTCATGAGCAACACCTTCAAATCTTAATTTTAAGGTTTTCCCTTCCCAAGCTTCTTCTATATTTATTTTTTTAACATAACTTAAGACGGTTTGAAGTATTTTCTCATCAAAATGATTATATGGAATGTCTACACCATGATGTGGAATACTGACTTCTTTAAATATTGATAAATCTACTTTTTCTAAATGCTTTTCTTCATATGGAGCAACAAACCAATCAAAATTTAATGGTATTATTTTTCTCATTATCTTACCTCACAATTTAAATTTTTTTTGCAATATATATTTGTGAACCATAATCTCCTAAAATTCTTGTTTGATCATTATATCCAGTCCCCATAAATTGTTGTTTCAATCTAAAACCATGTTTTAATGCTTCCCCACTCGCAACAAAACTTTCAGTTGCGTTATCTAATTGCTTATATTTTGATATTAATCTCATGATTGATCCATAAGGATTTATCTTTATAGGCAAAGCGTGGCTAATTAAGTGACCAAATCTTGAGATAGACATCGATTGTCCAATAGATTCTATTTCATATGTTTCATCTGATTCCAAGTTTTTTAATTTAAGTGTCTCTAAATTAGGACTCGCATCAGATAATGTCTGGAAATTGCCTAAAATATGTGTATTTCCTAAACTTACCTGCCAAACTTTTTGATGCTCGTCTTTTGGATTAAACCGATAATATGTTCCATATTGGAAAACATCTCGATATGTTTTGTATAATTCTATTTGTTTTTTTATTTCTTTCTTTTCGATAGGTGATATATATTTCAAGTCAAGTTCATATCCCAATATACCAAAACTTGCCACATTAAAACGCGTTGAAAGTGGTGTTTTTCTTAATGTTTGAGCATGTGGTGCCAAAGATACATGTGCACTTATTGAGGATTGAGGATATAAATAACTCAAACCTTCTTGAATTTTCAATCTTTCAATAGGATCTGTATTATCAGATGCCCATATTTGAGGACTATAATAAAGCATACCTAAATCAAATCTATTGCCTCCGCTTGAACATGTTTCAATCATTAAATTAGGGTATTCTTTTGTTATTTTATTTAATATTTCATAGAGGCCTAAAATATATCGATGAAAGAACATGCCTTGATTACCTACAGAACTCGAATACATGTCGGTCATATGTCTATTCATGTCCCATTTAACAAAATCAACTCGTGCATGATCTAAAACTTCTTTAATCTGCTCGAAGATATATTCTCTGACTTCCTGATTGCATAAATCGAGAACTAATTGATTTCTACCTAACGTTGGCGTCCTACCCTCAATTTTCACTGCATATTCTGGATGACTTTCATATAATTTACTTTTTGGATTAACCATCTCTGGTTCAAACCATAATCCGAACTTCATACCCATTTTATGAATATGATCAGATAGGCCATTTAATCCGCCTGGTAATTTCTTTTTATTCACATCATAATCACCCAATGATTGATGATCATCATTTCTAGACCCAAACCACCCATCATCTAAGACAAAAAGTTCAACTCCAAGCTTACTTGCTTTCTTAGCGAGCGCTTCAAGCTTTCTTTGATTGAAATCGAAAAAGAAAGCTTCCCAACTATTTAGAACAATAGGTCTACTTACATTTTGGAATTGCCTGGGTGTAACATGTGTGTTAATAAATTCATGAAAGGATTGACTTAAAGTATTAAACCCTTGATTAGAATAAGACATTACGGATTCGGGTGTTTCAAATGATTCGCCTTTCTTCAGCGGCCACTCAAAACAATGAGGATTGATCCCATTCATAACTCTCATCAATCCGTGGTTTGATATTTGAACTGCTTCATAATGATTTCCACTATAAACTAAATTAATACCAACACACACACCATAATCTTCATGTGCATCTTTTTTAGCAAGAATAATTCCGGGGTTATGTCTATTGCTGCTATTACCTGTTACGGAATCATTGATATATGTTCCAATAGATAAAGGACGTTTGGTTTTATGTGATTCTTTGATCCATCCCCCATCAAAAGTAATTAAATCATAATCTGATTCTGGAAAATCAATCATCATACTCATGATTTTTCTAATCACAATTTCTTTGTCATCATTATTGGAAATGATGATACGTCTAGCAATGACATTTGAATTGAAAAATGTCGTATAAATCATCTTCAACTCAATCTTAAATTTACGATCTATTAACTTGATAACCAAGCTCTTAACTTTTTGATCATTTGCTCTAGATATAGGTAAGTCTTTACTCTCTATAACACCATCTAAAATCTGATATGAGTCATAGACAAAATCATTGACAAATGTACCATCAGGCATTTTAATTTCAATTGGAGAAATTCTGTAATCTCCCTTTCCAATACCCGAGTATTCTAATGTCATCAAATCTAAAGCAACGGTATTTTCACCTTCTACATAATCAATTGTAGAACCAGAACCAGCCGTTATTTTTGATTGAAATGCCTCATAATTTTGATCAACGAGTTTATTTCCAAAATATAAATGTTCGAGTTGTCCAGTAGGAAGAACTCTAAAGATATAGTTCAAATCTTTCGTAGATATTACAAAACTCGACTTCTCAAATTTAATCATAGTGCACCTTCTTTTCTAATAATTATTGCTTCAAATGGTTTGAGCTTTATATCGCTTAAATCTTGTCTATCATAGTTAGATAGTAAAATATCACCATTAAGTTTAATAGGACATTTTTTATACTTTTTAGACATATTAAGAACGGTTATTACAGATCCTTTTTTAGTATATCTACTAAATATAAAAATATTATTTTTTGTGTTTAATCGCTTAAAAGAGCCATTTATAAGTATATTTTTGTTTTTTCTTATATCTATAAGCTTACGATAATAATTATAAATCGAATTAGGGTCTTCTATGCTATCTTCAACATTGATGAAGTTTGTATTGTGATTTACTTTAAGCCAAGGTTCACCTTGTGTGAATCCTCCGTTTTTATTCCATTGCATTGGTGTTCTAGCGTTATCTCTACTCGTTTTTTGAATCATTTTAAATCTAATTTTTTTAGGAATCATAAATTTTTTGAGCAATTTATAAATGCGATGCGATTCAATATCTCGATATTCATCCATAGACTTAAAGTCGCCGTTAGTCATTCCAATCTCTTCACCTTCGAAGATGTACGGTGTGCCTTTTAAGGTTAGATTAAGAGCTGCTAGCATTTTAGCACTTTCAACTCTATAATCCTGATCATCACCAAATCTAGAAACTGATCTTGGTTGATCATGATTTCCTAAATAGTTCGCATTCCAGTATGCTTCTTCTTGCCATTTAGAAATAGTTTTCATAAATTTATTTGGTTTAAATTTTGTCTTAAACCACTTATTATTAATCTGATCAGTTTCCATATGCTCAAAAGCAAAAACCATGTTAAGTTCTTGTCGTTCTGGAAGAATTAAATCATTTGCTTGTTTTGTTGAAACTAATACTGTTTCTCCTACAGTAAATGCATCATATCGATCCATAACTTTTGTTCTTAATGTCTTTAGTATTTTATGACAACCTTCTTGAGAATGATAGTGTTCACTACCTGTTAATATTAGACTTTTTTTACCATCTTCAAGTGAAGATTTATAAATGATGTTAATGACATCACATCTAAATCCATAGATTCCTTTCTTCAGCCAAAAATGCATAACCTTTTGAATTTCTTCCATCACTTTTGGATTCTTCCAATTCAAATCAGGTTGCTTAACACTAAATAAATGAAGATAATATTGGTCTCCTTTTTTCTCCCAAGTTGTTCCACTAAAAAAGCCAGACCAATTGTTTGGCTTGTCTTTCCAAATATAATAATCTCTATATTCACTTTCAGGATTTTGACTTTCAATAAACCACTTGTGTTCATCTGATGTATGATTGATAACTAAATCCATCAAAATACGCAAACCTTTTTGATTCGCTTTTTCGATGAGTTCGTCCATATCTTTCATTGTTCCAAATTCAGGATTGATATTCATATAATCACTAATATCATATCCATTATCATCATTTGGGGATTTGTATACAGGTGATAACCAAATGATATCAACACCCAGTACTTTTAAATAATCGAGTTTCGAAATAATTCCCTGAATGTCTCCTATCCCATCACTGTTGCTGTCCATAAAGCTTCTAGGATATATTTGATACACAATGCCCTTCTGCCAAAGTTTCGTGTTTTCCATAAGTATCTCCTGTTACGTTATATTTACTCTTATTATATACCAAAACACCATAAATTCATTGACTTATCTTCAAGTTTCATAACACAAAAAAAGGATATTCCTGGGTGGAATATCCTTTATCATAAAATTAAAAAGTTTTTAACGCTTCAAGTAAATCCTTTAAAGGTAATCCTACAATTGTGAAAAAGTCACCCTTGTAATGATCTACAAGGTATCCCCCATCGCCTTGAATTGCATAAGCACCTGCTTTATCCATAGGTTCACCGGTTTTAATATAATTTTGAATTTCCATATCACTTAAAGATTTTATGGATACTTCAGAAGCTGACAATAACGTTTCTACTTTTTTGCCTCTCACAAGTGCGACACCTGTAAAAACAGTATGTCTTTCTCCCGAAAGCAATTTAAGCATACGATAAGCGTCCTTCTCATCAACTGGTTTACCAAGAATTTGATTCTCAAAAACAACGATTGTGTCTGCACCAATAACTACATCTTTCGGATGTCTTGCCGCAACATAATTCGCTTTCATTTTGGCGAGTTCTATCACCATTTCTTGTGGTTTTAATTTTTCATCAACTATTTCTTCTAGATGGCTCGGTTCAACAATGAAATCAAGACCTGCATCTTTAAGAAGTTTTGATCTTCTAGGCGAATTACTGGCTAAAATTAACATGTTTCAGCCCCCTTTAACGTAAAACATTATAACACAGGTTGATATATAATTCTCAATATTTTTACTGTTCAACATGTTATAATAGAATTGAAGAGAAGAGGTGACACGATGAACAAAGTTATTCCTTTACTAAAAACAGAACTTAAGATACCTCCAAAGTCAACACTGATTTTATCAGTGAGTGGTGGTGTTGATTCAATGGTTATGCTATCGGTACTCATTAAAAGTACATATAAAATAGTTGTTGTTCATTTCAATCACCTAAAAAGAGAAGCTTCAGTCATTGAAAAAGATTTGGTCGAAGCATTCTGCCAAAAAAATGAGATTCCATTTCATTACTATACAATTTCTGTCAAGAGTGGTAATTTTCATCATCAAGCACACCAAATGCGCACATTTTACTTAAATGAGGTTGCAAAACTATATAAAACACCTTATATTCTAACCGCTCATCATCTCGATGACTTGTTTGAAAATGTTTTAATAAAACTTACAAGAGGGAGTAATCTCCTCGGATACGCTGGTATGCAAGCCTTCCATTCTGATGGACATTTCACATACATCAAACCATTACTTTTCACATCTAAAAAGACAATACAAGGTTATGCAGAAACAAATAAGGTTCCTTTTCTGACAGACGAATCTAACGAAGAAAACTACTACTTACGCAACAGATACCGTCACGCTATTGTTCCTGTTATGAAACAAGAAAATGAAAAATTGCTTGATCAAGTAAAACATTATCACAATCAAATAACAAATGCTTTTGCGTTTATTAGAAAAACGACAAAAACACTCATTCAAAATGATATGGTTATTCATATTGACCAGTTTAAAACATACGATGAAGCCGTTAAAGATGATATGATTGCATATTTAATTGAATCGCTCAATCTAACTTTATCAAATGAGATTATTCAAAAAATTAAAAAAATGTTGCTTTCTAAAAAGCCAAATCAACTATACAAACTTAGCAAGGATTATGAAATGATAAAGGCCTATCAAAAGGCTTATATCAAAAAATTATCACACATCAAACCCGTTAGAATTAAGGTCAAAGAAGGTGAGAATGACATATTAAATATGGCTATTTTCACATTTTCGCAAAAAACGGTTGCGAATACTGAAGAATTTAGCAAATTATGTTATAATAAATTAGCGTTTCCTCTATGGCTTAGACATAGGGATGATGGTGATCTCTTGGCCTTTGATTATGGGCATAAAAAACTAAAGAAATTGCTTATTGATTTAAAAATTCCTAATGAGGAAAGAAAAAATCTTTGGGTTTTAACTGATAAAGATGATCACATATTGTGGGTTGAAAAATATTATATTAATCAGACCCTAGGTGATACAAATATTTTATATTTTAAGCTCAATGAGGTGAAAAAGCATGCATAACGATATTGCTAAAATACTAGTATCTGAAGCTGAAATTGCTGAAATTTGCAAAACTTTAGGTGCGCAACTAACCAAAGAGTATCAAAATAAAAAACCTCTTCTCGTTGGCATACTCAAAGGGTGCATTCCATTTATGGCAGATTTATCAAGAAAAATCGATTTGATATTTGACATAACTTACATGTCTATTAGCAGCTATCATGGTGGTATTGCTTCCTCAGGTGATGTTAAAATCAAAATGGATTTAGATATTTCGATTAAAGATAGAGATGTTCTCATTATTGAAGACATTGTTGATACCGCTAATACAATTGTCACAATTGTTAACTTATTTAAGCACCGCGGTGCTAAATCAGTTAAGATGGTTACCCTTCTTGATAAACCAGAAGGTAGACTTAGACCTTATCAACCCGACTATGTTGGTAAAGTTATTCCAAAAGAGTTTGTTGTAGGTTATGGTTTAGACTACAATGAATATTATAGAAATTTGCCCTATGTAGGGATACTAAAACCTGAAGTATACAATAACAAATAACAAGGGGGTGCATTTATGAATCAAAACCCAAGAAGACCTGATTCAAAAAAGAAAATAGATTACAAGAAGAAAAAAAAGCCTGATTATTTAATCATGCTCTTTACCATAATCATAGTGATTGGGGTATTTTTATTCCTGCGTGATGCTCTTGAAGGACAAGTTCAAGAACTCACAGTCAGTGAAATCCAATCTGCTGCTGTATTAGAACACATCGAATCCATTGAATACTCATTAATCGGTGGAGATAATTTTGATTTGGTTCAAGTATCAGGCAAAATATATGATCAACACATAAGTTTTTATGGCGAAATTGCAAGTTTTGAACGTGTTATGCGTATTGATCAAGCTCAAGATATCATGGAAACAGTTGAAGCATACGGAGGTACAACGAATGTTGTTGCCAAATCCGGTATAACATTCTGGTCCGTACTCATAAATTTAGTTCCAATTGCTTTAGTCTTAGTCATATTATTTGTAATATTTAAAAATGCAAACGGTCAAAACAATAAAGCATTTGATTTTGCTAAAAATAGAGCAAAACTTAACCGTGAAAAATCAGTAACATTTAAAGATGTCGCTGGATGTGATGAAGAAAAACAAGAAATGGAAGAATTAATTGACTTTCTTAAAGCACCTAAAAAATATATTGATATGGGTGCGAGAATTCCAAAGGGTGTGCTTCTCGTTGGTGCCCCAGGTACTGGTAAAACATTAATTGCTAGAGCAGTATCCGGTGAAGCTAATGTTCCATTCTTCTCAATTTCTGGTTCCGACTTCGTTGAAATGTTTGTTGGTGTTGGTGCTTCTCGAGTTCGTGATTTATTCAAAGTAGCTAAAGAAAACTCACCATGTATCATCTTCATTGATGAAATAGATGCTGTTGGACGTCAACGTGGCGCCGGTTTAGGTGGCGGGAACGATGAAAGAGAACAAACACTTAACCAATTACTTGTTGAAATGGACGGGTTTACAACCAATATGGGTATCATCATTATGGCTGCAACCAATAGACCAGACGTTTTAGATCCTGCATTATTGCGTCCGGGTCGTTTCGATAGACAAGTCACTATTAATTTACCAGATGTACGGGGTCGTGAAGCGATTCTTAAAGTACATGCTAGAAATAAAAAACTTGATCCAAAAATAAAACTTAACGAATTTGCAAGTCGTATTCCTGGATTTACAGGAGCCGATATTGAAAACTTACTTAATGAAGCCGCTCTTCTTGCTGCTCGTGATAATCGCACATTAATCTCTGCAATAGATATGGATGAAGCGATTGACCGCGTTATGATGGGACCTGCTAAAAAGAGTAGAAAATATTCAGTTGAAGAAAAGAAAACAGTTGCCTATCATGAAGCTGGACATGCAGTTATTGGTATTAAGTTAGAAGATGCTAATGTTGTTCAAAAAGTAACAATCATTCCGAGAGGTCGTGCGGGTGGTTACAACTTAATGATTCCTGCTGTAGAAAAATTCTTGGAAACTAAAAAATCATTAACAGCACATATCATATCTTATCTTGGTGGTCGTGTTGCTGAAGAAATCGTATTTGATACCGTAACAACAGGTGCTTACAATGATTTCCAAGTCGCAACTAAAATAGCGAGATCTATGGTAACAGAATATGGAATGAGTGAATTAGGCCCAATCCAGTATGAAAGTTCTGGTGGTAATGTATTCTTAGGAAGAGATTACTTTAAAGAAAAGAACTTCTCAGATCAAGTTGCACATGAAATTGATAAAGAAGTTAGACATATTATTACTGACTGTTTTAATACTGCTAAAACAATTATTGAAGAAAACCGTGACTTGCTTGATTTGATTGCTAAATATCTTATTGAAGTTGAAACACTTACAAAAGCTGATATTGATGAAATCGTTTCGACAGGAACATTATCATGGGCGAAAGAACAACAGGAGTTAACTCCAAGTGCGGCTTGATAAATATTTAAAAGTTTCTCGCATTATTAAAAGAAGAACAATCGCAAAGCAAGCAGCTGAAAAAGATAAAATAGACATCAATGGAAGACTGGCTAAGGCTTCTACTGCTGTTAAAGAAAATGATATATTAACCCTTTACTTCGGTTCAAAAATTATCAAAGTTAAAGTTACATCTTTGGAACCGAAAAAAGATTCGCTTATGTATGAACTTTTACAAGAAGAAAAACAGCCATAACTTTAATTATGGCTTTTTCTATGATATAATATCTTGAATTAGGAGGATTAGAAAATGATTCCAGAAGACTTAAAAGAACAACAAATTGTTCGCCGTCAAAAGGCACAAGAACTTAAAAATATGGGTGTAGAACCCTTTGGTCAAAAATTTGTTAGAACACATAACAGTAAACAACTCTTTGACTTATACCAAAATGATGACCATGATACACTCGAAGAAAAGCATATAGAAGCAATTATTGCAGGAAGAATCGTTCTTAAAAGACGTCAGGGTAAAGCTGGTTTCATGAACCTTCAGGACCGAGATGGACAAATCCAGGTCTACGTAAGACAAGATCGTATAGGTGAATCTACTTATGAGATTTTCAAGCAAGCTGATTTAGGCGATATTGTAGGTATTAAAGGTATTGTTTTTAGAACAAAAACAAATGAGTTAACACTCAAAGCTTCAGAATTTGTTCATTTAACAAAAGCTTTAAGACCTTTACCTGATAAGTTTCATGGATTGCAAGATAAAGAAGAGGCTAGACGCCGTAGATATGTTGATTTAATCGTCAATGAAGATGCGAGACGTGTTGCTTTTACGAGACCTAAAATCATTCGTGAAATTCAAAAATTCTTTGATAACAAAGGATTTGTTGAAGTTGAAACACCTGTACTTCATAGTATTTTAGGTGGTGCGAATGCTCGCCCATTTGTGACTCATCATAATACACTCGATATGGATTTCTACTTGCGCATAGCAACTGAACTGCCACTTAAGAGATTAATTGTTGGCGGTATGGAAGCTGTATATGAAATTGGTAGACTCTTTAGAAATGAGGGTATGGACGCTAAACATAATCCAGAATTTACAACCATTGAAGCCTATTTAGCATATGCTGATATGACTGATATGATGGATTTAGTTGAGGAATGCTTATCAACCGTTACCTATGAAACCTTAGGAACTTATGAAGTTACATTTAATGACCAAGTCATTCAAATGGGTCCACCTTGGAAAAGATGGCATATGGTTGATGCTATTAAAGAACTTTCCGGAGTTGACTTTTGGAAGCAATATACGCTTGATGAAGCCATTAAACTCGCTGAACAACATGAAATTCACGTTGAAAAGCATTATAGCTTTGGACATATCGTTGACGCATTTTTTGAAAAATATGTTGAAGAAACCATTGTACAACCAACGATGGTTTATGGACATCCAATTGAGATCAGTCCGTTAGCAAAGAAAAGTGTTGCAGATCCTAGATATACTGATCGCTTCGAACTTTTCATTATGTCAAGCGAGTATGCAAATGCATTTAGCGAACTTAATGATCCAATAGATCAAAGAGAACGTTTTGAAAATCAATTAAAAGAAAAAGAATTAGGTAACGATGAAGCAACTGAAATGGATATCGACTTTGTTGAGTCCTTAGAATACGGCATGCCACCTACTGGTGGACTAGGTATCGGTATAGACCGGTTTGTCATGTTACTTACAAATACACCAAATATTAGAGACGTTATCCTTTTCCCACATTTAAAACATAGATAAATGATAAAGCAACTGAGTTCAGTTGCTTTTTTGTTTATGTTGCATCATATAAATATGATACAATAAAGGAAAAGAGGGACACAAATGAATCAGATAAACGTTTCTAATTTAACTAAAAATTATCAAACTGGAAAAGTTATCTACGAAGTGCTTAAAGGCATTGATTTTTCTATAGATGATGGTGAATTCGTTTCCATTTGCGGTCCATCTGGTTCTGGTAAAACAACACTCCTTTATGTTTTAGGAGGGTTAGAACCTTATACATCAGGCTCTATTTCTATTTTCGATAAAGAACTAAATACCTATACTGATCAAGAAAAAGCAAAAATGAGATCACAGGATATAGGATTTGTTTTTCAGTTTTACAATCTAATTCCTAATCTAACCGTTTATGAAAATATCATGTTATCTTCTGTTTTAGGTGCTAATAAGTCTAAAGATGAAATTCTAAGCGTCCTTGATTCAGTTGGTATGAAGAATTATCATGCTTATTATCCATCCCAACTATCTGGTGGTATGCAGCAAAGAGTTGCTATTGCTAGATGTTTAATCAATGAACCGAAAATTATTTTCGCTGATGAGCCTATCGGAAGTTTAGATTATAAAAATGGAATCGCGATTATGGAACTCTTTAAAACACTCAATCAAAAATATCATAAAACTATCTTGATGGTTACGCACAATGAGGATACAACAGCCTATGGAACAAGAACATTGCATATGTTGGATGGGAAAGTGATTATGGATGAAAAAAATAATAAGTAAAATCGGATTTTCGTTCCGTTACGCTTTTAAAAACATCATTCGTTTTAGAATCCGTTCTATCTTGCTTATATTAAGTTTTACTGCTTTATTCGTAATCATCCTAATTGGTGCATCTACTCAGATGTTTATCAAATCGTATTATTACGATGAACTTGAAAAAAAGTATCAAAATATTGATTTTTCTATGGGTATTACCTTAAATAGCGATTTAAGGTTTTTTTCAATTAGAGCGCTTAATGATGCTGATGATTTAGATCTTGTCGTTGAAGATTATATGCCATTTTTCGAAATGGATGCACTAATTGAGGTCAGTGGAGAAAAACAGTATGTAAAGACAATGTCCTCTACATTAGCTCAACTTATAAAAGTATCAAATCCGATTTCTTTCCAAGGAAGCACACTATCGGAAGATGAAGTAATTATCACAGAAAGTTTAGCTAATCAGCACCAACTCATAACAGGAGATAGCATAATATTATTTTTAGGAGATGCAACGAAAACTTATTCTATTGTTGATATTATAGCTGATGGTGGACTTTTTCAAGGAGATACTATATTTTTAAATAAGGCAGGTAGCTTATCGTTTTTTCTTTCTGCTTTAAACCCATCACTTGCTACTCTTCATCCTTCACTTTTAGTGAATATTTATAATCAAGTCTATTTTGATGTTAATTTTGATGCTACAAATGAACAGGCAATGAACTTTGTATCATCAATTCCTCAGTTTTCTAATCTAAAGACACAACTATCTATAGATACAGATGCAGTTGATCAACTCATAAGAAGAGTTATCGCCTTTTTTCAAGTTATGATCATTCTTGTCTTTCTAGTTATATTACTTGTCATGCAAACGACATTTATACTGTATTTTAACGAAAAGAAAAAAGGGTTTGCAATCGTGAATTTACTCGGTGGTACTAACAGGTTTACATATGGTATTGTACTAATTGAAATGTTTATCTTTTTTGTTATATCATTGACTGCTTCTATTTTCATTGCAAATACCGTCCTACAAAAAGGATTATCATATGTTGGATCATCAGCTACTTATTCATTAGAGTTTTCAACCATATTGCAAACAATCCTCATTACTTCATTCATATTTATCGCAACATCATTATATTATTTCACATCAATAAAGAAAGAGTCCTCAATTCAACAGTCTATGAGTATTGGTGTTGAAAAGAAAATTCACTTACTCCCACAAATAATCATCATTAGTGTTTCATTCTTCATATATTTCATTCTCAAATTAAATATTATCTATTCTTGGATTGGAGATTATAGAGCAATCGTTCAGTCAATTTCAGCTTTCGCCATTCTATTTTCATTGACATTCTTACTGATTTACCTATTTGCTAAATCACTGAATAAATATAGAAAGCCTCAAGCTTTTGCTCTACACTTAAAGATTTTACTCTCAAAAAAGTCTTTCTATCAGTATATTTCAGTTATTCTCGTTTGTTTTATGAGCATCTTTTTACTTGTTTTATCAAACGATCATATGGATAAAAGGATCGAAAATTATAAAAATGAATTTAGTGTAGATTTCGTACTCACCAATTTTATTAGTAGGTATGATCAAACTTACACAGAAATCCAATCGCTTGATAGCGTTAGCCAAGTTTCTAAAGTTGGCTATCTCCAAGATATAGAGTTTATTTCTTTTAATCAAAATATTCGAAACTTAATTTCTATGGATTCACAAACAATTGATGATTTTTTTAATTTTGATTTATCCGAACAATCATTAACTTCTCTAGAGAGCACAGAACAGATATCCATTCTATTACCAGAGAGATTTAATAAACTCTATCAGATGCAAACCGGAGATACCATTCGATTATATATCAATCCGGATCATCCAGATGTTGGATTTGAAATTAATGGTTTCTTTAATAAAGAAATTGGAGATATGGCATTTACAAATCTCCATTTATTCCCAGAATATGATGACATAAGTCAAAATTCACTATTTGTTAATTCAAATACTGAAAAAACAATTCTTAAAAATGAATTAATTGGCCTATACAGTAAAAACATGGTCTATATCTTAGATTACCAATTGCTAGTAGACGCTAACGAAGCACGAATGAGAACAACAACTGACTATTTAACAATTATTCTAGCAACAATGATTGGATGTTTTATTCTTTCTATATTCAACCATTCACTTTTATTACTAGGGCAGATGAAAGATACTTATGCTAGATTATTTGTGTTAGGTTTTTCTAGAAAGAAAATGATTAGCGTGCTAATCAAGGAAAGTATTTTGATCTTCACCATTTTACTTTTTGTATCGCTTGTTAGTTTTATTCTGATTTCAAGTCAGCTTACACCACTTATGTTAATATCTGGAGAATACGAACTCATGCACTTATCATTAAATTCTATAGTTACTGGTAGCCTCATCATTTTGATTGTGTTCATATTAACAAAACTTTCCTATTTTTGGGGTGTTTTGCGAATTAAGCCAAGTGATGTTGTAAAATATTATTAAATTTCGCGTAATAGTGAACAATAAAGTTTTTCAATTTGTATATGACTGCAAAATAATAGTATAATGGAAATAACATCCTAGTTTGAATTTCCAACTATATAGTTTCATTGTTGTGATTCTTTGAGATTTACATTCACACTATTTTTATCTATACAAAAGAGTATTTATACTCTATCGTATTACCAAATTCATAAGGAGGAGATTATTTTGAAAAATTTAATGCGTATTGTTTTACTGCTCGTATTCTCGGTTTTTCTAGTGAGTTGTGGGGGGATTACAATTACACTTGATACACCTGGAAATGTTATTATCACTGATGGCGTCTTAACATGGGACGCAGTAACTGATGCAGAAAGTTATATTATTGGGGTTGATACTAACAGTTATACTGTTACAGAACCCACATTTGATTTAAAGACTTTATCATTGGTTCCGGGAGATCACCTTGTTCACATTGTTGCTATGGCTGGTTCGGAAGTTTCTATGGCTTCTGCATCAGTTACTTATACAGTAGCAGCGGCATCAGGGTTAGCTATCCCACAAAATGTTGCCATTGCTAATGGTGTTGTAACTTGGAGTGCTGTTACAGGTGCTACTGGATACGATGTTCATGTCGGAACTGAAACTTATACAGTGACAGTTGCAACTTATGATTTGAACACATTAACTTTAGCTTCAGGTAGTTATAATGTATACGTTGTTGCAAAAGCTGGTACAGAGGTTTCAACTAACTCTACAACTCAAGTTTATGTTATAGCAGGAACACTTGCTGTTCCACAAAACGTTGCTATTGCTAATGGTGTTGTTACTTGGAGTGCTGTTACAAGTGCTACTGGATATGATGTTCACGTGGGAACTGAAATTTATACAGTGACAGATACAACTTATGATTTAAACACATTAGAACTTCTTCCTGGTGACCATACAGTTTTTGTTACCGCTAAATCAGCAACAGACTCATCGGCTGCATCGTTATCCGTGACTTTCCAAGTTGCCAGCGCTAACGTAAATACCATATATGCTGCTGCATTGCTTGCAATGAATTTATCATATGTACCTGATATGATTGAAGATGATTTTGAGGATGAGGATGAATATCGCGAATATATGGATATGTCCCAACTCGCTTATACATATAGTGAAACAGCTGCTGCATTAGGCATGACTGAACTCGAATCTGTGACTATGTTTGCTCATGTAGCAACTACTCCAGCTCGCATGGCATCAATGGCTGATCTAAGCGGTTTAATGACAGAAATCGATTCCTACGATATGTATGGTCTTGATTCAACAGAGTTAGCAAATATGCTTTATGAACTTGCTACAACAGGTCTTACAATTCATTTAAGTGATCTTGCGTATAAAATAGCTGAGGTCCAAGCTGGTATCGTTGTTGAGCAAGCAGCTTTAGTTGTTGCACAAGCTCAATTTGACTTTTCCGCAATGCGTACAGAACTTGCTGCTTATGCAACTGATGGAGAACTTGCATTAATTGACTCATTCTTAACTGGTCAATATGAAGGAACTACTTTTGTTTCATATACTCTTTATAATATTGCAAACGAATTATACTATGATCAACCATATTACAATAATTATGACGACGAATATATTGATATGTTCTATAGTGTGCTAGACAAAGCTAGAGTTGCTGGTGATTACCAACTTCTCGAACAATTTCTCACCGGATTACCATTTGAGGAAGTCTCGGTGCTCAATGGTTATTACATGTACATCTATGGTGAAACAGACCGTATTGAAGAGTATACCGATGAAATAGCTACAATGACTGAGTTATCTGCTTTCATGCTTACTGATAAAGATATGATTGTAGAATCACTCGTTGGTGTCTTCGACTACCTAGCCTTAGTTTATGATACTGTTCCTGCTACTCTAGTTTCACTTGTTGATAATCTTGCTTTAGATGGCGAATTAACTATACCTGAATATATCACTCTAAAAGATGAAGTTACTGCCATACTTCTAACAACTTTACCATCTGATGATGATTTTGCAAGTGTTTATGTAACATTATTTACTGTAGGGGATGCATTTGATATTGTTGACTTTACTGATTATTTTGCATATGCTGGATTCCTTGGTGACGTAAATCATGCTGTTATCGAAATGGGATTAACATTCATCGGTGATATTAATCAAACTACCGTTGATGAAGTTATGTTACTTGTTGATGAAATGATTATTCCAGGTGACTACGTAGACGATGGAGATTATTCATATTACGAATCAGATTCTATTGATTTTCCAGTAGCGGTTGAACTCGCAGTTTATCTTGGTGACTACTTAGAAACATTTAAAACTGATAATCCTGCTTTGTTTACTAACTTAAATACTCTAGAAACAGATGCACAAGTTGAAGAACTCGTTATGTTATTCGGTGAAAGCGTCAAAGCGGTTTTAGCTTTAGAACTTGATCTTGAAGAATATGATATAGCTGAAATGGTTATTGATGAAGTGCTTGCTAACTATGATACGCTCATAGCAGCAGCTGATGTATTTGAAGCTGTTGGTATAAATGTTGTTGATGAATTTTTAACCACAAGTGGCCAAATGCTTTTAGATCTTTATGATTTAATTGAAAATGGTTCTGGTGATCTAAGCAATCCACTATTCGTTGCTGATGTACAAGTTGTACTCGCACAAATGACTGATTATGCAAATGCAATGACTTCAGAACTTGATGCTACTTCTATTGAAACGCTATTAAGCGTTGTCGGCATTCCTATTAAACTCCAATTACTTATGGAAAGTGATTTAGATCCTGCTGATATTGATGCACTTATTGATTTATCATTAGTTCCTGCTTCAGCTATGCTTGATATCGCATTTACATTTGTTGGTTATCTTGATGATCAAACAGTGGTAGATGTTATCTCACTTGTAGATGAAATGATTATTCCGGGTGATTTTGTTGAAGGAACAATGTATTATGACGGTTATTACGAACCAGATACTGTTGATTTCCCAGTAGCGGTTGAACTCGCGGTTTATCTTGGTAGTTTCTTACAAGACTTTAAGACAGATAATGCTCTTAAATTTGATGCATTAGATGGCTTATTTACAGATGGTGATATTGAAGCTCTATTAACTCTAGTTGCTAATCTTGCTTTATCTGAGTTAGAACTTGAAATGGACCCTGATGAATATGATATGGTTGAAATGGTTATCAATGAATTACTCGCTAACTACGATACAATCATTGCTGCATCTGATGTATTTAATGCTATTGGCATAAACATTGTTGATGAATTCTTAACGACAAATGGCTTGATGCTTTTAGATCTATATGATTTAATCGAAAATGGTTCTGGTGATCTAAGCGATTCACAATTCGTTACTGATCTACAAGCTATTCTTGTTCAAGTAACTGCTTATGTAGATACAATGACTTCAGAACTTGATGCTACTTCTATTGAAACGCTATTAAGCGTTGTAGGCATTCCTATTAAACTTCAATTACTTATGGAAAGCGATTTAGATCCACTTGATATCGATGCACTTATTGATTTATCATTAGTTCCTGCTTCAGCTGTTCTTGATATCGTCTTTACACTTGTTGGTTATCTTGATGATCAAACGATGATAGACATGGTATTACTTATAGATGAAATGCAAATTCCTGGTGAATTTGTTGATGATGGCTATGGTGGAGGTTATTATGAATCAGATACTATTGATTTCCCAGTAGCGGTTGAACTTGCCGTTTATCTTGGTAACTTCTTACAAGACTTTAAGACAGATAATGCACTTAAATTTGATGCATTAAATATTTTATTTACAAACGGTGATATTGAAGATCTATTAACTCTATTTGCTAATCTTGCTTTATCTGAGTTAGAACTTGAAATGGATCCTGCTGAATATGCTGTTTTAGCTATTGTTGTTGCTGATGTTCTTGCAGATTATGATAACATTATTGCTACAGGCGAATTCATTGAAACAATCGGTTCTAATCTTGTTGATGAATTCCTAACAACAAGCGGTCAAATGTTCTTAGATCTATATGATTTAATGAACGATCCTGCT
>CAZKLF010000014.1:0-9612 GCA_964553665.1 uncultured Mariniplasma sp. | reverse complement strand
TGCTGATGTATTAGTAATGATGGAAAATACTGCTGCTGATGTTGATCTTATGATCGGTGATATTGTTATCCTTTTAACTGATGTATTTGCTGAAGTGCATGTTGTTGCTGACTTTACTCCTATGACGCCACTTACTACTGCTCAAATAACTCAACTTCACGATTTATTTGCTATGCTTGAGCCAACACCAGATGTACCTGCTTAAATTGATTTAATACTCACATAAATACAATATAAAAAGCGACGCGTTCAATTGAACGTATCGCTTTTTTTTATTTGTATTTGATAATACTTATAGAATACCTAACTCATCTGCTATCTCTAAAAAGATATCATTAATTGGATAATACTCTACATTGAGTTTTTGAAACATTTCAAACGTCATTTCATCAAGTTGATCAAACATGGTTTTCGGAATTTCTTCCTTATTTTCAAGTTTTTTTGTGATATCTTGTTCAAAATCAACGAGTTTGTCCATATCCTTTTGTTCAAAGTTTTCAACACCTAAAAGTTCATTTTGAAAATCGATCGTACTTAATAATAAATTGACATCTTTAGCTCTTAGTTCAAGAATCTTAATATCATTTTTATATGATTTTTTTAATAATCTTGAAATCTCTTCTAATTGATCAAATAGATAATAGAACCCTGTTTCAAAGATATGATCTTCATCGTCTGTATAGGTTTTATCATCAATGAGCTTGTCATATAAATGATCCGTCACACCAATGACATGCTTAAAACGTAAAATCAAATCAGAATTGCTTTCAACTAAGTACTTTACTAAATCATTATTTTCAATTTTCCAATTTGCATATTCGTGATAAACTCTTTCATCACGCATATTAATCACCTACTTATGCTTTATTTGCTGAACCGAATACTTCGATTTTTTCTGCAACTAGTTTCTTCATAGCTTCATAACCTGGAGCTAATAATTTTCTTGGATCAAATCCTTTACCAACTAAATCTTTACCTTCTTCAATATATTTACGTGTAGCTGCTGCAAATACCAATTGAAGTTCTGTGTTCACGTTAATTTTAGATACACCAAGTGAAATAGCTTTTTGAACCATTTTAGCAGGAATACCTGTACCACCGTGCAATACAAGCGGAACTCCACCAGTTACTTTTTGAACTATTGCTAAAACTTCAAAGTCTAAACCTTTCCAGTTAGCTGGGTATTTACCATGAATATTACCAATACCAGCTGCGAACATATCGACACCAGTATCTGCGATTAATTTACATTCTTTAGGATCTGCGATTTCTCCCATACCAATAACGCCATCTTCTTCTCCACCGATAGAACCTACTTCAGCTTCAACTGAAACGCCTTTTGCATGGCATGCTGCAACGATTTCTTTTGTTTTAGCAAGATTTTCTTCAAATGGGTAATGTGAACCATCAAACATAATAGAAGTGAACCCAGCATCAAGTGCTTTATAAGAACCTTCATAAGTTCCATGGTCTAAATGAACTGCTACAGGTACTGTTACATTATAATGCTCGTCCAATGCTTTTACCATTGCCATTACTGTTTTATAGCCACCCATATATTTTGCTGCACCTTCAGATACACCAAGGATAACTGGGGATTTTAATTCTTCAACTGTGGTTAAAACTGCCTTAATCCACTCTAAATTATTAATGTTAATTTGTGCTACACCATAGCCTTCTTTATGCGCTTTGAGTAACAATTCTTTTGCTGATACAACTGACATATTATTATTCCTCCTTAGAAATTGTTCAAATCTATTATATTACAAAGTATTGCTTTTAGCAATAAATACAAATAGTGTAATCGTTCACATTATTGCTGTTTATTGTGATACTTAATTGCCGAACCGATAAAGTCTTTAAATAATGGATGTGGTCTAAGTGGTCTCGAAAGAAACTCGGGATGAAATTGAACAGCAACAAACCACGGATGATCTTTAATCTCTATCATTTCGATTAAGTGATATTCGCTATTGTAACCTGATAAAATCATATTACTTTCTTCAAATTGTTCAAGATACCGATTATTGAATTCGTATCTGTGGCGATGTCGTTCTTTAATTAAATTTGTCTGATAAGAAGCATACGCTTTAGTTCCTTCTTTTATTTCACAATCATACAGTCCCAATCTTAATGTTCCACCCATATCTTCATCTGATAATCTTCCTCTTTGCAATGAAATAACTGGATCAGGTGTATCAGAATCAATTTCTGTTGAATTTGCTTGATCAATTTTAAGGACGTTTTTCGCATATTCAACGACAGCAAGCTGCATACCATAGCACAATCCAAAATATGGAATGTTATTTTCTCTAGCATATGTGATTGCTGCTAATTTTCCTTCTGTTGCTCTTTTCCCAAATCCTCCTGGAACCAAAATACCATCGCAACTTTGAACATATTCACAAATGTTAGTTTGATCTACATCTTCAGCATTAATCCAATGGATATTTATTTTCTTATTATGGAAATATCCAGCGTGTTTTAATGCTTCGCTTACAGACAGATAAGCATCATGAAGTTTGACATACTTTCCTACTAAAGCAATATTAATTTCTTCTTTTAAGTGTTTAATTCGGTAAACAAGGTCGATCCACGGTTTAATATCCGCAGGTTTTTTATCATATCCGAAATGTTTAAGTATCCGATCATCAACATGTTGATCAAATAGGTTAATAATAACTTCATATAAAACAGACACATCAAGTGACTCAAAAACATCTTCAACATCTACATCACAAAATAATGCGATTTTATCTTTTACTTCTTGTGAAATAGCTCTTTCACTTCGAAGCATAATGATATCTGGATGAATTCCTAAACTCATGAGTTCTTTAACACTGTGTTGCGTTGGTTTTGTTTTTATCTCATTCGCTGCTTTTAAATATGGTACAAGGGTGTTGTGGATATAAAGGGTATTGTTAAAGCCAAAGTCTCTTCTCGCTTGCCTAATAGCCTCCAAGAACGGTAAGGATTCAATGTCCCCAACCGTACCACCAATTTCTGTAATAACGATATCTGGGTCAGTATGACGTGCTACATCCACTAATTTTTTCTTAATTTGATCTGTAATATGAGGGATAACTTGGACTGTTGCTCCTAAATAATCCCCTCTTCTTTCTCTTTTTATTACGGTTTGATATATTTTACCTGTTGTAATACTCGAGTGTCTATTCAAGTTTTCATCAATAAATCGCTCATAATGTCCTAAATCAAGATCCGTTTCAGCTCCATCGTCGGTCACGAAAACTTCTCCATGTTGATATGGGCTCATCGTTCCTGGATCCACATTAATATAAGGATCAAACTTCTGCATAAAAACTTTTAATCCCCTACTTTTTAAAAGTTGTCCAATTGCCGAAGCTGTAATACCCTTACCCAAACTCGAGACAACTCCACCTGTTACGAAAATATATTTAGCCATTTTTTAATCCTCCAATTTTCATAAAAAAAGTCTCCATCAATTTAGGAGACTCTTTGGTGTGCCCTCATTCATTATATCAAATGACATAATAAGTAACAACAACGAAATGATTTTTTTTAGACTTGATTTAGATTCTTTAAATAGTAAAAGTCTCCATCAACTGATTCGGGAATAAATCCCATTCTCTTCAAATAGCTTTGGTGTTTTTCATTACCAGGTTTAGTAAGTAATGTCTCATATCCTTGTGACATAAAAAATTCTTTCTGGTCTTCATACAAGAAATGTCCCATCTTGAAATCTCTATATGCCGGAACAACATAATCAATAATAATTTCTAAAGTCTTTTCATCTTTTATCTTTGTAACAACAATACCCGCAGGTACTGTATTTCTTAAGATAAATATCTTCATGTACTTTGGATCATCAAGATTATTGTCTATATCCATAAATGATTCTATATTTTCCTTATAAAATGATATGAAGTAATTGAAATACTCTGTTTGATTTCCTAGTTTTAATAAACTAAAGTAATCTTTTCTTTTGTACATGTGCACAAGGTAATAAACATTAACCAAAACAATACCCGCGTTCATGAATCCAACAGGTAGTGCATGTATTAAAAATCCATAGGCGGAAAACATAGTTGCACCTATAAGACTAATCCATCTCAATTTTTTTAAGGAACTCATAACAAGTGATACTAAAACAATTAATGAGGCTAGATAGCCTAGCCATTCTATAATATCTAGCATTGATACCACCCTTTCTTTATTTCTATTATAATCTTTATCTTTAAATTCGAAAGAAAAGGGATACGCAGATTTACGTATACCCTCTTTTAGATTCATACTTAATTCTTATTTGTCGTACATATCCTCATAGTCATCCATGATTTCATTATAGTCATCTTCGTTATATCCTTTATTATCAAATTCGACTTCAGCTTCATCATCACCATCGTCATCATCAGTTGATTTAATTGGCAATCCGACATCAATATATGCTTTTTCTTCTTTTATTTCTTTTTTTACTTCTTCGTCAACGACTTCTTCCTCTTCTTCATCAACCTCAACAACGACCTCTTCCTCTTCTTCTTCGAGAATGAATTCAGTAAAATCTAGGTCTTCTTCGACATCTTCTTCGACTTCTTCTGCATGAACAAAAGCGAAACCGTCTTTATCCCATAATTCCAAGTTTCTTTCTTTTAAATCCCATTGGTCATCACCACAATAAACAAACTTAGCGCTTTGTGTAATATCCATATAAAGTTGTGTTAGTTTATCAATGTCGTCTAGAGAAATATTCTTGATTTCTGCAACACCCTGGATAAGTTGTTGAATCGTTAACGGACCTTGTTTTTCTTTAAGTAAGACTTCTGCAATTTCAAGCATTGCTAATAATTTATGTTTTTCGTTCATTTCTTCCTCCTAAAACCGTTTATATTGTATACTAATCGTTATATTTTTGCAAGTAATATTTATGTTAATTGAGTAATTAGCAAAACAATGGCTAAAATAACTGCAAGAACGATAAATAATTTAAGCATTTTTTTAACAAAACTTAATGTACCTAATACGATGATAATACCAACAAATACCACACCGACAATTTTGATAAGCTCGGGTAGTGGTGAAACGAATTGATCATATAATCCCAATAACTTTCCATCAAGATCTAACGTATCTGCAAGAAAACCATTAAACTTCCCATAAATTGATTCGAAGAACCCTCTTAAAGTATCCCACACATCCTTTTCCTCCTATATTTATATTATTAATATTTTCTTCTGTTTTCTACGGCTTTACTTAATGTGAGTTCATCAGCATATTTAAGTTCAGCGCCAACAGGTAGTCCCGAAGCAAGTCTGGTAATTGATAGATTTTCACTTTCAAAAAGCGATTTTAAATATTTGGCTGTCATCTCACCTTCAACAGTACCGTTTGTTGCTATAATCATCTCAGAAACTGATTTGATTCGATCAGCAAGTGTATCAATATTTAAATCTTTATCAGTGATACCTCTAGAAAAATCAACAAGTCCTCCTAAAACATGATAGACGCCATGATAGGTTCTCATTTTTTCCATGACAAATACATCTTTAGCATCAGCAACAACCATCAGTGTCTTATGATCTCTTTCTTTGTTTGCACATATATCACAAACATCATGATCAGTAATCATATGACAGACAGAACAATATTTAATTTCTTCCTTTAATCTTTTCAAATGGTCAGAAAAGGAAAGAATAGCATCATCATCAAAGTTTGATATAAGATGGAGTGCGAGTCTTTCAGCTGTTTTTTCTCCAATACCAGGTAATTTTTGAAAATCATCAATAATTTTTTTTAAGATGGCTGGATACATTAAAATCCGAAGCCTCCCATACCACCTGAAAATTGACCCATTGTTTCTTCCTGTTCTTTTTCTATTTGTTTTAATGCATCATTGACAGCAAGTAAGATTGCATCTTGAAGTAATTCAGCTTCTTCAAGCATTTCAGGATTGATTTGAACATCAATAACCTGTCTAGTGCCTTGCATAATGATTGTGATGCCACTAGCTTTGCCGAAATATTCTTTTCTTTCTAGCTGTTCTTGAGCCTCAACCATTTGTTTTTGCATCTTCTTTAATTTGTTTAACATGTTTGGATTCATAATTTTACTCCTTTACTGTGACTTTATCCCCAAAATATTCTTTTGCTAAAGATATAATTTCGGGTACTTTTTTTGATTCATTTTTAATATTGTTCTTATATAGTTTTAAATCATAGGGTGGTAGTTTTGGTTTCTTTTGTCCTTTTTTCCACAAGTCTAGATAAATACCTTTAATAACAATCCAATCTGCTTTAAGTATTGCAACGTAATCATCGATTAACTTTGTTTTACTATTAAAGATTTCAAGAACTAGTTTTTTAGTTTCAGGCTCCATAATTCTCTTGCATGAACTGATATCATCAAATACGATTAGCATTGTATTCGATACCGCTTCTAATTCGGATTGTGATAATTGATAAGCAACCATTTTTAAATGAGCTTTTGGATAGTCTTTAAAATGTTCCCATCCAGATTTCATCAATGCTTTCTTTTCTTTATCATCATTATTCATGATAGATTCAATTTGCTTAATTGTGACTAATGGTTTTTGACTAGTATGAATGACTTCTTTAGGCTGAATCTTTATTTGTTCTCTAAGCTCCTGGATACTGTTTTTTAGATCCATAAGCGTCGCTTCATAATCAATCGTCTTTAAAGTTTGATGTTCCATCATTTTAATCAAACCAAGTTCAACATAAGCTCTTTTTTGGTGTGTCCATTTCATATCTTGCTGTAACTGATTTAGGACATCTAAATAAAAGTAGATATGATCAAATGAGAAAATACTTAATAACTCAGTATATTTAGGTAAATCAACTTTTGTTGATTTTTCAATAAGGATATCACGAAGCGCTAAAATAAGATTGTTAACGATTCTTGTTATCTCTTTGCCTTCAGATATTAAGTTCTTAAGAAGAACCATTGCTTTGCTGATTTCTTTATTAGATATTGCAGTAAGTAACTCGGTTAGTGCCTTTTTAGAAACACTTCCTGATACTTGATGAATATCATCTTCAGAAATTTTTCCATCAGAAAATGAGATTGCTTGATCTAATAAGCTGATCGCATCTCTAAGTCCGCCCTCTGAATTCACAGCAATCGCACGAATCGCTTCAGCTGTGATATCTATTTTTTCTTTAGTAGAAATTTCATTAAGTTTTTCAATAATATCCACTGTTTCAATATTTTTGAAATCAAATCGTTGGCATCTTGATAAAATCGTTGGTGGAATTTTATGAACTTCGGTTGTTGCTAGAATAAAGATAACATGCTTCGGAGGTTCTTCAAGTGTTTTGAGTAATGCATTAAATGCTCCTGTTGTAAGCATATGAACTTCATCGATGATATAGACTTTATATTTGCCAACACTTGGCATATACTTAACCTTATCTCTAAGATCTCTTATTTCATCAACACCATTGTTTGATGCAGCATCAATTTCAATAACATCGGAAATATCTCCTCTGTCAATCCCTTTACAAATATCACAGTGATTACATGGTTCATTTGTTGGCTGGTTTAAGCAATTTACAGCTTTAGCAAATATCTTAGCGATACTTGTTTTCCCGGTGCCTCTTGGACCACTAAATAAATAGGCGTGGGCAATCTTATCATGAAGTAGTGCATTTTGTAATGTTCTGATGATAACCTTTTGTCCAGACACTTCGCTAAACGCCTTTGGACGGTATGCACGATACAATGCTACATATGACATTTGGATTCCCTCGCTTTCTTTCTTTTCTCATTATATCACATATTATATTATATAATATGACATAAAATCTTAAAAATATAACCCTTTTTTTATTTATTTACCTAAACAAAATTTAGAAAATAATTCATTAAGTAAATCGTCTTGGTAATTTTCCCCAAGAATATCACCCAGCAATCTCCATGCTGCAGTTAAATCGATTGCATAAACATCAACTGGCATATCTAAACCAATTGAAACTATCACATTTTGTAGTGATTTTTTAGCTTCACTTACCTTCGCTATATGTCGTGCATTTGATAAGTAATTAAAGTCTCTTTGCTCAATGTCTTCTAAAGATAAAATGGTTAGAATTGCTTGTTCAAGTTCTTTTAATCCTGCTTTAGTAAGTGTAGATATTAAGATAACTTCATCCATTTTTAAAACCTGAGGTAAATCAGATTTATTTGCGATGATGATACGTTTTTTATGATTTGTTAGTTCTAATAATTCTTTATCCTCTTTAGTTAATAACTTCGATTGATCCAATACAAGTAAAACAAGTTCAGCATCGTTAAGTGCCTTCATTGAGCGGTTTACACCAATTTTCTCAACAATGTCATTTGTTTCTCTTATACCTGCTGTATCAATTAAATTGAGTGTAACCCCATTAATATTAACATATGCTTCAATCGTGTCTCTAGTGGTTCCTTCTATCTCAGTGACGATTGCTTTATCCTCATCGATAAGTGCATTTAATAAACTGCTCTTGCCTACATTTGGTTTCCCAATAATAACCGTTTTTACGCCTTCGCGAATCATCTGGTTCTTTTGAGACTCTCTTAAAAGATTATCAATTTCAGCAATTAGTATTTCTGTTCTCGGACCAATGATTTCTTTACTCATGACTAGAGCATCATCATATTCAGGATAATCAATGTTGACCTCTATTTGAGCAATGATAGTTAACAATTTTGATCTAAGATTTCTGATTAGTTTTGAGGTTTCTTTTCTCACGCCAAGGTTTGCAATCTTGATTGCCTGTTCGCTTTTTGCATGAATTAAATCCATAATTGATTCAGCTTCAACCAAATCAATACGTCCATTTAAATATGCACGTTGACTAAATTCTCCTGGTTCAGCTAAACGTATATCTAACGATAAAATACGTTCAAGTACTTTTTGCGTGATTAAAATGCCACCATGTGTTGATACTTCTACAACATCTTCAGCAGTAAATGTTTTAGGTGCTTTCATCACTGCAATCATAACCTCGTCAAGAAAACTCCCATCCTCATTGACGATATGGCCATAATGTAGTGTGTGACTTTTTGCTTTTAATAAATCAAAGCCTCTAAATATTTGATTAATTTTAAGGATTGAAGTATCTCCGCTAATTCTAATCACAGAAATACCTGCAGTACCGTATGCTGTTGAAATCGCAGCAATCGTGTCAAAATTCATTATACAGTATCCTTTTTATTTTTTATTTTGTTAAATGGTTTTCCTTTAAACGGATTGAATCCACGATGTAAATCTCTAATCGCAATAAATATTGTAATAAAGAGGCCGAGGATTGTTCCAACTAAAATATATCCACTACCTAATATTAATCCGATCATTGCCATAAGCCAAAGCGTTGCTGCTGTTGTAATACCTTTAACAACATTTGTTTGGTCTTTAATGATAACGCCAGCACCAACAAACCCAATACCAGTAATGACTTGAGCAATAACTCTTTGACCTTCTGGATCAATAAGAATGCCCGTTCCTTGTAGATAAATCTGATATTCAAACATGAGTCGTTGCATAATTGCAATACCACCTGCACCCATAGCAACTAAAACATGCGCAGACAATCCTGCTGCCTTACCAACATTTTGACGTTCTAATCCTACAAATGA
>CAZKLF010000013.1:34072-36625 GCA_964553665.1 uncultured Mariniplasma sp. | reverse complement strand
AGAAAGGAAGCTGTATTCAGTATCAATCAAATGTTACATACTGAATATACAAGAAAAACAATGACAAACTTAAAAACAAAATACGACTTTAAAGAAGTTGAAGAATACAGATATGAAACATGGCTTAAAAAAGGATACTTTAAATCAGGTGACCTTACGAAAGACCCTTTTTGTATCGTAATTCCACCTCCAAATGTAACGGGTAAGCTTCATTTAGGTCATGCTTGGGATAATACCCTTCAAGATATTATCATTAGAAGAAAAAGAATGCAGGGTTTTGATGCGTTATTTTTACCTGGCATGGATCATGCAGGGATTGCGACTCAAGCGAAAGTTGATGCACGTCTTAAGTTTCAAGGTGTTTCACGTTATGATTTAGGACGTGAAAAGTTCTTAGAACAAGCTTGGGCTTGGAAGGATGAGTACGGGGCGCACATTAAAAAACAATGGGCTGCACTTGGTAATTCTGTAGATTATTCAAAAGAAAGATTTACTTTAGATGATGCCTTAAATAAAGCAGTTAATAAGGTTTTTATTGAATTATATGAAAAAGGATATATCTATAGAGGCAATAGAATCATTAACTGGGATGTTGAAGCGAAGACTGCATTATCTAATATTGAAGTTGAGCATTTTGAAACAACTGGAAAACTATATTACTTTAAGTATCCCTTTGTTGATGGAAAAGGATCGATGATTATTGCTACAACAAGACCAGAGACGATGTTTGCTGACCAAGCACTAATGGTTCATCCAGAAGATGAAAGATATCATGATGTTGTCGGCAAAAAAGTATATATTCCAGGAACAAAGGTAGAAATTCCTATTATTGAAGATGATTATGTCGATATGACCTTTGGTAGTGGTGTTGTTAAGGTAACACCAGCGCATGATGTTAATGACTTTGAAGTCGGCAAAAGACATCATCTTGATATGCCATTATGCATGGAAGAAGATGGCTTGATGAATGATATGGCTTTTAAGTATGACAAAATGGAAAGATTTGCGTGTAGAGACTTATTAGTTAAAGATTTAGAAAACTTAGGATTAGTCGCTAAAATTGAAGATTATACGAATAATTTAGGATTTAGCGAACGCACGGGAGTTGTCGTTGAACCAAGATTATCTTTACAGTGGTTCGTTCAGATGGATGATCTTGCTAAAGAAGCTTTGAAAACAAATACTGAATTTGTTCCTGCACGATTTAAAAAGATTTTTTCGAATTGGATGAATGATATTCAAGATTGGTGTATCTCTAGACAGTTATGGTGGGGACATAGAATTCCTGCTTGGTATAAAGATGGAAACGTTAAAGTCCAACTAGAATCTCCAGGAGAAGACTGGAGGCAAGATGAAGATGTATTAGATACATGGTTTTCATCTGCCCTATGGCCTTTTAGCACTTTAGGATGGCCAGAGGTCACTGAAGATTATAAGAGATATTATCCTACAAATGTTTTAGTGACTGGATATGATATTATCTTCTTTTGGGTTGCTCGCATGATCTTCCAAGGATTAGAGTTTACGGGTGAAGATCCCTTTGATACGGTCTTAATCCACGGATTAATCCGTGATAAAGAAGGTAGAAAGATGAGTAAGTCCTTAGGTAATGGCGTCGATCCTATGGATGTGATTAAAGAATATGGCGTTGATGCCCTAAGATATTTCTTAACAACAAATTCTGCACCAGGTGCAGATCTAAGATACGAAGAAGAAAAGGTTGAATCAAGCTGGAACTTTATTAATAAGCTTTGGAATATTACCCGTTTCATTACGATGAACATTGAAGATGTGAACACTCAAATTTCGGGTGATTTGACTTTACCTGACCTTTGGTTATTATCAAGACTTAATCAAGTCATTATAGAAGCTGATATGTATTATGATAAATATGAGTTTGGTGAAGCGTCTAGAGCTTTATATAATTTTATTTGGGATGAATTTGCAAGCTGGTATGTTGAGTTTGCTAAACTTGCATTAGCAGATGAAAAGACTAAACATAACACTCAAGCGATATTATTATATGTCTTAAAAGCGGTATTAAAGATGATGCATCCTTTTATTCCTTTCGTTACTGAAAAATTATTCTTAGAAATCAGTGAAGAAGAATCAATTATGATTAGTAAATGGCCAGTAGCAACAGCAATTGATTTAGAATCTATTGAATATTTCAAAGAACTAATGGATGTCATCACTAAGGTGAGAAATTTAAGAAGCGAAAACAATGTTATTCCTTCTAAACCACTGTCATTTCATTTGGTCATCGAAGATTCTGCTTGGTTTGATGCTTTAAACAAACAAGAGCACTTCTTTGTTAAGTTCTTAAATGCTGAAAATATTATGATAGAACAAAGCTTATCAACAAAAGATGAAACCATCTTACTTGTTGGAGCTAAGGTCTTAACCTATGTTAAAAAATCAGGACTTATTGACCCTGAAAAAGATAAAGAAGCCTTAATAAAGCTAAAAAACAGTCTTGAAGCTGAGATTAAGAGAAGTGAATCACTCTTAAATAACCCATCATTTATTGCTAAAGCACCACAGCAAAAGCTA
>CAZKLF010000013.1:8611-33972 GCA_964553665.1 uncultured Mariniplasma sp. | reverse complement strand
TGAATCACTCTTAAATAACCCATCATTTATTGCTAAAGCACCACAGCAAAAGCTAGACCAAGAAAAAGATAAGTATGAATCTTATCAAAAGCAATATGAAATTGTACTTGATAAACTTAAATCCTATGCTTAAAAATCTTGGGGAAGCAATCACTTGGATTGAATCTCAAGTTAGATTCAAACCAAAAGCTGATTTAAACAGAATGAAAAGTGCATATCTTTCATTAGATCTCGATTTATCCAAGGTAAAGAAGATCCATGTTGCTGGAACGAATGGTAAAGGATCCGTATGCGCTTATCTCTCAAATACCCTTATTGAAGCTGGATATAAGGTAGGCACTTTTACTTCGCCTTATTTAGTTTCTTTTCATGAACGCATTAGATATCAATTCAAAGATATTAAAGATGATGAGCTATTGGATTTAATCCGAACTATTGCTAGCTTTAATCAATCTTTTGAAAAAGATTATGGTGAATCTTTGTCATTTTTTGAACTCTTAACTTTAATGAGTTTAATCTATTTTGATCAAAAGAAAGTTGATGTGATTGTCATAGAAGTTGGTATTGGTGGCCTATTAGATGCTACAAACATCTTAAATTATGATCTGTCACTGATTACATCAATTGGATTTGATCACATGAAACAGCTCGGAAACACCTTAGAATCAATTGCTTATAATAAATTAGGCATCTTAAAACCTGGAAATCATTTAATAACAACCGTTGATCAAGCACTTTATCCATATTTTAAGGATCATATAAAAAAAGCATCTATAACTGCTGAATATTATTCAGTTAAAGATTTAAAAAAGATGAATGATATTCCTTTAATCTTTCAATTAGATGATATGGTCTATCAATTACCTTTAATTGGTGAATATCAGTTATTAAATGCACTCATTTCAATTAAAGCAATCCATTATTTATTTCCTTATATCTTAGATGAAGAAATAGCTCGAGGCTTAGAAAATACGGTGTGGCCTGGTAGATTAGATGAGATTGATTATCACATCTATATCGATGGTGGTCATAACACGCACGCTATAGAAGCGCTTAAACAAAGTGCCCTGAGCACATTTAAAGATAAAAAGATTTGGGTTTTATTTTCAGCTTTAAGTGATAAAGATATTTCTGGGATGTTAGATATTATTGAATCTTTTACTCAAAGAATCTTTATAACAACTTTCCCAGACCCTAGATTTAAAGAATTAACTGAATTTTTAAGAGAAAATATAGAGTATAAAGAAAATTCACTTGATGCACTATGTGAACTTAAAGGGATGATGGATGATGATACAATCTTAATTGTGACTGGCTCACTTCATTTCGTTGGGTATATTAAAAACCATTATCAAAAATAAATTAAAAGAAACTTGCAATTTAAAATAGATATGTGTATAATCATAAGTAAATTCGAAGATTGAGAAGAGTAATTTAAACGAAAAGTATGAAGCGAGCTTGCAAACGGTGGAAGGCAAGTATACAACATCATTAAGTGAATGGCCTCATAAGAAGCAAGGTGAACTATAGTAGCCTTCAGCCGGGAGTTCCCGTTATAGGACAAAAATATAAAAGTCTTAATTGATGGAGTATTTTGTTAAAGGAGAAATCTAATAAATTTCTTGAACTTGGGTGGCACCACGAGCTATTCGTCCCAATATATACGACGAATGGCTTTTTTTGTTATTTAAGGTTCAAAACCTTTCAAAATGACGTTTAAGACGGAAAAGAGGAAGCAATGGAGTTTGGAAGATTTGGTGGACAATTTGTCCCAGGACCTATTCTTAAGGCGGTTAAAGAAGTTGAAAAGGCTTATAATCTCTATAAGCATGATGAAGCGTTTTTAAAGGAGTTTGATGATTTACTCGTAGAATACGCGAATAGACCATCATTGTTATATTATGCAGATAATATGACTAAAGACCTTGGTGGGGCTAAAATCTATCTTAAAAGAGAAGATTTAAACCATACGGGTGCACATAAAATTAATAATGTACTCGGTCAAGCGTTATTAGCTAAAAAGATGGGAAAGAAGAAACTGATCGCAGAAACGGGTGCTGGGCAGCATGGAGTTGCTACAGCAACAGCAGCTGCACTACTTAAGATGGACTGTGAAGTTCATATGGGCGCTGTTGATATTGAAAAACAAAGTTTAAATGTTTATAGAATGGAACTTCTAGGATGTAAGGTAGTTTATGTTGAAGATGGCTTAAAGACATTAAAAGAAGCCGTTGATAGTGCTCTTACAAAATGGAGTACTGAATTAGAAGATACGTATTACTTAATAGGGTCTGTTGTTGGACCACATCCATACCCAATGATGGTAAGAGATTTCCAAAAGGTCATTGGAAAAGAAATCAAAGAACAAATCTTAAACAAAGAAGGAAGACTTCCTGATGTTGTTATTGCTTGTGTTGGTGGAGGCTCAAATGCGATGGGCGCATTTTATGAATTCATTAATGATTCATCTGTTAGATTGATCGGCGCAGAAGCAGGCGGAAAAGGATTAAATAATATTGGTGATCATGCAGCAACGATGACTTTAGGTGTTGAAGGTGTCATCCACGGGATGAATACTTTAGTACTTTTAGATGAAGATGGGAAAATAGCGCCTGTTTATTCTCTTTCTGCGGGTTTAGATTATCCTGGTATTGGACCTGAACATGCCTATCTAAAAGATATTAACCGCGTAGAATATGAATATATCACCGATGAAGAAGCAGTATCTGCATTTGAATATTTATGCAAAATGGAAGGCATCATCCCAGCCATTGAAAGTGCTCATGCAGTTGCATTAGCAATTAAGCTTGCTCCTACATTAGATAAAGATAAGATCTTAGTCATCAATTTATCTGGTCGTGGTGATAAAGATGTGAAACAAATTGCTAGATATCGTGGACTTCATCTCGTAGATTAAATATTAATAAAGTAAAAATATAAATCCTTTTCTATCATAAATAGAGGAGGTTTTTTTATGTATCTCATAAGAGAAATGCCAAAAGAAGAAAGACCTAGAGAAAGATTGATAGAATATGGAGTATCCGCTTTATCAAATGAGGAATTGCTTGCCATCTTATTAAGAACAGGAAGAAAGGATTTATCTGTATTAGAATTATCTAAAAATGTTTTATATCATTTAGAGAGTTTAGAAGATTTGAAGAGAATTACATATCATGAACTTCTATTGATTAAAGGGATCAAAGAGGCAAAGGCAACTACGATTATTGCGGCAATAGAACTAGGAAAAAGATTATCTGCGCTTCATCAAGGAAAAAAGACTAAAATTACATCACCAGTTGATGTCTATCATCTGATGCATCATGATTTATCTCATTTAGATCAAGAGCACTTTATCTGTTTATATTTAAATACAAAAAGTGAATTGATTAAGAAAGAGACGATTTTCATTGGAACAATCAATCAAACATTGATTCATCCAAGAGAAATTTATAGACGTGCAATCAAATTATCAGCAGCAGCAATCATCTTTGTCCATAACCATCCTTCTGGTGACTCAACACCAAGTAAAGCCGATTATCAATCAACTTCATCTTTAATGGAATCAAGTGATATCATTGGGATTGATTTAATCGACCATATCGTGATAGGCAATCATGAATTTTATAGTTTAAAAGAACATAAGAAAACAAAATTTTAAGTGCTTTTATGCTATAATTTATATTAAGGAAGTGATTATCATGAAGAAAAGAGATTCTACCAAACTATTTTGGTATTTAATTGCTATAGGATTTGTGGTTTTGTTTATCTTAATCTTATTAAGCAGCATCTTAGATGTTGGAGATCGCTTGCGTTCTATCCATCCATATGTGGAATACGGATTTTATGGACTTTCAGCAATTTTAGTTTATCTCTTAATTCTTAGACCTCTTAATATCATCATGTTTTCACCATCTTTTTCTGTTGAGACAACGCTTGATGAAGCGACAAGAAAAAATCACTTAGTCTATAAGAGAGTTGCTAAAAGACTCATTGCCTTAGATACTTTCCCTCCTGAAGAAGAAAAGAAATTGCTAGCTGCAATGGGAAGTTCTATCTTACTTAGAGAAGCACTTAATGAAACATTTAACAAGCACATTAAAAAACAGATGAATGCAGTCATTAGAAGGAATGCTAAAACAGTTATGATATCCACGGCTATTTCGCAAAATGGTCGACTCGATTTTTTCACAGTTGTAGCTGTTAATCTAAAAATGATTAAAGAACTCGTTGTGATGTGTGGATTTAGACCATCATTTAAGAATTTATCAAAGTTAACAGTCAATGTATTTACAACAGCATTAATTGCTGAAGGCCTAGAGAATATGGACATTACTGAACTCATGCCTACATCAACTGTGAATGCGATTGGTGATATTCCATTTATTAAGCCACTTGTATCCTCTGTAGCACAAGGCATGTCTAATGGATTATTAACATTACGAATTGGGATTGTCACACGCAAATTCCTATTTAGTGATGCTAAAGAAATAACCAAAGAAGAAATAAGAAGAACAGCACTATTAGAAGCTGCTGGTATGATGCCACAAGTGATGGCAGACGCCTTTATGATGTTGCCAAAAAGAATCGCTGCGCTCTTTAAAAAACCTCAACCAAAAGAAAAAAAATCTAAAACAAATACACAAAGTGCTTAATTGCACTTTTTCTTTATAAAGAAAGTATGGGAAATAATGTATTTTGTTGTTGCTTATATTGCAAATATTAGGTAAAATAGAATAAATGGGGAAATGAAGCCCCTACAAAAAAAAAGAGGAGAAAAAGATGAAAAAAATTATTACATTACTTTTTGTTATTGCATTATTTTCAGTACTTGTAGGATGTGAAGCTAAAGAAACATTTGACATTGCTCTAGTTACTGATGTTGGTACAGTTACCGATAAATCATTTAATCAAGGTGCTTGGGAAGGCGTATTACAGTTTGCTGATGAATTTGAAGTCTCTAGACAATACATTCAACCTGCTAATCAAACAACTGATGAATACGTGAAGAGTATTGATCAAGCTGTGGAAGATGGAGCTAAAGTAGTCGTTACACCAGGTTACTTTTTCGAAAATGCAGTTTGGATTTCACAAACTAAACATCCAGACGTACTATTTATTATTTTAGATAGTTCACCAAGTAATGTCACTAACTGGGATACAGGAGAAACATTAGATGGCGAAAATTTCTTTACTGATCCTACAAAAGGTGATTTCACTCAAGGAGATAACGTTTTAAGTATTTTCTACACTGAGCATGAAACAGGATTCTTAGCTGGCTATGCTGCTGTTTATGATGGCATGACTGAACTTGGATTCATGGGTGGTAAAGCTGTTCCTGCAGTTGTTCGTTTCGGTTATGGTTTCATCCAAGGCGCTAATTACGCTGCTACTGAAATGGAATTAGATGATGGTGCTATTAACATGCAATATAATTATCTTGGAGGATTTGGTCCAGATACTACATTCCAAGCTAAAGCTGCTTCATGGTATCAACAAGGCACTGAAGTAATCTTTGCTGCTGCTGGTGGTGCTGGTGGATCTGTATTCGCTGCTGCACAACAAGAAGGCGGAAAAACAATTGGTGTTGACGTAGACCAAAGAGCTGAATCTACTACAATTATCACATCTGCAATGAAAGAATTAGCTCCTTCAGTTTATGAATCATTAAAAGCTTGGAATAACGATGAATTCCCAGGTGGAGAAGTTCAAGTTTATAATGCAGCAAACGAAGGTGTTAAATTAGCTGATGATTTTGACAGATTTGATACATTTAATAAGGCTGCTTATGATATTATCTTAGGCAAAATTGTTGATGGTATAGTTGTTGTTGATGACGAAGATACTTTAGGCGCAGTTGCATTTGCAGCTACTTATACGAAGATTACATTCGATTATCAAGCTTAACGTTTTAAAAAGGGAAGAAATTTTTCTTCCCTTTTTTTTTATTATAATATATAATAAGCATATATCAGATTAGCGAAGAGGTGCACAAATGGAGTATATTATTGAAATGCTCAATATAACTAAAAAATTTCCAGGCGTTATTGCAAATGATAATGTTACCTTGCAATTAAGAAAAGGTGAAATCCTGGCATTACTCGGAGAAAATGGTGCTGGCAAAAGCACACTAATGAGTGTGCTTTTTGGTTTATATCAAGCAGAAGAAGGAACCATTAAAGTTAATGGAAAAGAAGTTAGAATTGAAAGTGCAAATGATGCTAATAATTTAAGCATCGGTATGGTACATCAACACTTTAAACTTGTTCATAATTTTACGGTTGCTGAAAATATTTTTCTTGGCATGGAAGATACAAAATACGGTTTTATCAAAATGGAAGATGCAATTAGACGCATAGAAGAGTTAAGTAATCGTTATAAATTAAAAATTGATCCTTATGCGAAAATTGAAGATATTACAGTGGGGATGCAACAACGTGTTGAAATCTTAAAGATGCTTTATCGAAATGCTGAAATTCTTATTTTTGATGAACCAACTGCAGTTTTAACTCCTCAGGAAATAGATGAATTGATGAAGATCATGAAGAATTTAATTAAAGAGGGAAAATCAATTATCTTAATCACGCATAAACTAAACGAAATTAAAGCAGTCGCTGATCGTTGTAGTGTACTTAGAAAAGGAAAATATATCGGTACAGTTGACGTTAAAAATACATCACTCGAACAATTAGCTGAAATGATGGTTGGAAGAAAGATTAGTTTTGTGATTGATAAACCTGAGCAAAAACTTGGAGATACAGTTCTTCAAGTCGAAAACTTAACCGTTTTAGGTAGTCATTCTCATAAACCACAAGTCAAAAATACGAGTTTTAAGGTGAAACAAGGGGAAATCTTGTGTATTGCTGGAATTGAAGGAAATGGGCAAACTTATTTAATTGAAGCAATAACTGGACTTATTCCCATTCATGAAGGCAAGATTTTATTAAATGGTGATGATATTACCTATAAATCAATTCGAAATAAGACATTAGGCGGAATGGGTCATATTCCAGCAGATCGTCATAAGCACGGTCTAATCCTTGATTTTACACTTGCAGAAAATCTTGTCTTGCAATCATATTTTAAAACTGAATTTCAAACATACGGATTTTTGAAATTTGATGAAATCAAAGAACATGGGAAAAAACTTATTAAAAAGTTCGATATCCGAAGTGGGCAAGGTGTCATGACACCAGCTAGAAGTATGAGTGGTGGAAACCAACAAAAAGCAATTGTTGCTAGGGAGCTTGATCGTAATCCTGACTTAATGATTGCTGTAACTCCAACACGTGGATTGGATGTAGGTGCAATTGAATATATACATAAACAATTGATAGAACTCAGAAATCAAGGAAAGGCTGTTTTATTGATTTCACTTGAATTAGATGAAGTTCTAAACGTTGCAGATCGTATTATGGTCATTTATGAAGGTGAACTGGTAGCTGAAGTAGATCCTAAAACAACAACTGAAAATGAATTGGGTCTTTTCATGTCTGGTTCTAAAAGAGGTATTTTATCATGATGAATAAATTTAAAGATATCATAAAGAAATTTATGATTAGTATTTCTAATATCCTTTTTAAACCTTTTCGTAATATTGGTTTTTTAGCTTCAGTACTCGCAATTCTATCCGGTATACTTGTTGGATTCTTTATTATGCTCATAGTAAATCCTCCATATGCTGGTGGAGGTCTAGCGACGATTTTATTTGGTGGTTTTAGTAAGGGTCTTACAGGTATAGGTGATGTATTGATCTATGCTGCTCCACTACTCTTGGCAGGATTAAGTGTTGGATTTGCATTCAAGACTGGTTTATTTAACATAGGTGTTTCTGGTCAAATGGCATTTGGTGCATTTCTAGCTATATTTGTCGGTGTCAAATGGACATTTCTAGGGGATTTCCAATGGGCCGTAGCTGTTTTAGCTGCAATACTTGGTGGAGCGTTATGGGGATTAGTTCCAGGTCTATTAAAGGCATTATTTAACGTGCATGAAGTGGTTTCAACTATTATGATGAACTGGATTGCAGTATATGGTGCTTTCGTTGCTTACGCAGCAGCCAATTTAATTGGAAGTACAACACAAAATGCACAAAAAGTTATACGTACAGGAGCACTTCCTACGTGGGGACTTGATTCTCTCTTTAATAGTAATACGATTGATATTGGAATTATACTTGCTGTAATTGCTGCAATTATTATTCATATCGTTTTAAATAAAACTACGTTTGGTTTTGAACTTAAAGCAGTTGGGTTAAATAAAGATTCCGCAAAATATGCTGGAATTAATTCAAAACGAAGCATTATTTTATCGATGGTCATTGCAGGTGCGTTATCAGGATTAGCTGCGGCTACCCTTTATTTAAATGTGACAGGTGCAACCTACAAAATTGAGACTTATCCAATCTCACAAGGATTTGAAGGGATTGCAGTAGCACTTCTTGCATATTCAGGTCCACTTCCCATTATTGCATCTTCAATATTCTTTGCTTGGTTAAAAGTTGGGGGAGATCAATTAAGTGGTTGGGGATATGACCCGAACATTATTGGTGTTATTATATCCGCTATTGTTTATTTTAGTGCACTTGGTTTTGTTTTTAGAAAAGTCATTAAAAAAATCTTCAAGAAACAATTCGGAGGTGAAATTCTATGAAAAAACTAATGAACACAATCAAGGATTTCTTCAGTTTTATCCATCAAAAACTTACTCAAAATAAAGTACTTTTTATTGATGGTAATTCAGTAAAAGTACTTAATCGAAATGTCAACCCAAGATTGTTTAAAATCGTTTCTATTTTATTAATTGTAATCATAGTTTATTTGTTCTTATATATTTTTGGGTCAGCAAGTCTATTCTTTGTTTTAAGAAGAAGTATTTATGTCATTGTTCCACTGATTTTAGTCGCTTTTGGTGGATTATATTCAGAACGAAGTGGGATTGTTAATATTGCACTAGAAGGAATGATGGTATTTGGAGCTTTCATTGGTATTATGTTTATTGTTAAATTTGAAGATAGCTCTATTAACAGTCAAGTTGTATATTTATTAGGTATATTGGTTGCAGGGATAGCTGGAATGCTCTTTAGTTTGATTCATGCTTTTGCATCAATCAATATGAAAGCTAATCAAATCATTAGTGGTACAGCCCTCAATTTACTAGCTCCAGCTTTTGCACTCTTTGTTATTAAGCTTATATATGGTGGTGAAAATATTCTATTTAGAGATAACTATTTCGTTCGTGAAATGGGATTCTTAACTAAAATACCTGTTTTAGGTCCAATTTTCTTTGAAAAAGGATATTATTCAACATTTTATACAATCATTATCATCTTAATTGCAGGAATTTTCTTGTATAAGACAAGAATTGGCCTAAGACTACGTGCGTGTGGTGAACACCCACATGCAGCAGATGCTGCAGGTATCAATGTTGCTAAGATGCGTTATTTTGGTGTCATGATATCAGGTTTACTTGCTGGTATTGGTGGACTTTTATTAGTTGTTCCTCTCGATGTCGCTTTTAGAGCTACAGCGTCTGGTTATGGGTTCTTAGCACTAGCTGTATTAATTAGCGGACAGTGGAAACCATTTAGAATCATCGTAGTTGCTGTATTCTTTGGATTCATGCTTAATTTATCTGGTGCATATCAATCTATCAATTTCTTAAGAGATGCAGGTTTACCTGATAAAGTGTACTCAATGCTTCCATTTGTTCTAACGTTATTTGTTTTAGCATTTACATCAAAAACATCTCAAGCACCTCGTGCATCAGGAGAACCATACGATCCAGGAAAACGATAAAAACATATTTGAAACAAAAAGGAGCAAATTTTTGCTCCTTTTTTTGTTTATCTAATCATTTGAATTTAATTACCATAAATGATGAACTGAAGGTTTAATATACTTATCATATATCGCTTCAACACCATCCATCTGCTCTTGAGTAAGTGGTGGAAGTGATGCAGCAGAAGTATTCCATAAAACTTGCTCAGCTCTACTTGCACCTGGAATAACGGTACTGACTTCATCAAACATCAAGATCCATCTTAAAGCAATCGGTGCTAAATTTTCAGTATTAAATAATTTCTTTAATTCATTAACTGCTTTTAAGCCTAAATGATAATCAACTCCAGAGAAAGTTTCACCTTTATCAAATGCTTCACCATTACGATTAAATGTTCTGTGATCGTTAGGATTAAAGACCGTCTTTTCATGATACTTACCAGTTAGTAAACCGCTTGCTAAAGGGACTCTTACAATAATACCTACGTTATTTTCTTTAGCTTTAGCAAAGAATTCTAATGATGGTTTTAATCTAAACATGTTAAAGATAATCTCGATTGCTTCAACGCCTTTATGATTCATAGCAAGCATTGCTTCTTCAACGGTTTCAACACTGACGCCATAATGCTTAATCTGTCCTTCTTTAACCAATTGATCCAGCACATCAAACGCGCGATTTTCTTTATATAAATCAGTTGGTGGACAATGAAGTAAAACCATATCTAACGCTTTCACATTCATATTATTTCTTGAATCATCTACGAACTTTCTAATACTTTGTTCAGTGTACAATTCATTTTTTTGTTCTGGTAATCTTCGTCCAACCTTTGTGATTACAAATGGATGATAGTTTTTTTCTTTTGTATACTCACCAATTGTTTTTTCACTTAAACCATCTTGATAGACATCAGCAGTATCAAGACAAATAATCTTTTGACTTTGTGCCACATCTAAGATATTAAATGCTTCTTCACGTGAGAAAGGCATACCCCAGGTACTGCCTAATTGCCATGTACCTAGTGAAATCTCTGATACCTCAATATTCGTTTTGCCTAGTTTTCTTAATTTCATAACTAACACCATCCTTTATATTTTCACCCTTATTATATCACTACGAAGGCTGATTTACTTATCTAACACACATATCTATTTGCATATAAAAAATTGATTACTGTATAGATTAAATTCAATAACACATTAAAGTCAATGACCTACAAAAATAAAAAAATTATTATTGTTGACTTTTTGGCCTAACTACGTTAAAATATCTATGTTGTACCACATAAAACAGGTCATAAATGCTAAAAAGCTACCTTAAATAGTGAGTCTTCAGAAAATAAGGAGGTGTAGCAACATGTATGCAGTTATAAAAACTGGCGGTAAACAAGTTCGCGTGAGCGAAGGTCAAGAAATCTATATTGAGAAATTAGATGTAGAAGAAGGCGAAACATTTGAGTTTACTGAAGTCTTGTCGTTGGGTGGAGAAAAAACCGTTATCGGAACTCCAATCGTAGAAGGCGCTAAAGTGGTTGCCAAAGTATTAAAACACGGTCGTGGTCCTAAGATCATCGTATTTAAATACAAGGTTAGAAAAAATTACCGCAAAAAGCAAGGTCATAGACAAGCATATACAAAACTAGTGATTGAATCAATCGTCGCATAAAAGACATGATTAAATCAAAGTTTGTATATCAAAATGAAAAACTCAATCAAATTTTAGTAACAGGTCACGCTAATTATAAAAAAAGCGGTGAAGATATCATCTGTGCAGCGGTATCCGCAGCAACCCTCGTTACAGCAAATGCAATTGAGCACTTAGGGTTAAATCAAAAAATTGATTTGACAGTTGAAGAAGGATACTTCAAATTGACATTAAATGTCTTTGATTCCATTATCCAAGGATTAATGGAAAATTTGGAATATACCCTTAATGATCTACAAAGACAATATCCTAAATATATAAAAAACCAGAAGGAGGGATAACATGTTAAAATTAAATATACAGTTATTCGCATCGAAAAAAGGTACAGGTTCCACTCGTAATGGACGTGACTCAGCTTCTCAGCGTTTAGGTTCAAAATTAAGTGATGGTCAATTTGCTACTGCAGGTTCAATCATTTATAGACAAAGAGGAACTAAAATTCATCCGGGCTTAAATGTAATGCGCGGTGGAGATGACACATTATTCGCAACGGTAACCGGCACTGTGAAATATGAAAGAAAAGGCCGTGACCGCACGCAGGTATCAGTTTACGAAGGATAACCTAGTTATCCTTTTTTTTGTCAAAATGAGGTGTTATAAATGTTTGTCGATGAAATAGTAGTTCAAGTTTATGGTGGTCGTGGTGGAAACGGTATGGCTGCATATAGAAGAGAAAAATATGTTGAATTTGGCGGTCCATGGGGCGGTAATGGTGGTCATGGCGGTCACGTTATTTTTGTAGGCGACGAAGGTAAATCTACGTTGCTTGATTTAAGATACAAAAGACATATAAAAGCAAAACCAGGCGTCAATGGAGCATCAAAAGGGATGCATGGCGCTTGTGCTGAACATACATATGTTAGAGTTCCATTAGGAACGATTGTTTTTACAGAAGATAAATCAATTAAAATTGGTGAAATATTAACACAAGACCAGGAGCTTGTTGTTGCTCGTGGCGGTAAGGGTGGCCGAGGAAATATTGCGATGGCAACCTCTAGAAATTCATGCCCTGACTATGCAGAAAATGGAGACATGGGCCAAATTTTAAGAATTCATGTTGAATTGAAAGTCTTAGCTGATGTTGGATTAGTTGGGTATCCAAGTGTTGGAAAATCAACCTTTATATCCGTCGTATCCAATGCAAGACCTAAAATAGCAGAATATCCTTTTACAACATTACAACCTAATTTAGGCATGGTTATGGTAGGCGAAGAATCGTTTGTTTTAGCCGATCTACCTGGTTTGATTGAAAATGCGCATCAAGGTTTAGGATTAGGTATCAGGTTCCTTAAACACATTGAAAGATGCCGTGTATTCCTACATGTCCTTGATTTAACGAGAGAAGATCCATATGCTGATTACGTCAAGATCAATCATGAGCTTGAAATGTATAATGAAGCACTTTTAGATCGTCCTCAAATTATTGTTGCAAATAAAATTGATATGCCTGGAACTGATCTCATCTTGAAAAAACTAGAAAAACAAATCAAGTTACCCATTATATCAATATCAGCACTACAACAAAAAGATGTTGATAAACTCTTATATAAGATTTTAGAAACATTGCATGAAGCACCAAAAATTATCAAAGAAGAACAAAGCGAATTAACAAGAGATTATGTCTTTATAGATGAAGAACCTGCATTTATCATAACGAAGGTCGATGATGTATTCGAACTTACAGGTACCAAATTAAAAGTCCTTTTCGATCGTACAGACTTCACTAAAGATGAAGCTGTTAAGCGCTTTGCTAGACAACTGAGAAGCATGGGTGTTGATGATGCACTTCGTAAGGAAGGCGCAAAAAACAAAGATATTATACGTATTTTTGAATTTGAATTTGAATTTATAGAATAAGGACATTGTCCTTATTTTTTTTGCAAAAAAAAGGAAAGAAAATCTTTCCTTTAGTTTAAATGAAGCATTCGAATTTTAAAATTATGACTCTTTTTAAGAATTCTCGATTCTTTAGCAAATACACGATTTTGCGATTTACGCGTGCTATACATGTAACGCTTATGATGCGATAAAATGATCTTAAGTTCATATTCTCTTTTATTATTCATACGTTTTAAAGTTTTAATATGTTGTTTGGTTCTGTCTTCATCTGCCTTAATGGCTTTTGAAATAATCTGTTCATAATGATAAGTTTTTTGTTTAAGTAGTTCAACATTCTTTTCATGACTAAGCTGATATTTCGTAAGAAGTACTTGATTTTTATTTGAAACAGATTCTTCTTTTTCATGATAATTTTTCTCAGTGCTTTGTCTGCTACTGTCAATATGTTGAATTGTTTTTCTATCATCTTCTTCGAGTGTAGTTTTTTTATCCTGAAAGTCAGAATTATATTGTGCAGCAATAGATGTTTGGTTTTCATTTAATAATTTGATTTCAGAAATCTGTTTAACACTATTTGCTGTAATCTTTGTTTCAACTTGTTTTAGAACCACTTGCTCTGAATTCAGTTTTTTAATATATGCTATATTTTCAATACTTAGTTTTTTCTTTATTTTTTGTTTTTCTTGATTAAGCTGATTGTTTTTTTCATCAAGAAGCTTTTTCTGTTCTAGTTGATGATTATTAACTTGATTTTCATATGTTTGATTAAGCGAGACAATCAAAGAAGACATCGATTTTTTAAATCCTTTAATCATTTTCAGTTGTTCTTTTTCATTTTGATGATAGTACTTCAGCATCATATTCATAAATGATTGATGCGTATTGATTAATTGTCTTTCATATATATATAAGACTTTATTTATTTTCTTATCTTCAATAGCAAGAAATGCATCAGATACATAAACCTCATTTTGAAGATTTTCATAAAATTGTTGCACTGCATCAAAATACGTTTTTATGTCAAGAGCAGAAGACTGATAAATATCTTGGTTATTATTCAAATATCTGTAAAAAATGGATGCTTCTTGATGTTTTGCTTTTTCCAATAATTTTTCTGAATTTCTTTGTTTTGTTGATAATCTATTTATTTCTCTATCGACTTGCAGAATATCTTGATGTTTTGCATCGATTGCATGTTCGATACCTCTTAAATCTTTTCTAATATGTTTGATATCTTGTTCTTGACCAGATAATATTTTTTGAATCGTTTTTGAATTTGTAAATTTGCTGTGATCTTTTGAGTTATCTTTATTTTCCTCTTGATTGCCTTTTATAAGTTGATCGATAGACATTTGATGATGTTCTAATACACTTTGATTCATGAAAAAATGATCTTCAAGTTTTTTTATATCATTTTCAATATATGCTCTTCTTTGAGTAACTTTGTTAATTTCTTGTGTGAAATAGTTCATTGTGTCTTCATGTTTAAGCATATATTTATATCCAGTTAGATCTTCAATTTTTTTAATGTAATAATCTTGATCTGAAGCTTGAAATTGCTCAATCACTAAAATCAAAGATTGATAGAGTTCTATAGTTAGAAGACTTATTTGTTTAATCATATTCTTTAAGACTTCTGGATGTGATGGTAGGTGATAAAGATCGATCAATTGTATTTTGAGATTATGAATTAATCCATAATACATTCTAAGAAGATTCATGAAGTCTTCAGTTTGTTGTTGATTATAATCTAGTTCTATTTGATATGTTTTTAGGAAACGATTTGCTTTTTCATTGCTCATACGTTGTTGATTTTTATATTTGGCTTCACTAATAACAAATTCTCTTTTACGTTCTTCTTTTAATACATCATTTTTTATTGTTTCTAAAATATACTTGTTTTCTATAAGCATCAACTCGCGATCAGAGTCAATCACGATAAGTTCTTGCTCTAGTTCAAACTGAATCGCTTGAGATGCTTTATTTAATATAGCTTGATTAAGTTCAATTCTTAATTCCTGTTCAGTTAGAATGAAATTTCTTTTTATTTTTTCTTTTTCAAGTTCCAACTGAATACTGACGTTTAAGACTTGTGTATCAGCATTAAAAAGCACTTTTGATACTTCTTTACTAAGTTCCAATTGTAGTAAGTTGAGCTTGAGTTCAAATTCTAAAAGTGTTTCCTGAAATTTCACAAACGCTATTGCCTGATGAGCATCGTTTCCAAGCAAATTGAGTTCGCGTTCTTGTACTGCAGCAGCAATTGCTAATTGAAATTCTAAAGGTAACAAATCTTTATTATGATTAAGAAGAAGAACATCTTTATTAAAGATATAATTTGCTTTAGAAAGCTTAAGTTGTTGTTCTGATGCTGTTAGGTTGTGATGATAATTTAAATCAATTTTAGCAAATTCTTGTTTTTTCTCATACTCGTAGAGTGCTTTTTTAAGTCTCCACTCATTAATCTCTTTAAGATGCTTCGAGTCATGTTGAAAAAGAAGACGTTGTTGATCCCTCTGTTTTTCTAATATATCTTTGTTAGTTCTGATAATTTGTTTATTTAAATCATTATCAAAAGTGTTTAATGTGCGCGACAATGCTTTTGTATGATAATCTTTTTCTTTGTTATCTTCCATAGACTTCATTTCATCTCTCATTTTTCGAGATGTATCAAGTTTTTCTTTTTGGATGGATTCTCTATAGGCCGATAATTTACTGTTAAAAAGCGTTATTGCATCATTTGATTCATGAATAATACGCGCTTTTTTGGTTTCATAAGCGTTTTTTTGAATATCAAAGACTACATTAAGACTATTCATTTTTTCGCTATAGGCTTGTAATGATTTTTGTTGTTCGTCTTGGTATTCTTTTTTTAATCTCTCAATTGCTTTATTAATTGGTAGGAGCTTAGAGTTATACTCTTTATCAACAACTGCTAAAGCATGTTGATGTTTCTTTTTAATCTGATTTATTTTTTTATTGAGTTGGATACTCAACTGTGTATACGTATTTTTAATGATTAAATAGGTTTCATCATTATTATTATTCTCTATTAGACCTGCTTGTTTAACTTGTGTTACTTTTTCTTGATGATTTAAGTTTAATTCTTCTATTTTTTGATCTAATCCTTTAATTTTTTCTTCGAATGCAGCAGTAATAGCACCAACAGCATCTGCTTTTTCAGTTTCAATGGCAAATGTCGCTTGTTGATAAGTTTTTTTTGCTCCAACCATAATACGTTGAATCGCACTTAACTCGCGTTTATAACTCATTTCAACTTTAGCAAGTTCATCTATTGATTTTTGATTTGCCTGTAATATTTTTAAATCTATTTTTTCGAATTCTGCCTTTAAATTTCTATTAATTTCATGAGTTTTTTTAACTCTGATTTTTTGACTCTTTTCTACCTCAGCATGATTTTTATCTTCTAGAACTTTAATAGAGCGGTGGAAATTTTCAACACTTTGTGCATATATTTTATTAATACCTAAACTTTTTTGAAGTTGAATTGCCTTTAAATTTTGTTGATTTTTTTGAATTTTAGCAAGATATGGACTAATTTCGCGCAAAAGAACCACCAATTTTCTAGAAATTGGCAGATATTTCCTATCAACACTCAATTGTTGCTTTAAATCATTCTGAAATGATTTTAAATATTCAAACTTTTGAATAACTATCACATCCTAAAATAATTATAACATAATCATTGGTTATGATAGAAAAAACTTGTCAAAAATGGTATAATATTGGGAAACAATAAAAGGTATGGTGATTTAAGTGTATGCATATATTTATGGTAAGTTAACTGAGATTAAACCGAGTTACATTGTCATTGAAAACCATGGCATAGGATATTTGATTATTTCACCAAATCCATATAGTTATCATATCAATGATGAAGTAAAGATCTATACACATCATTATGTCCGTGAAGATATTGATAATCTATACGGCTTCATCAGCTTAGAAAGCAAAGAGCTTTTTATTCGCCTTATTGGTGTATCCGGCATTGGTCCAAAAAGTGCTTTAAGCATTTTAGCAACAGAACAGATACATGAAACAATTCTTGCTATTGAAGAAGGAAATGTTAAATATCTAATGAAATTCCCCGGTATTGGATTAAAGAGTGCTCAACAAATTATATTAGATCTAAAAGGTAAGCTTGTTGAAGATGAGGATGAATTAATTCCAACAGCCAAAAACGATGTTGAAGATGCACTTAATGCACTTGGATATTCAAAAACAGAAATTAGAAAAGTCATGAAAAAACTCGATCATGATCAAGCAGTTGAAGTGATGATCAAACAAGCATTACAAATGTTAATAAAGTAGGTGCTTTATGGATAAAGAACGTATTGTCACCGCGATGTCTATCAAAGAAGATGAAGATCAATCACTTCGTCCTCAATCATTAGATCAATATATTGGTCAAGAAGACATCAAGGAAATGCTCGATGTATATATTAAAGCTGCTCTTAAGAGAAAAGAAGCTTTGGATCACATCTTGCTTTATGGTCCTCCTGGATTAGGAAAAACAACTTTAGCTCAAATTATTGCAAATGAGCTTGGTGTACAAATAAAAATAACGAGTGGCCCAGCCATTGAACGAAGTGGTGATTTAGCTGCTGTTTTAAGTTCATTAAATCCTGGTGATGTCTTATTCATTGATGAGATTCACCGATTGCCTAGATTTGTTGAAGAAGTTCTTTATGCAGCCATGGAAGATTATGTTTTAGATATCGTTATTGGTAAAGATCATGATTCTAGATCAATTCGAATTGATTTGCCACCATTTACTTTGATTGGTGCAACAACCCGATTCGGTGATTTATCCGCACCATTACGCGATCGTTTCGGTGTTGTATTTAGATTACCATATTATAATGTTGAAGACTTAAAAAAGATTGTAACAAGAACCTCTAAGGTCTATCAAACTGAAATTGAACTTGATGCAGTAAACTCACTCGCAATGAGATCAAGAGGCACACCTAGAATTGCCAATAGATTATTTAGAAGAGTTAGAGATTTTGCTGAAATCATCGGTGATGGCATCATCACCAATAAAATAACAAATCATGCTTTATCAAAGTTAGGTATTGATCATAACGGATTAGATCACACTGACTATAGATATCTACGAAGCATCGTCGAAAAATTTGGTGGTGGACCTGTTGGTGTTGAAACACTATCGGCGACCATCAGTGAAGAAGTCACAACCATTGAAGATGTTTATGAACCTTATTTACTTCAAGAAGGTTACATCAAGAGAACTGCAAGAGGCCGCGTCGCTACTGAAAAAACTTATGAGTCGTTAGGCATAAAATTTTATAAAGGACTATTTGATAATGAACGTAAATGAATTTGATTTTATATTACCTAAAGAAAAGATTGCTCAACATCCAAGTGAAAAAAGAGATCATTCTCGTTTAATGATCGTCAATAAAGAAACCCAAGAGATTACGCATCATCATTTTTATGAAATCATTGACGAACTTGATCAAAATGATGTGTTAGTTCTCAATGATACAAAAGTAATTCCAGCAAGACTCATGGGTATTAAAGAAACTACAAATGCTGTCATTGAGGTTTTATTGCTCAAAGAAGTTGAAAAGAATACATGGGAAGCTTTAACAAAGCCTGCTAAAAGAGTTAAATTGGGCACTAAAATCCATTTTGAAACGCTTTTAACAGCTGAGTGCATACAGATTAAGGAAGAAGGCATTCGCGTCTTTAAAATGTCATATGAAGGCCTTTTTATTGAAGTTTTAGAAAAGTTAGGAACGATGCCACTCCCTCCTTATATCACTGAAACACTAGCCGAACAAGAGCGGTATCAAACGGTTTACGCTAAAGACTTAGGAAGTGCTGCAGCACCAACTGCTGGACTTCATTTCACGAAAGAGTTGCTTAAAAAAATCGAAGATAAAGGGATTGAGATTATTCCTGTGACACTCCATGTTGGACTTGGCACATTTAGACCAGTCTCTGTAAGTGATATTACGAAGCATCATATGCATGAAGAAACTTATACTCTGACGCCTGAAAGTACGAAGCGTTTAAATTTAGCAATCGAAAATAAAAAGAATATTGTGTGCGTTGGCACAACATCCATAAGAACGATTGAAAGTAATTTTAATCAGGGATTTCATCAAGGTACATATCAAACGAGTATCTTTATATATCCGGGTTATGAATTTAAAGCCGTTAATAAATTAATTACTAATTTCCATTTACCAAAATCAACGTTAATTATGCTTGTCAGTGCACTTGCAGGAAGCAATTTAATTAAGAGAGCTTATCAAGAAGCGATTAATCAAGATTACAGATTTTTCTCTTTTGGAGATGCAATGTTAATAAAATAATTGATATTAAGAAAGAAAATAGATATAATCTATTTATATGGTGAGCGCTATGAATATACTATCAGTCTTTGCTAAAATTGAATATTATGTCTTGCTTGTGCTCATATTTATTGCAATACTGTCTGGATTAGTATTCTTTTTATCACGCAAAAAAATCTTAACAGAAGATGGATTTGATACTGAATACTTGAATTTGATCTATATTGCATTAGGTGGTTCAGAAAATATTATTACTGTAGTCCTTGAACATCAAAGACTACAGATTAAAGTCGTAAACATGAAAAACGTAAATGGTGTTAAATTAAGAGAATTACGTATACCAGCTTTTGTTAAAGGGAAGTATATTACAATATTAATAAAAAAACATACACAAGAGGTTCTATCCTATATAGAAGATAGAAAGAAAGAGGACAATTAATGGAACAATCATTCTTAATCACATCTGAACTTGGCATTCACGCTCGTCCTGCAACAAGATTAGTTAATCTGGCGATGTCATTTCATTCGGAAGTAAACTTGAGCATGGAAGAAAAGACCGTAAATCTTAAATCAATCATGGGTTTAATGTCTTTAGGTATTTATAAGGGCGAATTAATAAAAATTAGTTGTATTGGTAGTGATTCTGAAAAAGCAATTTCTGCTATTGCTGATTTTATTTTAACTGAAAATCTTGGTAGACTAGCTTAAATAAGAATTAAAGAGACTAAAGTGGTAGTTTATTCTACCGCTTTAAATTTATATCTAGAACGGATTTGATAATATGCGTCAAAAACACCTAAAATATGTTAGCTTAGAACTTCTTGAATCCCATGGAGTTTTAGTTGATGTTGTTCCTGTAGAAATCTATCATCTGCATACATTCCTTGAAATAGGAAGTGGAAAAGGATTATTTATCACATCACTTGCTAAAGATTATCCTGAAAATTTCTATATCGCCATGGAAGTCAATATTAATGTCTGCTATAGAATATTAGAGAAAAAACTAGAATTAGGCATAGATAATTTGCTAATTATCTTAGGGAATGCTGATGACCTTTTATCTTATATTAAACCACAAACAATTAGTGGTCTTTATTTGAATTTTTCCGACCCTTGGCCAAAGAAGAAACACCATAAGAGAAGACTAACTGCGCCAAGTTTTATGGAAAAATACATTCAAGTCCTTAAAAATGATGCTTTTATTCAATTTCGAACTGATCAGATTGAACTCTTTGATTCAAGTATTCAATACATGCATCAATACGTCAAACTTGAAGAAATTAATTACAAGTTAGACTCTTCAAATTATATGACTGAATATGAAATTAAAAAAAGAAAAATTGGACCCATTTATCAATTGATTGGGAAGGTGGAACATCATGTTAAAGAAGATATATAAAGACTTATTCGATCTTGCTGGAACAAGTGGCTATGAAAAAGATGTTAGAAGTTATATAAAATCGAATATGGAAAAATACCCAAATTATGAAATTAAATCGGATCGACTCGGATCTATTTTTGCAGTTAAAAAAGCAAAAGATGAAAATGCTCCAGTTGTTATGGTTGCAGGTCATATGGATGAAGTCGGATTGATTGTTGTTGGCATGACTGAATTTGGAATGCTGAAATTACAGCCCATTGGTAAACTTAATGGTGAAGTGTTTGTTTCACAGGTTTTAAAAGTTTATACCAAAGACGGCATTATCAAAGGTATCATTGGTGCAATTCCACCACATCTAAAAAAAGCGCAAAGCACATTAATCTCTGATTTAATTTTGGATATTGGTGCGAGTTCAAAAGAAGAAGTTAAATCTTTTGGTGTTCAATTAGGTGATATGGTTTTATATGATAATCCCTTTGCTGTCACAAAAAACCCAAATAGAATTATATCCAAAGCGATTGATAATCGCTATGGTTGTGGTCTAGCACTTGAAGCAATTGAAAAATTTCATAACGTAGAATTGCCTTTTACTCTTGTTATTGGAGCAACCGTTCAAGAAGAGGTTGGTTTAAGAGGTGCGGAGACAGCTGTTCAAATGTTTAATCCTGATGTTTTCTTAGCGCTTGATGCATCACCAGTTAATGATGCATTAGATAAAGATTCACTTGCGAGCTTAGGAAAAGGATTTTTACTTCGAATGTACGATCCTAAAAATGTCATGCATCAAGGATTGATGGATTTCTTTGTTAAACTCGCTAAAAAACATAAGATAGATTTTCAGTATTTCCTATCACCTGGTGGAACAGATGCCGCTAAGGCATTAGATTTAAATGCTGGCGTTTTAGCAACCACTATCGGATTACCTGCAAGATATATTCATTCGACAGCAGCAATGATGGATCTAAGAGATCTCGATTCAGCTAGAAAAATGCTGTATAGAATATTAAATACTTTAACACCTGAACTCATTAAAAAATTAAAGGAGAGTAACTCGTGAACATTAAACTAAATAACGGTGTATTAATGCCCCAGTTTGGCCTTGGAACCTTCTTAACACCCGATGGAAAAAGTGCTTATGAAACGGTCAAATATGCGTTATCTGTTGGATATAGACACATTGATACTGCACAAATGTATGCGAATGAAGGTAGTATTGGAGATGCCATTGCTGATTCTGGTATTCCTAGAAGTGAAATCTTTATTACAACAAAACAAATAAGACATTTGCCCATTGAGAAAATGGAAAAAGCTTTTAATGAATCACTTGCCAAATTGAAAACTGATTATATAGATCTATATTTGATTCACTGGCCCAACCATGATAAAAAAATCAATCAAGCGACATGGGCATTCTTTGAATCTCTTTATAAGCATAAGAAAGTACGCGCGATTGGTGTTTCAAACTATCAAAGACATCATCTAGAAGGTTTAATGGAAACTTCTAAGATTAAACCGATGGTTAATCAAGTAGAGATGCATCCAGGTTTATCACAAGCACCACTTAAAGCATATTTAGATTCTGTCAATATAGCAATTGAATCCTATGGACCTTTAATGAAAGGTGGCGTTTTTGAAGGCATTTATTTAGAAAGTTTAACTGAAATAGCGAATCGCTATCAGGCATCTATTCCTCAAATCATTATTGCTTGGGGATTATCAAGAGGAATTATCATGATTCCTAAATCTGTCACACCATCAAGAATTTTAGAGAATTTTAAAGCTCAAGATCTTAAATTAAGCAAAGATGATATAGATAAGATTAATGCCTTAAATAAAGGAAAACGTCTTTACACAGACCCAGATAATAACCCTTGGGGAGTATATATTAAATAGTCTTAGGAAACTAAGACTTTTTTTATTGTATTTTTTATAATTTAACGGTATAATAAAGGTACTTATGGGACCCTTGTGGCCTAAAAAGGAGAAAACAATGAAAAATAATAAGATTTATGATTTAACATTGACATCAGTTTTTGTCGCAATTATTTTAGTGATGTCTTTGATCCCTCAAATTGGGTTTATTACCATTCTTCCTGGCGTTAGTGTGACACTCGTTCACATTCCAGTTTTGATAGGTATTTTTTTATTGCCAAGAAACAATGCGATTATCTTGGGTCTGTTCTTTGGGATAGGTTCTTGGATTGCATCATTTATGTATGGTAATACCTTAATTGATTTGGCATTTAGAAACCCATTGATATCGGTCATTCCACGAATTTTGTTTGCTGTTGCTGCCTATTACATTTTCCAAGGTTTGAAAAAGGTAGAAACAATTAAAAAGAGCGGAACATCCATTATCTATGGTATCGTGTCGCTCGTCACAGTTTTTGCAATATTTTTTGGTTCACAAGCAATTGTTACCAATGCTTCATATGCAAATTACAATAACACACTTGCTGAATTAGCACAAAATGAAACGATATTAGCTGACGAAATGGAAGACGGCGTTGCGCTAACGCAACAACAATTAGATGATTTAGCAATATTAGTTGATCAAATGGATACCGATATGCCTGATGTTTTATTAAGTGCACAGGAAACGGAAGCTAAAGTTCTTAGCATCGTAACACCAGCTTCGTTATTGATTATTGTCTTATTTCTAACGACTTACTTTCATATCATCAAAAAAGAAAACAAACAAAAAATCTTGTATCCTTCAACTATTATTTTGGGAACTTTATCTCATACGATATTAGTTTTATCTGCAATTGCAATCGTTAAACCTGTTTTATTTGGAGATGGCGCAGCAATCTTTACAATTATTTATTCCATTGCAGCTGTTAATGGATTAATAGAAGCACTCATTGCTGTCTTAATTGGAACACCGGTTATTATCGCTTTGCAGCAACTACAAAAAAATCGATAATTCGAAAAGAAAGAGGTAACTTATGGTTTTATTATTTGATGTGGGTAACACCAATATATCTATTGGTTTATCTGATGGCAAGACAATATTAGATACTTTTAGATTAAATACTGAAGTAACCAAAACAGCAGACGAATATTATATTGCTATGAAGAGTTTATTCGAAATGAAGTCTATTGATGCTGTAGCAATCTCATCAGTAGTTCCAAGAATCACAGAGAAGCTTAAGGATATTTCAATTCGTTTTTTAAAGATAGATCCTTTATATGTTGGTCCTGGTATTAAAACAGGCATTAACGTTAAAACTGATAATCCTAGAGAAGTTGGTGGGGATTTAATTTGTGGTGCTGTTGCAGTTGAACCCATAAAAACACCTGTCTTAGTCGTTGATTTAGGGACTGCAATAAAATATATTTATGTTAAAAATAGAACTATTTTAGGGGTAATCATAACACCGGGTGTGAGCATTTCTATTAAGGCTTTAGTTGGAAATACTGCATTACTCCCTGATATCGATATTGAAGTGCCTAAGAAAGTTCTTGGCACAAATACAATTAGCTGTATGCAATCAGGTGTTACCTATGGTGTTGCATCTCAAGTTGATGGCCTTATAGAGAGAATTAGGGAAGAAGTTGGTGAAGATTTCACCGTCATTTTAACTGGTGGCTTATCTCAAACTATCGCACCTTTATGTAAACATGAGCTCATTAGAGATCCGGATCTTGTACTAAAAGGTTTATTGAATATATTCAATCGAAATGATATTTCTCATAAATAACCAGTTAATTCTGGTTATTTTTTTTAAAAAATAGTTTATAATAATGTCAGGTGATAAAAATGTCTCATATGAAAAATTATGAATTTTGGCTCAATCAAAAAGAACTTGATCCAAACTTAAAAGAACAACTACTACAATTAAATGATGAACAGATCAAAGAATGTTTCTATACCGATTTAGGATTTGGTACAGGAGGCATGAGAGGATTAATGGGTGTTGGTACAAATCGCATTAATTTATATACAGTGCGAAGAGCAACACTTGGTTTTGCTAGATACATCAAAAAAAATAAGATTAAAGGTGGCATTGCGATATCCTATGATAACCGTAAGGATTCTATGCTGTTTGCTAAAGAATCAGCGATGGTTTTAGCTGCTCAAGGTATTGACTCTTATTTATTTGATGCTTTAAGACCTACCCCGATGCTATCTTATGCAGTCAGATATTTTAAGGGTGCTGGTGGCATTATGATTACTGCCTCGCATAATCCTAAAGCATATAACGGATATAAAGCATATGATAAAACTGGAGCTCAGTTATCTCCTTTTGATGCGGATTTAGTCATTAAAGAGATTAGTGCAATCACAAATCCATTTGATATTGAATCAGTAGATGATG
>CAZKLF010000013.1:7361-8511 GCA_964553665.1 uncultured Mariniplasma sp. | reverse complement strand
TCAATTGCTTATGCAAAAGAAATAGGTGCACCGATTATTATGGTTACTGATCCTGATTCTGATCGTTTAGGAATTGCTGTCTTACATGATGGTTCCTATAAGCTTCTTACGGGTAATCAAACTGCAGCTATCGAACTTTACTATATTTTAAGTGAGAAAAAGAAGAATCAATCACTACCAGATAAGGGATTTGTTTATACGACCAATGTTACAACAAATTTAATTGATGTGATCTCTAGATCCTTCGATATGAAAGTTATTACTACCTTAACAGGATTTAAGTTCATTGGAGAACAAGCAGAAATTAATAAAGATCTTGGAACTTATGTTTTCGGTTGTGAAGAATCATACGGTAGTCTTGTCAAAGATTTTGTTAGGGATAAAGATGCAGTTCAAGCAGTCTATATACTCGCTGAAATAGCAAATTACGTTCACCTTAATCACATGACAATGATTGATTACTTAGAACAAATCTATCAAACTTATGGATATTATTATGAATATACAAAAAATATTGCTTTAGCAGGATTAGCAGGTCAAGAAAAGATTAAAGAGATTATGAACTTCTTTAGGCTTAATCCACCTGTTGTATCAGGAAAAAAACTTATTTCATTTGATGATGTCCTAAAAGGCATTCATGTTGAAGACCGAAAAGAAAGCAAGCTTAGCTATCCTACATCAAATGTTTTAAAATATGTCTTTGAAGATGACAATTGGATTGTCTTTAGACCAAGCGGTACAGAACCAAAAATAAAAATTTACTATGGAACAAAAGCTTTATCAATGATTGAAGCAAAGACTTCAATCGAAAAAATCAATGCGACTATCGTTAAACAAATAGAGGCATTATAAGGAGATATAAATTATGTATAAACAAAGAAGAACTAAATACTTGAAACAGGTTGAAGAACATTCAATATCAATTTTATTTTCTGGTCATGCACCACAAAAATCATGCGACCAAAATTATCCATTTACTGTCAATCGTAATTTCTTTTACCTAACGGGAATCGAACAAGAAAATGTTTGTTTGGTCTTAGTGAAAGGAAAAGGTAATACAGCATCCTTTCTTTTTATTGAAGAAAATGATCCTGTTAAAGTCTTATGGGATGGTGCTGGGTTAACCTTTGAAGAAGCTAGTGCAAAGACT
>CAZKLF010000013.1:0-7261 GCA_964553665.1 uncultured Mariniplasma sp. | reverse complement strand
GTTTTATTCGATTTGGGCGTTAGCTATGATAACTATTGCTCAGATATCTCAAGAGTTTATCCAGTCAATGGCAAATTTACAGAACGTCAAAAAGCTGTTTATGAGGTTGTTTTAGAAGCAAATAAAAAAACTATTGAATGGCTTAAACCAGGTGTAACGCATGCAGAGTTTAAAGACTATGGTAAAAACATCTTAATTGAAGGTGCTAAGAAACTTGGATTAATCAAGGAAGATGATGAAATCACAAAATATTATTATCATGGTTTAGGTCATTACCTAGGACTTGATGTACATGATGTTGGTAATTACAGTCAAGTAATTCCTGAAGGTGCTTTAATCACTGTTGAACCAGGATTATACATCGCTGAAGAAGGTATTGGCGTTCGCATAGAAGATGATATCATCGTAAGAAAAGCTGGTTCAATTAATTTATCAAAATCGATTATTAAAGAAGTAAAAGATATTGAAGCTTTCATGAAAAAATAAAAATGATTCCAGTTCAAACGAGCTGGAATTTTTTTTATAGTAAAATCATTAATTTCTTCCTACTATAAGGCAGGAGGATGAAAAGATGAAAAAAATAACAATACTTCTTATCATTATAAGCTTCATGTTTGGAATCAATCAAGTAAGCATGGGATTGACAGATTATCAAAGCTTTGAATCGATTACAGTAACAACTGGTGATTTGTTATCTGATTTTAGTCGTAGTGATTATAAAACGTATTATAAAAAAGTCAATAAAAGAAGATTTATGGGATGGCGCGTATACACAGTTAATTCAAGTAGCAAAGTGAGTTATATTTCTGAAACTCTTTTTTCTTATTATAATGATGGTTACACAGAAATTAATTATACCTATACGCTTGATAGAAAAGTATCATCAAAACTTGGTCTATCAGCAACTGGATCTATAGGTATAAAAACATCATCAGACAAAAAGGTGTTTAAGAATAACTTAGATAGTTCACTAAAACTTTCAGCAGACTATACAATTTCAACTGAAGATAAAGAATCCTATGAAATAAGTCTAAAAGTCGATCCAGGCACACAAGTCGATCTATACATCTATGGAGAAGGAAAGATAACAAATGGCGTTGCTGCAAGATATGTTTTTTGGTTTAGAGCAGATAAAGGGGGCTATGAAGTTTTTGTTGTAACAACAGAATATCAACGCCTTGAAAAGAAGAAAATATGAAACATATTGTCTTAATATTTAGCCTTGTCATCGTTTTCCTAATGATGGTGGTTATGATTATCAATCATCAAGAAAAACCTCCTATGAGACTTTTAAGCACCCAAAAATACTATAGTTATCTCTATGAGGATGAGAAGCAAATGCAAGTTGTGCTCTATATTAATGATCTGACTCACCCTATTGTTAATCAAGAGAGTTATGAAAGCATTAATTTATCTAATTTAGATCAAACCAAAAATTTAGAGATGACATTAAATAAGGTGACTTTAGATTCTGAAGAAGTCTATTTAAATGAAACTTATATGCAAATGACCTTATTTATGGAAATTCCTAATTTAAATCAAGATTTCCAAATTGAAGATTTGTATCTTGAGATTCATTTGGTCAATGAGGATACTTATTTCATCTCATTGGGTTCACTATCTTTGATTTATACCCTTTCAAATAGTGATTATTTAGATTGGACAGCTCTTGATGGGTTAAAAAATGCAAGTTTTTTCATCTCAAGATTGGGAGAAGTAACCATAGAATATCAAACACTAGATCAAGAAATTGAAAAGATTTTGATTGGATATAATTATGAAGCCGAATTTTCTATATATCCCGATAGCATTGTTTTAACCATACCTTTTGAGAACTTACTATTAGATGAAATACCCGTAATCATCTATTTTCAAAGTGGACATGTCCAAACAATCGCGAATTTTAGATATATGTTTAATTATCAAATACTTAAAGAAAGTGGATTATTAATTAATACCTATGCCCTTAATTAGTTTGAAGCAAGCGGGTAAAAACTATTTAACAAAAAGATTTGATTTAGAAATAGATAAAAGTGATTTCATTTTAGTCAGTGGTGACAACGGAAATGGAAAGACGACATTAATTCAATTAGTTTTAGGATTCACAAGACCAGATATGGGAACTGTAATCTCAAATAAACTTAAAATAGGATATTTACCTGAAAAGACGATGTTACCGATGTTTGTCAAAGTGTTACCCTACTTAGAAACACTTGCTAGAATAAAAAAATCAAAAGTCGATGCTCATCTCTTAATGTCATTTAATATTCCTATTTTCAAAAGTATTCATGAACTCTCTAAAGGCAATTTGCAGAAACTAGCTATTGTTTCAACTTTTATTGGTAACCCTGATCTCATTATTCTAGATGAACCTTTATCAGGATTAGATCACGATAGTACACTTATACTAAAAAGTTACATAGAAACGAAGCAAAAAGAAGGTATGAGTTTTATTGTATCAACACATCAACCAGAGCTTTTTACTCATTTAGCTAGTAAACATGTCCTTTTATGATTAAATATTTTTATATGTACTTGTTTTATTCTAAGAAACGATTCATCTTAATATTAGGACTCGTAATTTGGATAGGATTGATGATGGCAATCGTCTATCCAAATGAGTCGATATCAAATCAAAGGTTATACGAAAATCAAAATCAAGTATATTATGAAATGATGATGGGTCAACTTTTGATCTTTCTATTTCCTTTTTTTACCGTATTATTGGTCATGGATCATGATCAAGATCATATTAAACCAATGATGACTTATTTTGGGAAAACAAAGATTGCTTTATATAAAATCGTGTTTTATATTTTAGTTTTATCGTGGTTATTTATGATGTTTTTTATGATTTATCACATTCTCCCTTCATTTCTTACAGCATACTATACTTACAAACCAGTATCACTTATCTTCTTTCTTAATCTTTATCTAGATGGACTTATGATTTGTATTTTGATCTTTATATTCATTAGAGATAAACACAAACCATTATCCATATTAATTGCCTTATTTTACGTTTTGTCTAACTTTATGATTGAAGACCATCCAAATCCCTTTCTTTTTTATATTTTCCCGCAATATTCATTGTATTTTTCACAAATAATCCTTGCATACCCATACAAAATATGTTATATTTGTTTAGGATTAACCATTTATCTGATTCAAATTAATTATGAAACCCTTTAATACTCAAATTTCTTGACATTAAGGGTAAAAATGGTATAATCATCATGTATTAAATATGAGTGAAAAGAAGAGGTACCCTCTCGCCTGATGAATGAATTCGTAGGCAAACAGTCACGTTATTAATTTGACGTTACAAAGTGGGTGCATTATGTACACACTTTTTTCTTTTCTAAAATACTGAGAAATGGAGGTGGACTGCATTAAACAAATTCAAAGAAAAAATTCTGATCTCGTAAATGAAAAGATTCCCCATGTGAACTTACTTGTCATTGATGAAAATGGTGGTAAAGTGGGAATTATCTCACGTCGAGAAGCATTAGCAATGGCAATTGTTAAAGAATTGGACCTGGTTGTTGTATCACCAGATTCGAAACCAATGGTAGCCAAATTCATGGATTATTCAAAATATCGTTATGAACAACAAAAGAAGCTAAGAGAAATCAAGAAGAATCAACATTTAGTTGAACTTAAAGAAATTCGCTTAAGCCCTACAATTGATAAACACGATTTAGAAACAAAGCTTAAACATGCACTCAAATTCTTAGCGAAAGGCGATAAAGTCAAACTTTCAATTCGTTTTTACGGGAGAATGATTACGCACAGCGAAGTCGGAAGACAAGTTATGTTTAGTTTTATTAAATCTATCGGTGATCAAGCAATTATTGAATCTAAACCGAAAATGGACGGTAGAAGTCTAATCGCAATACTAGCACCAATTGTAGTTATATAAAAAAGGAAGGTTACAATCATGCCAAAACAAAAGACACACAGTGGTTTAAAAAAGAGAATCAAGGTTACTGGTACTGGTAAGTTAATGCGTGGTCATGCTTACAAGAACCATTTAGCAGCATCAAAAACAACGAAACAGAATAGACAATTAAGAGGCGAAACAGGTGTTCATCCTTCAGATGCAAAACGCATCAAAGCTCTTATTTCTAACATGCTGTAGGAGGAGAATAAAAAATGCCAAGAGTAAAAGGCGGAATAACTTCAAGAAAACGCCATAAGAAAATTTTAAAATTAGCCAAAGGCTATTTTGGTTCTAAGAGAACATTGTATCGCACTGCACACGAACAGGTCATGCGTTCACTTGCATATGCTTATCGTGACCGTAAACAAAGAAAAAGAGAATTTAGAAAACTTTGGATTACACGTATCAACGCTGCTGCAAAATTAAACAACATGAAATATTCAACATTAATTCATGGTTTATCACTTGCAAATGTACAAGTCAATCGTAAAATGCTTTCAGATATTGCAATATTTCAACCAGAGGATTTCACTGCATACTGCGATCTTGCTAAACAAGCATTAGCAGGTAACCTACCAAAGGTTACTGCACCAGCACCTAAGAAAGTCGTAGTTAAAGCTGAAACTCCAGCACCTAAGAAAACTGCAGTTAAAAAAGTTGAAGTTAAAAAAGAAGCTCCAGCACCTAAGAAAGTTGTTGAAACTCCAAATTATTCTAAAATGCTAGTTAAAGAGCTCAAAGCTTTAGCTGCTGAAAAGAATATTGAAGGTTCTGACAAAATGTTAAAAGCAGATTTAGTGAAAGCTTTATCTAAATAAAACTCTTAAACAAAAAGGTGGCATATTCCACCTTTTTTTTGTATAATAAAAGCAGAGGTTCATTTATGAAAAGACGCATTGTAATTTCTGGTTCACTTACAATTTTAATATTGATTTTATTACCTATTGCTTTGATTCTTTTTGAACTTAAAGGTCAAGGGCTTTTTGTGATTTCTGCAATTGTTACATTGGTTTATGTGGCGGTTTACGTCTTTGGTGGTGTTCCTAAGCTAATCATCTATGCCATTTATGGTTTTATAACTGCATTATTCTTGTTTTTTTTAACCGATCCTTATCATTTACCCATAGTGATTGTTGGTACTTTACTATTCGTGTTAAATCCTTTATCAAGTTTTGAGCTTTATCTTGAGTCTCATTTAAATGATGAAGATGTACTACCTGTCAGATTTAGCATTAGAGGATCTTATTGGCCATTTTTCTCTTACCAAAAAGAAATGAAAAACTTCTATCATTTACCACAGGCAAGAAAACTATATACAAAGAGCTGGTATTTGCATACAAGACAGTTAACTACCATATCTTTATTTTCTTTAGGTATCTTCCTTTTTATCCTGAGTATCAATTCAATTGCAAATTCCTTAGACAATTTTGACTGGTTGCACTTTTTCATCTTCTATGTCATTATTATTGTTTTTGTTATGGCACTATTTATGTATAAAAAAGGATTCAAATCAACATATAGATTAATTGTTGTATCATTATTCCCACCAGTTATTTACATGTTTTTAGTATCAGATTTTCCAAATGAAATAAAATATAGTTTTGCTGGATCATTTGTTATTATCAATATTGTCGTAGCAATTATTGAAATTGTGAGTTTTTATAAACGTGTCACATATGATAGTTATCATTACTATGATGTTAATCAGCAAATGGAAGTCTATGCAAATGCATTATTTGAACCACTTGTTTATAATGAATCGTTTACTCAATGCGGAGAATATAAGATAAAAGTTCCTTTAGAAAGTTTTCAAAAACATTTTTATGATATTTTAGTTTATGCAAATTATTTTAAATTTATTATTACCGCCTATTCATTTAAACGAGACACAGTATATTTATATGCAGATTTTCATGAAAAAAATGCAAAACGCGCAGAAAAATTCAAATCTAATTTAGAAGCAAAATTCAAAATGTCTGTTGTTCTTAATTTGCAACACGATCCAAATAAGGAAAACTACGAAAAGAATTTTTTCCATCAACCTGACTATATTATTTCAAGAGCTCAAAGTTTGGCAAGTTTGCTTAAAGAATTAGAGATAAAAACGAAGATTATCACAAGTTTTGTTGTCTATTTTGAAATCAAAGAAGATTTAGACTCGTTCAGTAATGAATATACAGTAACAGCATTAGATGATTTAAGTGACGAAACATATCTAACAGTCCGTGTTGATATTCCATCACTTAATGTAGATTATATAATAGAATCAAAGATTCGCGAGCTTCTTTTATCGCTCTTAATAAACCATGGGAAATTTGTTAGAGTTTCAGTCTTTTATTAAAATTTATCAGTATCTTATGTAATAAGATAGAATATTGTTAAATAACGGCGCTTATTAAAGTAAGCGCTTTTATAACGCTTGACAAAAAGTAGCTAAAGTGATAGATTAAAAGTGTACCTAGAGAGCAACCGTGGAACCCAAATCTTTACAATGGGATTTGAAACGATGTGGGCGTGAAGGCCAAGATAGTTGGAATCCCGAAACATCGAAAAAGTTAGATCCCCCCTGAACTAATCCGTTCTCACAGCTTTCTAGGCTTTTTTGATGCACAAATATATGCTATAATTTTCATAAGAAATTGAGGTAATCTATGATGAGTGAAACGTTAAAGGTTCTAAAAAAATTATCGACATTACCTGGTGTTCCAGGCAATGAAAAAAAAGTAAGTCAATATATTGTATCTGAAATAAAAGAACATGTAGATGAAATTAAATTTGATAATTTAGGCTCAGTCATTGGTTTAAAAGGGAATAAAGGTCCACGCGTTATGATTGCTGGCCATATGGATGAAATTGGACTTCTAGTAACACAAATAACAAAAGAAGGTTTTGTTAAATTTCAGACATTAGGTTTCTGGTTTTCACAAGTCATGCTTGCTCAAGTTTGGCAGATTTCAACTAAAAAAGGTATTGTTTATGGTGTTACAGGTGTTAAACCTCCACATTTCATACCAAAAGATAAAAAAAATCAAGCAATACCTATAGACACGATGTATTTAGATATAGGTGTCTCATCTAAGAATGAAGCTATTGAACTTGGTGTTGAACCAGGTAATATGGTGACTCCACATACTGAATTTAGAGTTCTTGGAAACCAAAAATACTTACTAGGTAAAGCTTGGGATAATAGAATAGGTAGCGCTGTAGTCATTGAAGTTTTAAAAAGATTAAAAGATCAACCAAACCAGCTTTTTGGAACATTCACTGTACAAGAAGAGGTTGGACTACGTGGTGCTAAAACAAGTTCGTATGTTGTAG
>CAZKLF010000012.1:0-37536 GCA_964553665.1 uncultured Mariniplasma sp. | reverse complement strand
AAACAAAAAAAGTAGACCTTTTTTATTTAGTGTCTACTTTTCGGGGTTCAGTTCAGTTAATAGGGTATTTTTTTTAATTAGTATTAATTTTTATTTTTGATTTAAGATAACTAAAGTTTCTAATGATGAGGTGTGGAAAAACATGCGAATCGGATAGATATCTTGAACCGAATATTTAGATGTAAGTAATGCTATATCCCTTGAAAGTGTTTTAGCATCACAAGATAAATAAAATATTTTTTTAAATGATTGTGCCAAAACCGATTTTATGAAATCAGGCATTAAACCATTTCTCGGTGGGTCAACAATCAAATAATCAGCACTAAAATGTTGAATGACTTTTTCAGCTCGTTCATCAATGATCTCAACATGATTTAGTTGATATTTGTCTTTAATCATCTTAGCCATTTGAGCACTACTCGCATTAGATTCAATCATGATGACCTTATGTGCTTTTCTAGCTAAAGAAAATCCAATAGTTCCAATACCACTATAAGCATCAATAATATTTTTAGCAGGTTCAATTTCGGACTCAATAATTTGATATGCTTTATTGATAACTGGCAAGTTAATTTGAAAGAACGCTTGATCATTAACGAGCATATCAATATCGTTTAATGGCTCTGTTATAAGATTTACGCCATATAAGGTGATAGATTCGTCACCAAGTATTCTGTTTCTTTGATCATTAATATTCAATGTAATACCTACAATACCTTTTACTTCTTTAATCCTGTCAACTAATTGGTCTCTACCTAAAAAAAGTTCTTTAGTTGCTACTAATGTAACTAGTATTTCTTGTTTTAAATTGGTGCGAAAAACCATATATTTAAAAACTTTAGGATTGATTAAACATCTTTTTATTGATAAGTGTTTTAAGATTTCATTAGTCTTTTGATCTGCCAAAATAAAGTGATCAACAGGCAGTAATTCTGAACTGTTTTGGTTGTATAAACCAAGCGTCAGATACATTGTATCCATGACATGAAAAACACTTTTGTTACGATAGTATTTATCTTTGTTATCCGTTATGGTTTCATGAACTTCAAAATCCCGCTTCATGATTTTTTTAAATGTTTCTTGAGTAATTCTTCTTTGCCAGACAAGTTGTCTTTCCTTAGAGATATGGATTAAATCACAACTTCCAAATTGAGTGTTTTCATCATAGATACGATCTGGGCTTGATTTAATTATTTCAACAATTTGGCCTTGACCAAAGTTTTTTTTGATATGTGTCATCTTAATTCTAGCTTCTTCGCCATCAATTAATCCTTTGACAAAAACAACATATCCTTCATGCCTAACAATACCTTGTCCTTGATAATCTAAATCTATTGCTGTAGCTGTAAATACATCACCAACAGTTAACATCGTCATCCTCCTTATAATACTGAGCAAGACCACCCTGAGATGTTTCTTTATAAGATGAGTTCATGTCAAGTCCAGTTTGATACATCGTTTGAATTACCATATCTAATGATATTTTTCTTGAATCCGATAAAAAGTAAGCAAGCCCACATGCATCAATTGCACGCAGCGCAGCAACCGCATTTCTTTCGATACAAGGAATCTGAACATATCCATTGACTGGGTCACATGTTAAACCCAAATGGTGTTCAATAGCAATCTCTGCAGCATATTCAACTTGGTCCAATTTTAAGTGAAAAAGTGTTGCGTGCGCTGCTGCTGCCATAGCACAAGCACTTCCTATTTCTGCTTGACATCCAGCAACAGCACCACTAATTGATGCATTATGCTTGATGAGATTTCCGATAAGTCCAGCAACTGCCAAACCATCAAGAATTTGTTCACGAGTTATGAATTGGTGCTTCTCATGCATATAGTAAAGTACAGCTGGTAAGACACCACATGCGCCGCATGTAGGTGCAGTAACAATGATTCCACCGCTAGCATTCTCTTCACTGACTGCAAATGCATAACAACTAACCAATCTATTTTCGGTTATTTCAGGAACTTCATTTGCCGAATTGATGGCATATAAATCAGGTGCTTTTCTCTTAAGCTTTAATGGGCCAGGTAAAATCCCTTTAGTTGCTATTCCATTAATGATTGATGTTTTCATTGCTTCCCAAATGCCTTCAAGAAATTCTTGAAAACCTTCACCTTCAATCATATATACGTATTCAGACAAAGACATTTTATTAGTACGACAATATGTTCTTATTTCTTTAAATGTGTGATGCGGATAGATCATCTTCTCTTTTTCTTCTTCACCAACAAAAACAATTCTTCCTCCGCCAACACTTTGAACTTCTTTTTCAATCATCAATTGATTTTCCTTATACCCTTTGATTAAAAGTGTATTTGGATGCTTATGGATATCAATCGAAGACAAAAAAGTCACCTGGCAAGGTGCCAGTGACCCTTTGATGATTTCTTCTGTTAAGTGCCCTTTTCCAGTCAAAGCTAATGAATTATATAATGTTATTTCATAAAAATCAAGGTCAGGCATTTCTTCCTTGATGATATTAACTGCTTTTGCTGGTCCCATCGTATGAGAACTTGATGGGCCATACCCTATTTGATATAATGACCGAATTGAGAGCATCTCTTTACCTATTTTCTTAAATACTGAATTTTTCTTTTAAGTAATCAACATAATAATGTGGACTAAATTTTTGGTTTGTTGCGATATGCATAATTTCATCCGGTGTCTTAGTTTGTGCAAACTTATGTATGTGTTCCTTACACCATGCATTAATTGACGCAATATCGTTATTTTCAATAGCTCGATTGACATCAAGTTCTTTATTCATCGAATCATATATTTGTGCTGCATAAGCTGAGCCTAGTGCATAGGTAGGAAAATATCCAAATGCTCCACCAGACCAGTGAATATCTTGTAATACGCCTTCTTTGTTCGTTGTTGGACGTTTACCAACATACTGCGACATCAGTCTATTCCATCTCTTAGGAAGGTCTTTAACCTTAAGTTTTCCACTGATTAAAGCTTTTTCGAGTTCATAGCGAACCATAATATGAAGTGAGTATGTTAACTCATCTGCTTCAATTCTAATCAATGAACGTTTTGCTTTATTAATGAATTTATAAAATTCTTCAACTGTGATGTTTTTAAGTTGTTTAGGAAATAATTCAACAAGCTTTGAATAATGTGTTTTCCAAAATGAGAATGATCTACCGATCATATTTTCATACATTCTAGATTGTGATTCGTGAATACCTAAACTCGTTCCGCCATGAAGTGCTGTATCATCATATTTTGGATCATTTTGCAATTCATAAATACCATGACCCATTTCATGAATTGTTGAAAATATAGATGAAATCAAATTATCTTCATAGTAATGTGTCGTAATGCGTGTATCAACGCTGCTTACACCAGATGTAAAGGGATGTGCGCTTTCTTTAAGTAATCCCTTGTTTGTATCATATTTAAATGTTTCTAATAAATAATGAGAAAAAGCTTCTTGTTTGTCTTTTGGAAAAACTGCCTTTGTGAGTTTTCTATTGAATTTTTCTTTATTTCTTGTTGTGACTTCTAACACTAAAGGAACTAATTCTTCTCTGAGTTTATTAAAAAATTCATCATATTTCTCGACTCCAAAACCTTCTTCATAGACGTCAAGAAGAATATCGTAGCCCTTTAATTCAGGAGTTTCTAAATATTTAACAAGTTTCTTGTTAAAATCAACAATCTTTTCAAGCGTTGGAGCAAACATTTCAAAATCATCTTTCTCTTTTGCTTTTGCCCAAATATGTGATCCAGACTGCGTTAACACTTGATAATCAATCCATTCATCTTTAGGAACTTTTTTAACAATACGTAAAGCCTTATGTGCTTTTTTAATTTCAATTTGAAATTCTTTATCTTTTAGCTGATCAAGGTTTTCAAATAATTTTTCGATTGCTTCAACATATTTTGGATCTGATTCCAATTTGTATGCTTCTTCAGCGATAACTTGAAATTGCTTACTTCGATAATCATCAGATAAATCTGGTGCTTCAGTTTCCTGATCCCAGCTCATTAACCATATGACATATTCAAATGCTTTTAGCTTTTTTTGTATAGCTTTATACAATTCAATATATTGTTCCATCTATATCCCTCTTTCTAATAATTTTTATGCATTTAGTATACCATATTTATTATGGTAAAAGGTCGTACCTGTATACGACTACAGAAATACCAATGTTGCGACTCCAAAATAGATGATTAGCGTCACAAGGTCATTAATCGTTGTCATGATTGGCCCAGAAGCTGCTGCAGGATTAATGTGATAATGATTAAATATTAAGGGTACCATTACACCCATTGATCCAGCTATAAACATCGATGAAAAAACTGAAATAAAGACGACTGATGCAATAGACATGGCGTCCTGTTGTCCTGTAGGCACTAACGTTAGAAATAAAGTAACAAAAGCAAAAGCAGCTGTTGCTAAAAATAAACTATTGATAAACCCAACATTCATTTCCTTAAAGATATGCTTTCTAGTTTTTTTCTTGCTATCGATTTCTTCAAGGTGCAATCCTAAAATTGTAACAGCAAGTGATTGTGTACCAATATTACCAGCCATACCTAAGATTGTTGGTTGAAACAAAATAAGTGCAGTTACTTGCACGAGTGTTGCTTCAAAGAAAGTTAGAAATGTTGCAATTATCAGATTTAAAACAACCGCAATCATTAGCCAGGGTAAGCGTTGAGATGAACGTCTTACTGCAGATAATGATGAATCATGATCATGAATCAATGCCATCATTTCATAATCATCTTCAGTATTTTCTACGATTTCATCAAATATATCATCTGCGGTAACTATCCCTAATATCTGTTTTTTTCTGTTTAGAACAGGAATACTATTTCTATCGTAATCTTTAACCGATTGAATCGCTTTTTCAATCGATTCATATTCATAAACGAATTGAACGTCTTCATTCATAACCTCGAAAATTCTCTTGCCACCTCTTGTCATGATGAGTTGTTTTAAATCAATAGATCCTACGATTTCCTTATTTAGGTTTTCCACAAATATCGTATCAATATAATCTTGCTCACGAGATGTTGTAACAACGTGTGTAGTTGCTTCTTTAATCGTCATATCTCTTGAGACTGTCATAAAATCAATAGACATAATTGATGCCGCTAAATTCTCATTATAGGTAAGAAGTAATCTGATTGTTTTTCTTTTAACTGCTGAAAGCAAATTGATGATTTCTTCCTTGTGTTCTTCAGAATCTATCTCTTCAATGAATTCTTTCAAATCATCTGATTCGAGATTTCTAAGAAGCAGTTTTTGTTTTTGAACATTTAATAGATCGAAAAATTCGAGTTGGTCCACAGATTCGAAACTGATAAATATGTCAACAAGCATTGCTGTATCAATTAATTGGATTAATCTAAATCTTTCTTCGTGATTTAAATCTTCAAATAGTACTGCTAGATCATAAGCATGAAATGTTTTAAAAGTTCTTTTTAATGATTCATCGGAATGTTTAAAATTTATTTTCTTATTCATATTAAAAACCTCCAAAAATAAACGTTGCTAATCCAAAGTAAATAGATAGCGCAGTCACATCAATGAGTGTTGTAATAAATGGACCCGACGCAACAGCAGGGTCAATTTTGAAGAGTCTTAAAATAGATGGAATAGTGATTGCAATGATAGGCGCAATAAATATCGTTAGCCATAATGAAATACCAACTACAAAAGCAATTTTAAGCGGTTGAATCGCTAAAGATGCATTAAAAGTTGCAAAAGCAAACGTAGTACCAAAAGCTATAAGTCCTATAACTAAGCCATTTAACATGCCTGTTAATATCTCGCGTAGTGAGTTCTTGATGAATCCTTTTTCATTTGTTGAAAACATCTTTAATGTTACTGCTAATGTTTGCGTTGCTACATTACCAGCAGATCCTGAAATCAGTGGTTGAAAAATAACCAAAATCGCAGCTGCTGTAATAACACTCTGATAATGAGATGTGATCATCGCAATCGGTACAGAAATGGCTAAAAGCAAAATCAACCAAGGCACTCTGTGGAGTGCCGTTTTAAAGGAATTTCTTTCTATTGTTTCAGGCAAACCTGATAATCTTTCAAAATCCTCTTGTGCTTCATCTTGATAGATGTCAAGTGCATCATCTAATGTGATCATGCCTAATAGCTTATTATTTTCATCACAAACAGGCATTTCAAAAATACCATAATTGTTAATGGCTTCTAATGTTTGAGTTATTGAATCAGTATCTCGTACACTGGGAGATAGCTCGATAATTTCCGATATATAACAAGGTGTTTTTGATTTAATTAACTTTTTTAATGGTACAATTCCTAAAAATTGTCTATTTTTGTTTGTTATAAAAAGTGTATTAATTGTTTCTACATCACTGGCATCTTGAATTACTTTTTTAGTTGCTTGTTTCACTTCCATTTCAGGCGTTAAAACAACCATCAAATTTGTCATTGCTGAACCAGTTTCATCCTCATCATAGTCAATTAATTGAGAGACATCTGAACTTTCACCAAGTGCAGCTAATAATTCTTCTTGTTCATCACTTTCTAATTCTTGAATGATATCTACCGCATCATCTGGTTCCATCATTTCGACGATTTGTTTTTGTTTATCAATGTCAAAATCTTGTAAAACCTCAGCGGCATCATCAGTCTCTAAATATGAAACAAGCTCAGCTAACTTTTCATCTGTTAGCAAGCTATATATCTTATCTTTCTCATCATCATTTAATTCAACAAATAATTCCGCTAAATCATGGGCATGAACATCTTTTAAATATTCTTTGATGACTTGTTTACTTTCTTTTTCAATCATTTCTTTGAGCATGTTCAATACCCCCTATCAATTTATTCTTTTTGTCCGAATAACATTTTACCTGTTTGATAACTGATAATATCCTGTCCCGATTCGTTTTCAATCGTTATCGTTTGATTAAATTCATCTTTTTCAATTATTTTCAAGACATCATAAAGTTTTATATTTTTGTCGTTCAAATATATAAGTAATTCTTTAGTGTCTAAAACTCGATTTAATTTGACTGAATCTTCTTGTTCAAAATCTGTTAAAGGTAGATCTTTTGACTCGTTGATATGACCATTAAGATCAGGTATTGGATTTCCATGTTGACAATATTTTGGCTTGTCTAAGAAAAGATAAAGTCTTTCTAAAAGTTCATCGCTTGTAGCGTGCTCAAGAAGTTCAGCATCATTATGTACATTCTCCCAAGAAACTCCTAATTTTTGAGTTAAAAAAACTTCCCAAATTCGGTGAGCCCTAATCATACGAATAGCAATCTGTTCACCTTTTTTGGTCAAAGACAAACCTTTATATGGATAAAAAGAGACTAAGTGCTTACTTTCTAGTCTTTTTATCATTTCATTAACACTTTGATCAGTATATCCAAAACTATCCGATAATTCATTTGATTTGATTAATGGCAGTTTTCTTTCAACAGTTAATTCATAAATTGTTTTTATATAATCTTCTTCTGCTCTATTCATGATTTTTTCCACCTTCTAGCTTAATGCAACATCTAAAACCATCATAACTATAAATCCTACCATGACGCCAAATGTTGCGTAATGGGCTCCTTTTGGAGTTACTTTTTGTTGAGCCTCTGGTATTAATTCTTCAACAACGACATAAATCATTGCTCCTGCTGCAAATGCTAATGCATAAGGAAGAATAGGCTTAACATATAATACTAGGATTGCTCCAAGGACACCTGCCATTGGTTCAACTAAACCAGATGCTTGTCCTAACATGAATGCTTTCGTTCTGCTCATTCCCTCTTGTCTTAAAGGAATTGCTACGGCTGCACCTTCTGGAAGATTTTGAATGCCAATACCAATCGCTAACCCAATTGCCGAAAGCGTAGCTGCTGTAGCATCACCGGTTACATAGTGTATTGCACCAAATGCAACACCAACTGCTAAACCTTCTGGAATATTATGAAGCGTTATTGCAAAAACCAATAAGATTGTTCTTTTCAATCTAGTTGGTAAACCTTCTTTATCATGATTAAACCCAAAATGCATATGAGGTACTGTTTTATCTGCTAAATATAAAAATACGCCCCCGAGTCCAAAGCCTATAGCAACAACAAGCCAAGTAATAGATCCCATTTCTTCAGCCATCACAATGGCTGGTGCTAACAATGACCAAAAACTAGCTGCAATCATTACCCCTGATGCAAATCCCAACATTAAATTAAAAGTATTTCTTTCAATCGTCTTGAAAAAGAACACCAATGCGGCACCAATTGCTGTTAATCCCCATGTAAATAACGTCCCTATTAATGCCTGCACCCATACATCTAAGCCCATAAACCAATTCAGCATTTTACTCACCATATCTTTCTTTTTTTAAGGTATGCCTTAATTTCATATTAAGTATAGCACGATATTTTTACAGTGTCAATAACTTATGATTAAAAGAGCAAAAAAAAAGAGGCCTAAGCCTCTCCTCCAACCATAATTGATTTTATATGAACATTTGGACTTCCTACACCTGATAAACCAAATTTAAGATCTGATCCAATCCCTTTAACTTGATTCAACACATCATAGAAATTTCCGGAGATGTCAATCTAATCGTCTACCCTGTGATTTTTAAGATATTTTGGTTTCTATATTTTCTTCGTTTTCTTTCTCATCATATTGTAGTTTATATAGATTGAAATATAATCCTTTAAGCTTCAGTAATTCTTGATGACTACCTGCTTCTTTGATTTCACCTTTTTGCATAACAAGTATCTTATCGCTATGCTGAATGGTTGATAATCTATGCGCAACAATGAGCATCGTTGAAATATTCATCATCTTTTCTAATGATTCTTGAATTAGTTCTTCTGTTTCACTATCTATATTTGCTGTCGCTTCATCTAAAATCATTAAACTTGGTTTATAGACTAAAGCTCTTGCAAAAGAAATAAGTTGACGCTGTCCACTAGAAAAGTTATTTCCTCTTTCTAATACCATGTGATCATATTTATCTGGCAAACGATCTATAAATGTGTTGGCTCCTACGTAATTTGAAGAATCAGAAACTTGTTCTAAGGTTATTTCATCATCTCTAAGTGTTATATTTTCAGCAATTGAACCACTAAATAAGAATACATCTTGCAGCATTTGTCCTATATGCTTTCTGAGTGAAGATCTCTTAATCTTTCTTATATCGATTCCATCGATTAGAATTTGACCCTTTTGAATTTCATAATTTCTGACAATCAAACTTAAGATGGTTGTTTTCCCTGAACCAGTAGCACCTACAAAAGCAACTGTATCTCCTGGATTCACTTTAAAGTTAATACCTTTTAAAACCCATTCATCCTTAAGATAATAAAACCAAACATCCTTAAACTCTATAGAGCCTGTAAATTCATTAAGCTCAATAGCGTCATCTGCGTCAACAATTTCTGGTTTCGTATCTAAAACATCAAATACTTTTTCAGATGCTGCAAATGCACTTTGCATGATATTAAATTGTTCTGCTAACTCTTGTATTGGTTGAAAGAAATCTCTAACATAATAAAAGTAAGAGAATAACAATCCTGCAGTAAGTGCAGTAGCCATTACTTCTTGATAACCAATATATAAGACAATCACTGTACCAACCATTGATAATGCATAGATGGTCGGTCTAAAGATTCCAAAAACAAAAATTTCTTGGAGGTAACTATTTCTTAATTTTTGACTGCGATGTTTGAATTCTCTTCTCTTTTTGTCTTGTTGATTAAAGATTTGAGTAACCTTCATACCTGACAGGTTTTCTGATAAAAATGCATTTACTTCAGACAGACTTGCTCTTACTCTTCTATAAGATGCTCTTGAGAACTTTCTAAATAGAAAAGCAGCAAATATAACAATTGGTATAACGATCATGACATACATAGTAATTCTAAAGTTTAAAATAAATAATACAGTAAGAATTGCTATTAAATACAATATATTTCGAATTAAGTTAACTGCAACCGATGTGTACATCTCTGATATTGTATTTGTATCATTGGTAACACGCGTGACGAGTTTACCTACTGGAACTTGATTTATTTGTCCGATTGCTAAATTTTCTATGTGGTTAAAAACATCGTTTCTTAGCGTAACAACAGTCTTTTGTCCCACTCTTTGAAGCATATACATTTGATAGAAATTTATAAAATTCCCTAACAACATTGCAACTAGAAATACAGCACCCATAAGAACAATATATAAGACTTGTTGATCCCTTTGCATCGTATCACTACCAACGATATCAATTGTATATCCAATGACTAATGCTGGTAATAACTGAATCGCAATACCTACAAACATCAAAACGAATATTAATAGGAAATCTTTCTTAAAGGGCAATGCATATTTATATAAGCGACTGATGACTTCTTTGTCACTACGTTCTCTCGTGTTATCTTTAAAGTCCTTCATGATTTGCGCCTCCTTGAACTAGATTTTCTAATGTTTGGCGTTTCACCATATCTTGATATAAGGCTGATGTTTTCATCAGTGTTGAATGACTGCCTATTGCTGAAATCTTACCTTGGTCTAATAAAATAATCTTATCCATTTTTTTAACTGTTGAGATTCTGTGTGCAATAAAAATTGTTGTCTTGCCTTTTCTTACACGATGAAGATTCGTAATGATTGCATCTTCAGTTTTTGTATCAACAGCAGAAACAGAGTCATCTAAGATTAAAATTTCAGGATTTTTAGCTAATGCGCGCGCAATACTAATTCTTTGTTTTTGTCCGCCTGAAACAGTAACACCGCGTTCACCTAATATCGTATCGAATCCTTCTTTAAACTCCATAATATTTTCATAAACATCTGCTAGCCTAGCAGATTCTTTAATTGCTTCTTCATCTGGATTTTCATAAGCAAACCCAATATTACTCGTTATCGTATCTGAAAATAAGAAATTATCTTGAGGAACATATCCAATAGTTTCTCTTACAGACTTAAGTGAAAGTTTCATAATGTCGTAATTGCCTATAAAGACTTGGTTATCCTCTAGGTTATAAATGCGCAACAACAGATCAACGAGACTACTCTTTCCGCTACCAGTGCGTCCTAAAACACCGACCATTTCACCAGCTTTAATTTCAAATGAAACATCATCTAAAACTGGCTCGTTTCCATCGGGATATTGAAAGGTTAAATTTTTAACAGTTATACTGCCTTTTAATCCTTCTATATCAAGTGCACCTGGAAGATCTTTAATCTCAATGTCTTCGTTTAAAAACTTATCAATACGGGTTGCACTTGCTTTTGCTTGTGATTGAATTTGAATAAATCTTGATAGTGCCATAACCGGCCAAATCAATGTGAAAAAGTAACTGATATATTCAGTAAGTTGTCCAGTCGTTAGACCAGTACCATCCGTGCGAAGCACAAGAAAGCTACCATACATAATGATTAATAGAATGATTAAGTTTAGTGCCATTGATAATGCAATATTTACACCAATAATATATTTAACGAAATGCATATTTTTTTGGTATAACTCATCATTCTTTCTATCAAAGAATATTGCTTCTTTTTTTTCTCTTACAAATGCCTTAATAACTGAAATCCCCGAGAAGTTTTCTTGGGTAAAATCACTGAGATGTTCAAACGCTTCTTGTCTTTTCTTGAATATTGAAGAAATGGTCTTTCTGATATATACAAGCATGATTCCCAAAATAAGCATTGGAATCGCTGCGAATAACGTTAATCTTCCATTTAAGTTTGCCATTCTATATAGTGCAAAACTACCTAACATCAAACCATCGACTAAGGTAAGGATGCCTGGACCATAAACTTGTCTTATTGCTTCAAGATCATTAATAAAATAAGCCATAAGCCCCCCAACTTTTTCCTGACCATAATAAGTCTGGGATAGTTTGGAAGCATGTTCAAACATAGTATTTCTAAGTTGATGTTCAATTCTTCGTGAAGCTCCAAAAATTGTATATCTCCACAAAAATCTGCCTACAGTAATAATCCCTGCAAGTACTGCTATACGTAATATCGATTTTTCTATAAGTTGCGTATCTGGTGTGCTTGAATCCAATGCATCAATAATACCTCCTACAAGCTTAGGTATATCAAGCTGAATCCAGTCAACATAGACTAATACCGCAATACCTGCTAAAAAAAATAACCCATATTTTATATAGTATTTACGAAAGTGTTTGCCGAATAACATGATCTTCTCCTTTTTACGTATACTCCTATTATAATACATGATGCACTAATAACAATAAAGCGTTTATAATAAACGCCTTATTTTATGAAATATTTAGTTTTTATGCTGTTATTCGACAACAATTCTCACATTATCGCCATCTGCAGATTCAATATTCACAATCTCACCCATGGCACCGGCACTAATCATTTCTAGTAACGCATCAATATCAATATCGTTATCCTGTAAATTAATATTGAATTTCCCAGTTTTTAAGAGTTTAGCAAATTCGATTGGAATTTGTACTCTAACAACATCACCATCTGCTGAATCAATTAATATTTTAAGCATTCTAAATGGCGCTTTTTTGTTATTAACAACCACTTGATCACCATATTTTTCATCTGTTGGACGATCCATAGATCCTAGTAATTTTTCTGCTTCATCTGATGTGATGACACCCTTCGAAAGTAAATCTAATATTTTCATTCTTTCTTCTTTTAATTGGTCTCTTGACATTTTTATTCTCCTTTTCTATTCCCTTTTATTTTTAAAATTTCCCCATTTTTGGTAAGACTGATTCGATTGATTCATCCTGCAATTGCATTTCCACATTTTCTAACATATTTCTTACAACGTATACTGGTTGAATATTATTTGTGTAGCCCATTTGAGGAGCTCCTATTGTATTAGATATTTTTTGGAATAAATAATGTGGTGTAGAACGATTGTCAGCATAATTGTTTCTCATTTTATTCACCTATTTTCCTTTCTTGAAGAATCCGATAGCATCGGCAACCGATAATTCTCCTTTTTCAATCTTTTCTAATATACTTGATTTATTCACTTTTGGTTCTTCTGATCCCTTAACAATTTTTTCATCTTCAAATGATTCTAAGGAATATCCAAGCTTTACAATAACTTCATCAAGCATCTTTTTAACTGTTGGATAACTAATGTTCAATTCTTTTTCAATCATTTTGATATTTCCTCTATTTTTTATGAATATTTCAATAAAATATAGGCTCTCAGTTTCGAGATAATTGAACTTCGATAAGGTGAAATCACCTTCTATTGTTGTTTCACAATGATCACAATGCAACTTGACTACATTAAGATTGTGGTTACATACTGGACAAATTGCTAATACTGGGTTTACTTTGCTTCGTTCTTTCATTTGATTTCTCCTTTAATTTGATATTTCTTTTTATTCATATTTTTTGTTTTCCATAGACAACGCCTTTAAATCGTTTTAATGTATATTCTTGTATGATCTTTTGCTTTTATATCTATTTTGATACCACGCATTGAAATTAGGTTAAGCATTTCATTAAACGTTAATGGAATCTGATCACTTATTTGTTCGGTTCCTTTTTTAATTCTTCTTGGTATGAACAATTTAACAAGTGCGATCGGCATTGGAAGGCATAAGAGAACAGATAATAATCGGTTAACACCCTTCTCTTCAGGTACCACGATGCGAACCTTTATAAATCCGGCTCTTCTCGGTTTTCTTTCTTTTTGTGATTTGTATAAAAGATTATAAGCTTTTTCTGAATCCAATTCATTTTGATTCAATTGATTTAGAACTTCATATTTTGTCATTTTATTGTCACCTTTATTAATATTTTTAATTTACACTTTAATTATATTCATTTATTAGTGCTTTGTCAAGCTTTTTAGTGAAAAAAGTTAAAATAATTAATTTCTACCTTAATTTTATTAATAATTTAACTATTTTTTTGCAATTTTTTGATTTTTATCTATTTTTTTGTTAATTTTTGAGTTATAATGTGTTCTAGAAGGAGGTTGATGATATATTATGGAACGTTTAATTGAAAGATTTATTAGATATACGAAGATTGATACTCAATCAGATCACGATTCAGACACTTTCCCATCAACTGAAAAGCAAAAAGATTTAAGCAAGATTTTACTTAAAGAATTAAAAGCAATTGGTTTGCCTGCATTTTTAGATGATTATGGGTATGTATATGCAAAAATTGATAAGAATAAGGAAGGCGCGCACGCGATAGGGTTCGTTGCGCACGTGGATACTTCTCCTGATGCACCTGGAAAAGATGTCAATCCAAGAATCATTAAAAACTATACAGGTTCGTTAATTCAGCTAAATTCTGAGTTAAGTATGGACCCTACTAAATTTCCTAGTTTATCTCGAGTTATCGGTGATGACATTATCGTAACCGATGGCAACACATTACTTGGTGCTGATGATAAGTGCGGTGTCGCTGAAATTATGGAGTTGGCTGAATATTTCACTGCGCACCCTGAAGAAAAACATGGAGATATTTTTATATGCTTTACACCTGATGAAGAAATTGGTAATGGTGCAAACCATTTTGATTACGATTATTTCAAAGCAGATTTCGCTTATACTGCTGATGGTAGTGAAGTAGGGGGAATAGAATACGAGAATTTTAATGCTGCTGGTGCAGACTTAACATTTATCGGAAAGAGCATTCATCCTGGTTCAGCAAAAAACAAATTAATCAATGCACTCCATATTGCTATGGAATTCAATGAAATGCTTCCTAAATTTGAAAATCCTGCATACACAGAAAAATATGAAGGATTTAATCATCTAACAAATATGAAAGGCGAAGTTGAACAAGCAACTTCTCACTATATCATTAGAAATCACGATATGGGATTATTTAATGAGCAAAAACATGAATTTGAAGTGATTAAGAATTACCTCAATAACAAATATGGATATGCCGCTGTAGAAATGACAATCAAAGACAGCTACTTCAATATGTATGAAGTGATTAAGGATCAAATGCATATTATTGAATTAGCGCAAAAAGCGATAGTTAATGTTGGGCTCACACCTCAAGCAGAACCTATTCGCGGTGGTACAGATGGCGCTAGATTGACCTATGAAGGCTTATTATGTCCTAACTTAGGAACTGGTGGTTATCAATTTCACGGACGCCTAGAATTCGCATCAATCAATCAAATGAGAAAAGCTGTAGAAGTCTTAATTGAAATTGTAAGATTAGGTTCAACTAAATAAAAATAAACTAAAAAAAGAATTCGATTGTAAACAATGGAATTCTTTTTATTTTATATTTTTGCATAATTAGGAATTTTTTTCATAACTCGCTTTGATTTTCTATCAATCGTGAATAATCCCCAATGCTTTTCTGGTTCTAGCGGATCTTCTGAGCCTTTCCAATCTTCATCAAAAGCTTCAAAAACAAACGTCATAATGCCTATCTCACGGCTCCATTTGATTAAACGATCATAATAGAGTTCCTGAAATTGTTCATTCGCATGGTGTGATGGGAATCCTTGACCATTTGAATTTGTTGTCCACCCAGCTTCTGTGATTGCTACATGCTTGTGTTGATATACATCTTTAACACTGTAATAATTTTGTCTTGTATACTCTAAAGCTTCGTGAATATTTTTATATTCCCAGATTGGATAAGTGTGAAGAGAAATAAAATCAACCTCTTCAACTAATTGTTTTAATTTGTGTTGCCATGGAATATAGTTTTCACAATAAGTAACGGGTTGCTTTATTTCTTTTTTTAAAGTTCTTACATATTCGATAATTGATTCAACTGATACAAGATGATCAGTCCACTCTGCAGTTGCTTCATTACCCGCAGACACAGAAAAGACGATATCAGGGTATTGATTTGCAAAATGAATCAATGTTTTCATATCTTGTTGATTCATTTCTTTATTTTTTTTCAATTGCTCTTGTGAGTATTTTCCACCCCAAGGACAACGATCGTTATTTATTTCACCATTCAAGCAAACACCAATCATTACTTTTAGATCTATTTTTTCTTTTGATATCACTTCTAGTACTGTTTTTGCATGTCTACTAGCATCATATAATCTTATATAATCCCAATTGTGATTTAATAATAGTAAGTCCTCTTTAATCTGATTGTAAGTAGGGTAAATATTTTTTGCAGGGCTTTGCCCTTTTCTATACCCTGAATAACAAATTGCATTACCTAATTTAATTCCAAAATCATCTTTAAAATTCATTATATTGTTCTCTTTTCCAAGTATTTTGTAAATTTCTCTGCGAAGAAAACAAATTAATATTTAAATTTGTACTTTCCGTCTTTGTCCCAAAGTCCCCAGTAAGCTCCGTACTCGCCCTCTTTACCTATTTTCCAAACTTCATCAAATGAAGAAAAATAGAATAAATCAATATTTTCAGCTTGTGTCCATTGATTAATTTGAATAAAGTAATCCATTGCATTTTTAACAGATGGAACTGCATCTCCAAAACGACTACCTTTTGATGGCCAACCTGTTTCACTAATAATGACTTTTTTTCCTTTTGCCACAGATGAAGCTAGTTTATACATATGTTTCATATAATCAACAGCCGTTTCAAGTGAACAATATTCCCAAAATGGATAACAGTTAGCCAAAATTACATCACAAGCATCAGCAACTTCTGGATAATTTGAGAATGTGTAGTAAGCATCGACATAACCCACTTGAATACCTGGAAGTGCTGCTTTGGCTCTATTGATATAACCAATCAATGCTTCAACTTCTAAATCTTCTCTCAATAAAACTTCATTACCAACCGCTAAAATATCTACATAACCTTGTCTTGCTATTTCAATTGCATTTGCAAGTTCTTTTTCATTTTGTTCTAAATCTTCACCTAACCAAGCACCCACCAAAGTCTTCATACCCATTTCATGAGCTATTCTTGGTGTGTTTTCGTTTCCATTTGTGCAAGAGAATGTGCGAATCCAACTCGTATATGATTTTATAACTTCCAATCTCTCACGAATTTGTTTTTCTGTGATTTGTGAAATTAGGTCAGGATTTTGATCTTCTAGGTAAGGACTGAAACTTATGCCATGAATTTTTCTATCAAAAATCTCATCCATAATAACAGCAAGTCCTTTTTTTGTTTGATCGTGATTAGTAACTCGCTGCAATTTCGAACGATCTACATTTAAATACTTAATCTTTTTGTTATATGACATATAATCTCCCTATATCCTTTTCCTTATTTTATTAAAAGAAGCCAGTTTTTCTAATCAATTATATAACGGTCTATTTATCATGTCAATAAAAAATGATGTGAAATGTTTATATATCTTAAAATTGATAAATTGAAATCAGCGGAATGATAATAACTCCAAGATACAAAGTGATTTTAAAGAATGTCTCAAAATCGTCAAACTCTCTTTTATAAAGTTTTTTTGTGTAGAGGATACTTCCATAATCGAACAGTAATAATAGTAACGAAGTAAACGACAAAATAATCTTTATGGGTAAATCAACTGTAAAACCCGAATTCGTGTATGAAATGATATTAATAAAAATATAGAAAATAATACCCAGTATCAGGTAACTCTTTTTTAAGATTGCCATTGTGATTTTTGTAGTTTCTCGTAATTGTTAATAGAATAAATGAGTTTGACTGCGATTTCTAATCCTTGTGCAGCAGCCTTTTCCCAATATTCTTTCGCTTTTACTTCATCTTTTTCAACAATCGCCCCTTCAAAATATATCATGCCCAAATTATATTGTGCAATAGGTAAATTAGCGTTTGCTGCTTTTTCATACCAATAAAAGGCCTTACTCATATTTTGTTCAAGACCATCACCTTTTTGATACATCACAGCAAGGTTATATTGTGCATGAGGATGTTCTAATGCTGCAGCTTGTTCTAAAAGCTTAGCAACCAGATTATAATCAGTAAATTCTTGTTTAATCAAAATCATCGCTAAATGATATAAAGCATTTTTATCTTTCTTAAGGGCAGCTTTTTCATACCAAATGACAGCTTGATCAATATCTTGAGCAACACCTTTACCATTTTGATAATATAACCCAACATAATATTCGGCTTCTGTATGGTTTTGCTTTGCAGCAACCATAAACCACTCAAATGCTTTCAGTGGTAGTTTCGGTTCCTTCTCATCATAGTAAAGACCTAAAGTGAATGCTGCTAGGCTATATTGCTGACTAGCGGCTCTTTCTAGATAGAACACAGCTTTAGACCAATCTTCTTTTTCAATAGCATTCACGCCTAGTGCGTACTGTGCATAAGGATGATCCTGTTTTGCAGCACGTTCATAATAATGAGCAGCTGTTTCTTGTTGTTTTTCATCATGCCCGACAGATTCATAAATCATACCTAACATATATTCTGAATCACTATATCCCAACTTAGCTGATTTTAAAAACCACTCAATTGCTTTAAATATATATTTTTGTACACCAAATCCATAATAGTAATATGTTCCTAAAATATGGATACTTATAGCATCCTTTTTTTTAGCTTCCATTAATAATATTTCATAGTGCTTTTTAAAATGTGTAATTGCTTTCTGTTCATCTTTTTCTACGCCCGTTCCAGTGTAGTACATAAGTCCAATTGCATAACCACACTTTGAACTACCTAAATCTAAACCTTTATGATAAAGATCCATAGCTTTGTTAAAATCTAATGATACACCATCACCTAAACTGTAAAAACGACCCAAAAAATAATAAGCATCAGCATGTCCTTGACTCGCTGCTGCATTAAAATGTTCAATAGCCACTGAGATGTTTTTTTTAGGTGTGTTTAATACGTAATTCGATAAACCTGCTTGATAATTTGCATTTGCATTCATATAATCAACTCCATTAATATAATATCATAAAGCAAGATATAAATCATGTAAAAAGAAATAACAAAACAGAGGACTTAGCCCTCTGTTTTAAGTTCAAATAATAAGTCTCTAAGTTCTGCAGCTTTTTCAAAATTAAGATTCTTAGCAGCATCCTTCATTTCCTGTTCAATTGACTTAAGCATCTTATCTTTATCTTTTTTAGTAAGTTTCTTATAGTCTTTATCTTCAGCAACAAGTTCTTCTTTAAGACTGATTTTATCTCTAATGTCTTTTTGTACCGTCACCGGTGTTACATTGTTTTTAATATTAAATTCCATTTGTAGTTTTCTTCTACGGTTTGTTTCATTAATCGCATATTCCATTGCTGGAGATATAGATTCTGCATACATGATAACCCGCCCATTTTGGTTTCTAGCGGCTCTACCAATTGTTTGAACTAAACTGCGTTGACTTCTAAGAAAACCTCGTTTATCAGCATCTAAGATAGCAACTAAAGATACCTCAGGTAAATCTAATCCTTCTCTTAATAGATTAATGCCAATTAAGACATCATATTTTCCTAATCTTAAATCTCTAAGAATCGTAATTCGGTCTAGTGCTTTAATCTCACTATGTAAATATGCTACTTTAACACCTAATTGTTTAAAATATGCAGTTAAGTCTTCACTCATGCGAATGGTTAAGGTCGTTACTAAGACACGTTCGTTTAAAGCAACTCTCTTTTTGATTTCAAAATATAGATCATCAATTTGACCCGTACTTGGTCTAATTTCTATTTCTGGATCTAATAAATACGTAGGTCTAATGATTTGTTCAATAATTGGAATTCCCTTTTCTAACTCATATGGACCGGGGGTTGCAGATAAATAAATAACATTTTTCATTTTACTTTCAAATTCGGGAAATTGAAGCGGTCTATTATCTAAAGCACTAGGTAATCTAAACCCATGGTTAATCAAGGTTTGTTTTCTAGAGCGGTCTCCAAAGTACATTGCCCTAACCTGGGGGATGGTAACATGTGACTCATCAACGATGAGTAGAAAATCATCTCCAAAGAAATCCATTAAAGTTGCTGGTGTTTCACCAGCTTCTCTAAGTGCTATGTGTCTTGAATAATTTTCAATACCACTGCAAATGCCGATTTCTTCAAGCATTTCCATATCATATCTCGTTCTTTGTTCAATACGTTGAGCTTCTAATAAAAGATTTTCTCCTTTAAAAAAAGCTAACTGATCTTGAAGTTCGTTTTTTATACGTCTAATTGATTCTTTTAATTTATCTTTATTGGTCATGAAATGTGTAGCAGGAAATATCGTAGCAAACGATAATGATTCTAGTGCCTGTCCTGATAAGACATCAAATCTTTTAATCTCATCAATTTCATCACCAAAAAACGAAACTCTAATGCCTTGTGCTCGTTCATATGCTGGAATCACTTCTATAGAGTCCCCGCGAACCCTAAAGGTCCCACGATGAAAATCAATATCATTTCTTTGATAAGTTAACTCAACAAGTTTATTAATTAAATGATCTCTTCCGTAATGATCACCAAGACGGACAGAAATCATTGAGTTTTTATAATCTTCAGGATTTCCTATACCATATATACAAGAAACAGATGCTACAACAATCACAAAATCATCCTCTAATAATGATGATGTTGCACTATGTCTCATTTCATCGATTTCATCATTGATTGATGAATCTTTTTCTATATAAGTATCTGATGAGACAACATAAGCTTCTGGTTGAAAATAATCATAATACGAAATAAAATACTCAACTCTATTATGAGGAAAAAAGGCTTTAAGTTCGCCATAAAGTTGACCCGCTAGGGTCTTATTTGGAGCGAGAATTAAAGTCTTCTTTTGTATATGTGAAACGATATTTGCGATAGTAAATGTTTTACCTGTTCCTGTTGCACCCAAAAGAACTTGCTCATGAATACCATTATAGATATTATCTTTTAAGGTTTCAATTGCTTTAATCTGGTCGCCCTTAGGCGTGAAAGGTGCTTTTAAATCAAACATTGATACACTTCCTTTTAAGTATCCTTGTCTTCCTCATGTGATTTTGGTATTTTTATGTTTTGAGGCACATAAAGAGGTTCAATCACTGAACTTGCAATATTCATGAGATGATCACCGATACGTTCTAGATTAGCTAAAATATCTGGATAATTTGCTGCAACGATAAATGTAATCTCACCATTCTTTAATCTTTCGATATAACTATATCTAAATCTTTCTTCAAGTTCATCAACGACATCTTCATTTTCAACAACTCTTCTTGCAATAAGTGGATCTTCACTAGCAAAACACTCAAGTGTATCATTAAGCATTAGTTCAAGCACATCATAAAGTTCATTAAGATCGCTTGTTCCAGCTGCTGATAATAATTGTGATTCACTATAGCGTTCACGGAAAAATCCCACAAGATTTGTTAAATGATCACCGATACGTTCAAAATCCTTGATTGTGTCTAAGTCTCTAGATAGTTTTTTAGAATCAACCATATTTAAACCAGCTCGCGATATTTTAATCAAATAGTCATGAAGTTTTTGATCATAAGTATCAAGCATCATTTCATATGTATTTGACTCATCTACTGCCTTAGAGTTTTCCTTGAAGCTATAAAGTCTTACCAGATCAAAATAGTCTTTAACAATTGATCCCATATAAAGTACTGTTTTACGTACAAACTCTAATGCTAGAGAAGGAGATTCGTGAATTAACTTTTCATCAAACATATTTTCCGGTATACGTTTATCAACCTTATCTTTAACTAAAAACTTTGCTGTAGTAATTAGTGGTTTAATAAAGAAGAATAGGATGAATGTCATTGTAATATTTTGTATTGCATGTGCAAATGCAATGGTTAGCATTGAAAATGGTTGTAAGAATCTTGTTTCTACCCATTGGACAATTTTCTCATAGGGTATAAGGATTATAAGGAAGAACAATGCGCCAATCAAATTAAACATGACATGGATAACTGCTGCACGTTTACTTTCTGTATTCCCACCTATTGAAGCGAGGAAAGCTGTAATCGTTGTTCCTATGTTTGCACCTAAAAGAATCGGAACTGCACCATTTAATGTAATGGATTGAATACCTTCAGCATTCAATGCATATAATTTCTGCAAGACCCCAATAGCTGCTGATGATGATTGAACGATTGCTGTAAATGCTGTACCAAATATAGTGCCTAAAAACCAGTTTTGAGAAAACGAATGAAACATGCCTTCTGCTGTTGATGTTGTTGCAAGAGGCTTAAGTCCTGCAGACATTGTTTCTAGACCAACAAAGAGCATCCCAAGTCCTAATAAAACGCCACCATAAAAATTAATTCTGTTCTTTTTGATGAATGTCATTATAACACCTACAAAGATAAAAGCTAAACCGTATTTAGCAATTGGTAAACCAATGATAAATGCAGTAACTGTTGTTCCTATATTAGCTCCCATGATAATACCTACTGATTGAGGAAGCGTCATCAATCCCGCTCTAAGCAACCCAATCATTAAAGCTGTTGTGCCTGATGACGATTGAATTAATACCGTCATTAATATACCTACAAAAATACCTTTAAGTGGTGTATTTGTAGTTTTTTCAATAATTGATTTTAATCGATTCCCAGCTGCTGCTTTTAAAGAATCACTCATTAAAGTAATCCCAAATAAGAAAAGTGCTAAACCTCCGAAAATTGACATTAAGTTATCGCTAAAGGTCGATATTGCTATGATCATACATGTTCTCCTTGAGTGTTAACAATACTATAAGTATTAAAATCTTCTATTTTGCATTTTCATGAAAAAAGCATCACGTGATGCTTACCTAGATGCAAATCAACGGTGACTTGTATTTCAACGTTATTATAACATAATTTTGAATATTCAAAAAAGGGTTTATAAATAAAATTGCTTACATTATAAAAAAAAGGAATGTTAGATACAACATTCCTTAAATGCTATTAATCTATTGCATCATAGAGTTTTGCGATGATATTTCTAAGTTGCTCTAATTCCTCTTTTGATAACGCTTCAAATACTTTTTTATGCATCTTTGAGCCTTCAGCTTTAAATGCTTGTGCAACTTTTAGACCTTTTTCTGTTAACTTAAATTTATTTTTATACTTACTTATATCTTCTTTTTCAACCAGATTCTTTTCTAGTAACTCCTTAAGTGCTCTTGAGGTGTGTGCTTTATCAAGAAAAGATTTTTCAGAAAGTTCGTGTTGTGTCATACCTTCTTTATTAGATCTAAGCATCATCAGATAAGGCATGTGTGCTTTACTAATTTGATATTGATCCATAATCTTTTGATGTTGTTCCATCATTTTCTTCTGGAGTGCTGTAAAAAGCATGGGGAGTAGTAATATGTCATGATTCATATATATACCTACTCTGGTTCAAACTGACTGTTATAAAGATCTGCATAGAAACCATTTTGATCGAGTAATTCTTGGTGTTCTCCAGTTTCGATGACATTTCCATCCTTTAATACAAGGATTACGTCAGCATTCTTAATGGTAGACAATCTATGTGCAATTACGAAAGTTGTTCTACCCTTCATAAGTTCATCCATTGCTTCTTGAATTAATATTTCTGTTCTAACATCAACACTGGATGTTGCTTCATCTAAGATGAGCATTGGTGCATCAGCAACCATGGCTCTAGCAATTGTTAACAACTGCTTTTGGCCTTGTGATATATTTGAGTTTTCATCTAATTCCATATCATATCCAAATGGATGTGATTTGATGAAGTGATGAACATTTGCAGTTTTAGCTGCTTGAATGACTTCTTCCATTGTTGCATCTCTTCTACCATATACTAAATTATCTTTAATCGTTCCTTTAAATAACCAAGTATCCTGTAAAACCATTCCGAATAATTCGTGAACACTTGTTCTTGTCATATTCTTTGTTGAAATGCGATCAACTAGGATATCTCCCGAATTAACTTCATAGAAACGCATTAACAAATTAACGATAGTTGTTTTACCAGCACCGGTAGGTCCAACAATAGCAACTTTTTGACCAGCTTCAATCTTCACATTTAAATTGTGAATAATTTCTTTATCTGGTGAATAACCAAACTTGACATGCTTGAATTCAACATTGCCTTTTACCTTATCAATATGAGTTGTTCCTGCTTCTACTAACATTTCTTCTTCATTTAAGAATTCGAAAACTCTTTCAGATGCAGCAAGTGCTGATTGTGCTTGAGTCATTGATTGAGCAATCTGTCCAAGTGGTTGACTAAATGTTCTTACATACTGTAGCATAGCTGCAATATCACCAATAAGGATTGTTCCTGCAACTGCAAGAATACCACCAAATACAGAAATAGCAACATAACTCAAATTCCCTACAAAATTCATAATTGGAAACATAAGTCCTGAAATAAATTGGCTCTTCCAAGTTGATGTATATAAAGATTCATTTGATTTTTCAAATGTTTCAACTGATTTTTCTTCTGCATTAAATGCTTTAATAATTTGTTGTCCAGAATAGGATTCTTCAATGTGACCATTGAGTTCACCTAATGTTTTACGTTGAGCTTTAAAGTGCTTTTGAGAAATTTTAATAATTCTACTCATAATAAATGCACTTAATGGCAATGAAAGTACTGCTACAATCGTTAATTGCCAGCTAATCGTTAACATCATGATGAATACACCAATAATCAGTGTGATTGATGAGAACAATGTTGATACTGAACTATTTAATGCTTGTCCGATTGTATCAATATCATTTGTCATTCTTGATAAAGTGTCACCATGACTTGTTTTATCAAAATACTGTAACGGAAGTCTATCCATCTTATCAAATAAATTGGAACGCATTTTCTTAGTAATCTTTTGAGTTAATCTTGTAATGATAACAGCTTGACTGATGTTAAATAAATAACTAAGTATGTATAATCCAATTAAGATATAAACAATATTCCAAATTACATCGAAATTAATGTTTGTAATGAATGTTCCTAATAATGGATTAATTGTAATACCATTTTGAACTTCATTGATAATACGACCTAATAATTTAGGTCCAGCAATACTAAATCCAGCACCTAACATCGCGAAGATCATAACGAGAATCATTTTAAATTTGTATGGCTTAAGATATGATAATAATTGTCTTAAAGCTTTTTTAATTGATTTTGGCTTTTCACCAGCAAATCGTCCAGCAGGTCCGTGCCCGCCACCAGGTCCGCGTCTTACAGGAGTGGATGTCTTTTTTTCTTCATTAGGCATGAGTCAATTCCTCCTTTGATAATTGTGCAAAGGCAATTTCTTGGTATGGAGTACATGTTTCAAGTAATTCTTTATGTGTTCCTCTTCCAACAATGATGCCTTTATCCAAAACGATAATTTGTTCAGCATCCATGATGGTTCCGATACGTTGTCCAATAATAATTCTTAGAGAATCAGCAGTAACCTTCTTTAATGCATTACGAAGCGATTTATCGGTTCTATAGTCAAGCGCTGAAAATGAATCATCAAATAAATAAATGACTGGTTTCTTAACTAAAGCACGCGCTATAGCAAGTCTTTGTTTCTGACCGCCTGAAACATTGGTTCCAGCTTGGTCAATAGAATGATGGATGCCATCTTCTGATTCATCAATAAAATCTTTAATTTGAGCTGTTTCCAAAGCTTCCATAACTTCTTCTTCAGTTGCATTTTCATCACCTAATCTTGCATTAGATAAAATATCACCTGAAAAGAGGATGCCTTGTTGTGGTACATAACCCATCATCTTATATAAATCAGATAATTTGTAAGTCTTAATATCTTTCTTGTTGATTAATATTTGACCTTCTGATGCTTCATAGAATCTTAAGATCAGTTGAATAATTGTTGATTTTCCTGAACCGGTTGATCCAATGAAGGCTAACGTCTCACCTTTTTTCACAACGAAGTTAAGATCTTTTAGTACACATTCTTCTGCATTCGGATATCTGAAGCATACATTTTTGAATTCAATTTCTACATTGTCATTTGGTCTGACATTGTCAGCAAAACGGTCATCAATTTTTGGTTTTGTATTGATAACAGCCATAACTCTTCTAGCAGAAACCCAAGCTCTTGGTAAGAAAATAAAGAGCATGATAAGCATCATAAATGACATCAAAATAATCATTGAATATGATGTAAATTGAATTTGAAGAGACAAGCCTTCATAAGGCGTTGATCCCAAAAGACTATCTCTAATCAATAAAGCCCCAACTAAAGTCAATCCTAAGTTCATACTGTACATAATGATGTTCATTCCTGGACCAACGAAGCTCATAGCCGTGTTAACAAAGATGTTTGTTTTTGTCAATTTGGTATTAACCCCTTCAAACTTGGTTTGCTGAATATCTTCAGCGTGATGTGCTCTTACAACACGCATACCAGTTAGAGTTTCTCTTGTCACTTGGTTAAGATCATCTGTTAGCTTCTGGATTTTTCCATATTTAGGACTAACCAAAATGAAAATAATTGTAATCAAAGTAATAATTGCAACCACGCCTGCAATAACAACCATAGACATGGTTGGATTGATATTTGTGATTTTGTTAATCCCTGATATCGCCATAATTGGTGCAGTAATTAACATTCTTAGCATAATAATCGTTGTCATTTGAATTTGCTGAACGTCATTGGTCGTACGCGTAATTAAGGAAGGCGTCGTAAACTTATTAATTTCCTCTGAAGAAAACCCTTGGACTTGTTGAAAGACTTTACTTCTTAAAGTATTTGCAAGTTTTGTCCCAAGTCGTGCAGCAATATAACTCACGATAATGGTTGCTGTGATACTACCTAAACTAATGAGTAGCATCGTTCCACCTTGTTTTAAAATTTCAGGTGTCTGTGATGTGCCCGAAGCAATCCCATTACCTATTAATGTAATAATTTTTCCCATGTATTCGGGAAGTTTTAAATCTAGTTGGACCTGAAGATAAACAAACCCGACAATGACGAGTATGAAAATCCAGTGGTACCATTTGAAAAACTTAAACGTTTTTAACATAGTTCACCTCATATAATAATGTCTATGCTCTATTATCCTTATTTTTGTTGATTTGTCAACAAAAATACATTTTTTTCTATAATTAAAAAAAATGCATATTTTCATCAAAATATTTTTGATTTATACATTCTTATTTTTGTTAATTTTTTATGGTATATATTTATATTTTCTTAAAATATGTCAAGGTGTCTTGGTAACCATACTCATAAATCTCTTTTGCATGTTCTGTTGTAAAATCCAAAACTCCTCCAAGACTTGTATTGTGCTTAATCTCATGGAAAACAACTCCAGATTGTTTAGGTGCTTTATAAAATCTTGTTTTGTTAATATGGATAATGATAATCTCATCACAGCCTGCATCAATCAAAGGTTTAATTGGGACATTATCAAAAACACCTCCATCATAATACTTTTTATGATCACTTTCTACTGCAGGAAAAATAATAGGTATAGAGCATGAAGCAACGACAGCCTTATGACATTCTACTTCTGATAGTTCTTTTAAGGGTAGGTAGAGGACTTTGCTATCTTTTCTTACATAATGATTATATGTTGATTTTACAAGTTCAAATATCCCTTTACCATCTTCTCCGCCTTCGGAAACAGTAACATAAACTTCCTTATCCTTTAAAACACCATAATTCATATGATGTAGCAATGTTTCTTCGAATGTATCCATTTTATAGATTCCATGATCTATCATCTTTAACCGTTCCTTAGAAAATTGTTTAAGAAGTGATTCTTTTCTAGATAATGCATTTAAGGGCATATTAAACCAGATGTCACGTGTACTTTCAACTGATGATGAAGCTAAGACAACAATATTTGCTGCGCCTATAGAAGTGCCAGAAAAAGCTTGAACTTTATCTAATATACCAAGTTCGCTAAGAGCCTGTGCTGCACCTATTTGATATGCGCCTTTAGCACCGCCACCCGTAAAACATAAACCAAATTTAGACATATTGAACTCCTTTATCTTAATCAATTATGCATGACTATCTTATTTATTATACTGTAAAAATCATTATTTCAAAATAAAAAAAGGCATATAATTTCATATGCCTTGATTCATAATTATTTTATTTTCTAGGATTCTTGATGTTTGCGTGTGCAGCAGCAAGTCTAGCGATTGGAACTCTAAATGGTGAACAAGAAACATATGATAAGCCAATATTATGACAGAACTCAACAGAGATTGGATCTCCACCATGTTCTCCGCATATTCCAAGCTTGATATCTGGTCTTGTTTGTCTTCCAAGCTCTACAGCCATCTTCATTAATTTACCAACACCAAGTTGATCAATATGAGCAAATGGATCACTAGCGAAAATCTTTTTCTCGTAATAATCAGCTAAGAATTTACCAGCATCATCTCTTGAGAAACCAAATGTCATTTGTGTTAAGTCATTTGTACCAAAGCTGAAGAATTCAGCTTCTTTAGCAATTTCGTCAGCCATTAAAGCAGCTCTTGGAATTTCAATCATTGTACCAACATAGTACTTAAGATCAACACCAGCAGCCTTAATGATTGCATCAGCAGTTTCAACAACGATAGCCTTAACATATTGTAATTCCTTAAGTTCTCCAACAAGTGGGATCATGATTTCAGGAACAACATTCATGCCTTCTTTGTTAACAGCGATTGCAGCTTCAATAACAGCTTGAGTTTGCATTTTAGCAATTTCAGGATATGTAACACTTAAGCGAACACCGCGGTGTCCTAACATAGGATTTGTTTCATGAAGTTCATCAATTGTCTTTTGTAAAGTTTCATAAGTTAAACCCATGTCTTTAGCAAGTGCAACGATATCATCTTTATCTGTAGGAACAAATTCATGTAGTGGTGGATCTAAGTAACGAATGGTTACAGCGTAACCTTTCATTTCTTTATATAATCCGATGAAGTCTTCTCTTTGCATAGGAAGTAGCTTAGCTAAAGCCTTTGTTCTTTCTTCAACGTTCTTAGCTACGATCATTTCTCTAACTGCGGATATTCTATCAGCTTCGAAGAACATATGTTCTGTGCGGCATAAACCAATACCTTGAGCACCATAGTTATAAGCAACTTTAGCATCTCTTGGATTATCAGCATTTGCACGAACATCTAATGCTCTAAATTTATCAGCCCAAGCCATAAGTTTCCCGAAATTTCCAGATACAGTAGCATCTTGAGTTTCAACTTTTTGACCATAAACCTTGCCGGTAGAACCATCTAATGAAATCCAGTCGCCTTCTTTATAGATTTCTCCATTAACTTCAAAGATTTTCTTCTTTTCATCAACGTGAACAGCACCAACACCAGCTACACAACATCTACCCATACCACGAGCAACAACAGCTGCATGTGATGTCATACCACCACGTGAAGTTAAAATACCTGATGAAACGATCATACCTTCAATATCTTCTGGTGAAGTTTCTTGACGAACCAATACAACAGGAAGACCATCTTCAGCTTTCATTTCTCTAGCTCTATCGGCACTAAATACAACACGTCCAGTAGCTGCGCCAGGAGATGCATTTAAACCAGTAGCAATCACTTTAGCTTCTTTTAAAGCTGTTGGATTAAACTGTGGATGTAATAATGAATCTAATTGAGCAGGTTCAACTTTAAGAACTGCTTCTTTTTCAGTTAAAACGCCTTCTTCAACTAAATCAATAGCAATTTTTAATGCTGCTTGAGCAGTACGTTTACCATTACGTGTTTGAAGCATATATAACTTACCACGTTCAATGGTAAATTCCATATCTTGCATATCACGATAATGAGCTTCTAATTTTCTAGCTATTTCATTAAATTCATTATATAGTCTAGGATTATCTGATTCAAGTTCAGAAATAGGTTTTGGAGTACGAATACCAGCAACTACATCTTCACCTTGTGCATTAAATAAATATTCTCCATAAAGTTCTTTAGTTCCATCTGATGGATTACGAGTAAAGGCAACACCTGTACCTGAATCTTCACCCATGTTACCAAAGACCATGCTTTGAACACTTACAGCTGTTCCCCATTCGTAAGGAATGTGGTTCATTCTGCGATATGTATTCGCGCGTGGGTTGTCCCATGATCTAAATACTGCAGTTACAGATTCAATCAACTGTACTTTTGGATCTTGAGGGAATGGTTCACCTTTAAGTTCTTCATATTTAACTAAAAAGCGTCCAACTAATTCAACTAGATCATCAGCATCTAATTCAGTATCTAATTCAACCTTTTTTGCTTTTTTCATTTCTTCAAGAAGATGTTCAAAATTTGCTTTTTCAATGTCCATCACAACATCAGCAAACATTTGAATGAATCTTCGATAAGAATCATAAGCAAAACGTGGATTTCCCGTTAATAATGCTAAACCTTTAACAGATACATCATTTAAACCTAAGTTCAAAATGGTATCCATCATACCTGGCATTGATGCTCTAGCACCGGAACGTACAGATACTAAGAATGGATCTTTTGGATCTCCAAATTTCTTTCCTGCAATTTTTTCAGTTGCTGCTAAAGCTTCGTTAATTTGATCAACTATTGCTTGAGATACAACCTTTTTCTTCGCATAATAATCGTTACAAGCTTCAGTTGTTACTGTGAAGCCTTGTGGTACTGGCATGCCTAGTGATGTCATTTCAGCTAGGTTTGCACCTTTACCACCAAGAAGGTTCTTCATTGTTGCATTACCTTCTTTAAATAGATAAACATATTTAGCCATTTTTATTTTCCTTTCTTTTAACTCCTGTTTTATTTTCATAATTTCAATTAAGAAATCTTTTTAACCAACTTGTATAAATCGTTTTTAGGTCTATTTTGACCCACTACATTAGCGAATGGCAAATGTACCATTCTTGAATCTCTAACACCAACACAAACACCAAAGATGCCATCATTTAATAGTTCAACTGCATAAGTTCCCATTCTAGATCCCAATATGCGATCTTCGGGACACGGTGAACCACCTCTTTGAATATATCCTAAGACTGTAGCTCTTGATGCAAATCCTGCCTTTTCTGTAATTTCTTTAGCAAGTGCATGAACATCAACGATTTTTTCGGTAATGACAACAATCGCGTGTCTTCTACCTTTTTCTTTATGTTCCTTTAGTCTTCTGAACATAAGTTCTTTATCCATCGAATTTTCTGGAGTAATAATAAATTCAGCTCCACCACAAATACCAGCAAATAATGCTAAATCTCCACAATGTCTACCCATTGTTTCAACGATTGAGCAACGTTGATGTGATGTTGATGTATCTCTCAATTTATCAATTGCATCAACGATTGTTTCAACTGCTGTTGAAAATCCAATCGTAAAATCAGTCCCCGCTATATCATTATCAATAGTTCCTGGTAAGCCGATAATTTTTACGCCAAGTCTAGAAAATTCCAATGCGCCTCTATAAGTGCCTTCACCGCCAATAACGATAAGTGCTTCAATCCCTCTATTTTTTAAAATTTCAGCCGCTTGAACACGAACGCTTTCTTCATGGAATTCTGAGGATCTTGCTGTACCTAAGAAAGTCCCTCCAAGTGACAACATGCCAGACACACTATGCGAAGTTAGATGAATCATATCATCTCTAATCAATCCTGCATAGCCATCTTTGATACCATATATATCATGTTTATATAATGTACCCGCACGAACAACTGCACGAATCGCAGCATTCATTCCAGGTGCATCTCCTCCAGATGTCAAAACACCAATTTTCATATCTATTTACTCTCCTAACATATAATTGCGTACTACCTTTAATATTATATCACATACCATGTATGAAATACACTCGAAGACACAACAAATTATTGCTTATGAAAACGATTTTATCATCGTCATAACATGAATTTTTTTCAATTTGTGGTAAAATAACAAATGGTAAAATAAAATAAAGAGAACGGTGATTAAATGAAAAATTTAGTAGGAGCAGCACTATTAGGACAATCTGGTGGACCAACCAGTGTTATTAATTCAAGTGCAGCTGGTGTCTTCTTAGAAGCCCTTAAGCAAGAAAGCATTACAGAAGTTTACGGAGCAGTCCATGGTATCAAAGGCATACTTCACGAAGAGTTTTATGACATAAAGCAAGAAGATCCTGAAGAATTGATGTTACTTAAAAATACACCATCATCAGCAATTGGTAGCGTGCGTTATAAACTTAAGAATATTAAAGTTGACGATAGTGAATACCAAAGACTACTTGAAGTATTTAAGAAATACAATATTCGTTATTTCTTCTATAATGGCGGAAATGACTCAATGGATACATGTAATAAAATTAGTAAATTCTTTAAGAAATCCGGTTATGATTGTAATGTTATCGGTGTCCCAAAGACAATTGATAATGATTTAAATGCAACGGATCATTCTCCGGGATATGCAAGTGCAGCAAAATATGTTGCAACGACATTGATGGAACTATATCACGATGCTACAGTCTATGATGCACCTCAGGTAACGATCGTAGAAATTATGGGTAGAAATGCTGGTTGGTTAACTGCTGCTGCTGCTTTAGCACAAGCAAAAGGACAAGGACCAGATTTAATCTATCTTCCAGAGATTCCTTTTGATTTTGATGATTTTTTCGTTCACGTTCAACGTGTCATTGCTGAAAAAGGCAAATGTATCGTTGCAGTGAGTGAAGGCATTAAAACTAAAGATGGTAAATATGTACCTGAATTATTTGCTGATTTAAAGACAGATGCTTTTGGACACGCACAATTAGGCGGAACTGCACAAGTTTTAGCTGAAGAAGTTGGAAAGCGTACAAAAGTTAAAGTTAGAGCAATCGAATTTAGTCTTTTACAAAGATCAGCTGCTCATTTAGCTTCAAAAGTTGACGTTGAAGAAGCATTTATTTCTGGTAAAAAAGCAGTTAAAGCTGCTGTTCGTGGAACAACCGATAAGATGATTGGATTTAAGAGAGTATCAAGTAATCCATATAAGATTAAATATGTTCTTCTTCCATTAAAACTTGCAGCAAACACTGAACAAACGGTTCCATTAGAATGGATTTTACCTGACGGTAAAGGCATGACTCAAGAATATTTAGATTATGCAATGCCATTGATTCAAGGCGAAAGCAAAGCTAAACTTGAAGATGGACTTCCAAAGTTTGCTAACCTTAAAAAAATCAGAGTACCAAAGAAATAATATAAAGTCATAAAGAGCACGAACATTTAATGTTGTGCTTTTTTTTATATTAAATCTAAGAAATGAGAGGGTTATAACAAAATAGTATTAGTTAAATAAGGTATTTCATTATATAATATAATAAAATAACGAAGAAGAGGTGCAACTCATGGTTTTTTTAAATTCTTGGTGGCTATATTTGATCATAGGTATTGTTTTTGCTTATGTTCTCTTACAATCTACCGTTTTTTTACTTAAGGCAAAAAAAAGAGCGAAGTCTTTAGGATTCACTAAACAACAGATTAATAAAACGATTACTTCTTCAATGGTGCTAAGTCTTGCTCCATCATTTGCTATATTAATTGGGCTTGTTGCTTTAAGCAAAGTCTTTGGGCCAATGATAGCAGGTATGAGATTAGGAACTCTTGGTGCTGTAACCTATGAACTACCAGCAGCAATCAATGTTATTAATGGTGTTTTCAATATGGAAATAGGAGATGTATTAACATCTGAAATGGTGATTACTGCTTTGTGGGTTATGACATTTGGCTGCATACCACCTTTATTAATCATTCCTTTATTCTTCAAAAGAATGCGTATCGGCATGGAAAACATCAAGAAGAAAGATTCCACATGGAATGCTGTGATGATGGACGCTTTATTCTTGGGGATGATTTCAGCTTTTGTTGGTTACGTACTTGCTCCTAAGGTTATTGAAGGAGAAGATCCATACATCTCAGTTCTCGCTATATTAGTTTTAGGATCATCTGCTGCACTAATTATAGTTTTCGGTATTTTAATGAAAAAATTAAAATGGGATTGGTTAAAGAACTATGCACTTCCTCTTTCAATGATTAGTGCTATGGCATTAGCAATTTTATTTGCAAGTCTGGGGGTTCGCTAAAATGGAAAATACTTATCAAGATCAACTTCACAAAGAAGGTAGAATCTGGATGTTAGGTGCTTTATCACTTTTCATCAGTGTACCATTTGTCATAAGTATGATTACTGGTATTTGGCCAACTTTCGCAAACTTCTTTCCTGGTTTTTTTGCAACAGCAGTCATCTTCTGGCCAGTAACAACTATTGAAGTGTTCACTTTCACTCCAATGCTTGGTACAGGAAGTAGTTATTTAGCTTTTGTTACAGGAAATTTAACAAATATGAAAGTTCCTGCCGCATTGAATGCACAAGATGCATTAAATGTTACAAAAGGTACTGAGGAAGGCGATGTCATTTCAACACTTGCCGTGGCATCATCAAGTATTATCACAACACTTATCATTATCATAGGTGCTTTACTGCTTCTCCCACTAACTCCATTTTTAGAGTCAACAACTTTAAAACCTGCGTTTGATAATATTATTCCAGCACTATTCGGTGCTTTAGGTATTGTGTATATTATGAAAAGATGGCAAGTTGCTATTGTTCCAGTCATCTTTATGGTTTTGTTCTTCTTACTTGTACCCGGTAGTGGCGGTTTAGTTGGCATTATGGTACCTGTAGGTGTAGCAATATCATTAGGCGTAGCAAGAATTCTTTATAAGAAGGGGATGATTAAATAATGGAATGGTATTCATTGCTCATTATTCCTTTAGGCATCATTGCAGTTGTTATCATTAGAACAATCAATTTTAAACCTAAAGACATGCCTGAAATGCGTAAAAGACATGGAATTGATGAAAAAAGAGTTGTTAAATCTTTATCTAAAATGTTAAAATTCAAAACTGTTTCAAATATTGATGATTCACTAGTTGACAAGGAAGAATTTAAAGCCTTTAGAGATTTCTTAAAGTCTAATTACCCTTTGATTAATGAAAAGGCAGAATACAGTGAGCATCATGCTGGTGTACTCTTTCATATTAAGGGTGAATCTAATGAATTTCCTACAGTCTTTATGGCTCATTATGATGTTGTTCCCGCTCTAGGAAAATGGGAGCACGATCCATTTAGTGGAAAGGTCACAGAAAAAACCATTTATGGACGTGGAGCTCTAGATACGAAGAGTAGTTTAAATGCTGTTATGGAATCTGTAGAATTTGCTTTGGGCAAAGAAAAGGTATTTAAAAATGACCTTTATTTGGCTTTCTCAGGCGATGAAGAAATTTATGGGCCATCTGCTTCCGCAATTGTCAAACACTTGAAGGACAAGGGTATTAAACCTCATATGGTTCTTGATGAGGGGGGAGCAATCGTTAGTAATATGTTCCCTGGAGTCAAGAAAAAGATTGCAGTTATTGGTATCGCAGAAAAGGGGTTTATGAATGTGAAATTAACCGCTGTATCTCAAGGTGGTCATGCTGCAACTCCTCCAAAAGATACGCCAATTACTATTCTTTCAAAAGCAGTTTTAAAGCTTAATAATCATCGATCATTTAAACTAAAAATGACAAACCCAGTTAAAGCACTATTCGATACAATCGCACCTTATTCTGCATCCTTTAGTATTAAGATAATATTTGCAAATATTTGGTTATTCTCACCTATTGTTAAGCTTATAGCAAAACTATCTGGTGGCGAATTCCTTTCTATGTTTAAAACGACTCAAGCGTTCACGCTTGCAACAGGTAGTGATGCTATTAATGTGCTACCATCAAATGCAACAATAGGTGTTAATTATCGTTTAAGATCTGGTGAATCATCAGATACAATCATTAAAATGATCACTAAGATTATTCATAATAATAATATTTCAGTTGAAGCTACTTTAATATCTGAATCAACACCCGTAAGTTTAACTGATGATGCATTCAAGATGGTTACAAAAGCTATAGCGCAAACATGGACAGATGTTATTCCTTCTCCATATCTCATGGTAGCAACTTCTGATTCCAGACATTACCACGAAGTATGTGAGCATGTTTATAAGTTCTCACCTATGGATGTGTCAAAAAAAGATTTAGCTAAGATTCATGGATTTGATGAAGATATTTCAATTGAGAATGTCATCAATGGTATAAATTTCTATTTAAACCTTATTGATCAACTCTAATATCAAAACGAAATATTAATAAAACCGATTTTGAATTATGATATGATCCCCTTAAAGTAGACACTACAAATAAACAATTGTAGATGTTTAAAGAAAGGGGATTTTTTCTTTTATGGAAAAACAACACAAAAATTTATAACGAAACAAAAATTCAAACGATACACAAAATTAATGATTACATTATTAAAATATAAAAGATAGCAATTTATAGGTAGTAAAAAAGGCACATCGGATAGCTCCGATATGCCTATTATTCTATACCACAACCTATTTTAAAAGGCCTTTAACATTTAAGATTTAAATATACGCAACAATATCAACGATATTTTGTCTCTTAATTCTACCATTTAGATCATACCAACTTTGACTAAGTGCATGTGCTACTTGAGTAGGTGACATTCCCGTTTGAATAACATCATCAATCATATAATAAACTATAACATTTGGTCCGGCTGGCGGTTCTACTAGAGTATCAATATCTGCATTACTCAATGTTTTCAGAACTGCAATTGTAATTCCAGAATCTACATCAGCTACATTTGTTATACCCAAAATACCCATGGAAACTATAATATGACTAATTTCTGCTGCCTTAATATCTTCAAGAGCAACAGTCATGTAAGCTTCATCTGGAACAGTTAACGCAGATGCTATAGAACTTGAAATCAATCTGTGAACAATAAGTGAATCATACACATTACCTACTGGAACATTTAATCCAAGATCATGTAGATCGCTTAATTGTGTCACTGTTGGATTACTAAATGATAGGGATGCACCTAAATTTGCAATACCCATCACATTCATTGCTTCAATGGTTGCGCTTATTTCATCTGCTTGAATATCCAAAATAGATCCAATTATATATGCATCATCTGGTACATCTATGGATGAAATCATCGTTGTTGAAATCAATCTGTGAACAATAAGTGAATCATACACATTACCTACTGGAACATTTAATCCAAGATCATGTAGATCGCTTAATTGTGTCACTGTTGGATTACTAAATGATAGTGATAAACCTAAGCTTGTAATACCCATCACATTCATTGCTTCAATGGTTGCGCTTATTTCATCTGGGAATACGTCATCATGAGCAATTGTCATATAAGCATCATCTGGAACATCAACTGCACCTATAACTGAAGTTGAAACCATGCGATGTATAATAAGTGATTCATAAACATCTAGTACAGGATCTGTACCTAAACCTAAATAATGGATAGATTCTAATTGTGCAACCGATAAACCATTAACATCTATTGGATCGCCTAATGTTGCTAGTCCCATGACATCTAAAGAATCTATTAGTGCACTTGTTTCATCTGCTTGAATATCCAAAATAGATCCAATTATATATGCATCATCTGGTACATCTACAGCTACAATCACTGCTTCAGAAATCAAACGATTAAGGATTAAGGAATCATATATATCAGTTACTGGATCAGTTCCAATACCTAAATAGTGAATATTTCTTAATTGTGTTGTTGTTAACGTATTTACGTCAATTGGATCGCCTAATGTTGCTAGTCCCATGACATCTAAGGCATCTATTAATGCACTTGTTTCATCAGGTTTAACATCAGTTGTGGATCCTACTATAT
>CAZKLF010000011.1:38258-41111 GCA_964553665.1 uncultured Mariniplasma sp. | reverse complement strand
ACCAACACCCAAGTAGATTAAAAACGTTTAAAACAATCGATAAAATAGAAGATTTATATAAGATTATATAAGAAAAAGGCCGTTGGCCTTTTTTTGTTAAGATATTAATCATTTCTTTGTTCACTCGATGACGTTTCTTTCTTCTAGTAGTTTAATGAAGGATTTAACATCTCTTACAGCATATTCTTCAGATAAATCATATTCTTCTAACAATATATTGACTAAGTCTTGCTCAGTAACATCTTTTGCTAAAGCATCATAAAGTATTTTAGAAGAATGATTGAGTGTAATCATACCGTTAAAATTGATTGCCGCTTTATCTACGGGAACAACAACATATTGATTTGCAACTTGCTTCAATATGAAACCTTGTTTAATTTTCATTTTTTGACCTCCATGTATTTGAGATTACTATTTATTTACTTACATTTAGTATAGCATGTGAAATATCAAGAATAAAGATAATGTTTAATTTGTAGAGAAAATGATAAAACCTGTTTTATCGTCTCTCATAGAGAACCTCTAAATGATTTGGTTTCATTAACTCTTAATATAAAATAGCAAAAATGATTAAAACATGATAAGATACTAATGAATTATAGAGTGAATAATATATTTTTAACAAAGGGAGATAATAATGAGTAAAGTAGCAATTTTAGCATGTAGTAATGCAGGCTTAGACTATTTAGATTACCCGAAGGATATTATTATTTTGAGATCTGCTATCCATTTTGGAACAGATGAATCATATGATGATTTTGTGGATATGGATGCAAAAACATTTTATGAAAGAATCGCGAAAAACCCTGACGATATTCCAAAGACTTCATTCGTCACTATAGGTAAAATGATTGAGTATTTTGAACAATTAGAAAAAGAAGGTTATGATGAAGCATTAGTCATTACTATCTCATCACAATTAAGTGGTTTATTTGAGGCTGTTAAAAGAACAGCGAGCGAAGTAAAAATTAAGGTTACAGCATTTGATTCATTAACTTTAGCATATGGCGAAGCTTATATGGTTTTAGAAGCACATAGATTAGCTGCTGAAGGTAAATCAGTTAAAGAGATTATTCCTTATCTTGAAAAGATTAGAGATAATGATCGCATCTATTTTGCAGTTGATACCTTGCTTTATTTAGTTAAAAATGGCCGCTTATCAAAACTTCAAGGTACTTTAGGAACAATGCTACAACTTAAACCTTTATTGGTTTTAGGTGATGATGGCAAAGTAACATCTTTAGAAAAGATTAGAACAACACACAAGGCGCAATTGCGAGTTTTAGAGAAATATCTCGAAGATACAAAAGATATGCATGTGCTTACTTTCATTTCTCATGCACATAATGAAGAAACTGCTCAATGGTTTAAAGAAGAAATTCAGAAAGTGCATCCAAAGCGTGAAGTTATTGTTGCCTATTTAACACCAGTTGTCGGCGCACATACTGGACCTAAGGGTATTGGTGTGGGATATATCAAGTTATAAACAAATAAATATATCAAAAGGATGGTTCTAAATTATTAGAGACCACCCTTTTTTTACAGTTTTAAAAATTATAGTATACTTATGTTGTAAACAACCTTAGATCTTCATAAAATACAAGTCATGACTTGTTAATTATTGTCACATTCTTCATCTTTTTCTTTCATCTCTTTGAAGATTTTCCTGACAGAATTATAACTTTCTTTATTGTAGCATTTTCTCTGTATATCATTGGTGTATTATTTCTTTTAGCAAAAAAAGAAGAAAAAAAATATAAAGTATATTAATATTGAATTTATTTCATTGTTTAGTAACTCACAATAAAAAACTGAATAAAAGACTGCTAATTGACACTATGTAGTCTTTTATTTTGTCTAATAAATAGGGTAGTGTTATAATATTTATATTAAAGAGGTGAAAATATGAAAAAGTTTTTAGGAGATTTTAAATCTTTCATGCTTAAGGGTAATGTTCTGAATTTGGCAGTAGCTGTGATTATTGGTGCCGCATTCGGGAAAATCATTGCTAGTTTGGTTAAAGATGTTTTAATGCCAGTCATTAGTTTGATTACTGGTGGTAATGGTTTTGAGAATTATAAGTATGTCATTACAGCAGCAGACGAAGCTGATGGCATTGCTGAAAATGCAATTATGTATGGTGTTTTCATTCAAAACATTATTGATTTCATAATTATTGCATTTGTCGTATTCTTAATTGTCAAGATGTTTAATAAAGCTAGCGAGGTTGCTAAAGCGAAAGAACTTGAAGAAGCAGCAGCTGCTAAGCTGATTGCTGATGAAAAGAAGAAAGAACAAGACGCTATTAATGCTAAGAAACCTAAAGTTGAAGATCTTCTAGTAGATATCAAGAAATTGTTAGAAAAGAAATTAAAATAGCAATATTGCGAATAAAAAAGCTTGGTTTCGTTTGGAAACCAGGCTTTTTGTTTATCTAGTTTTAATAATGTTTAGAAAATACTCGTGAACATATGTACTATCAGTGAGTTCTGGATGAAATGCAGTAACAAGTTGATTACCCTGCTGCACAGCAACAATTTTTTCCTTGACAACGGATAATACTTTAACATCAGGACCAATATGAGATACATAAGGTGCTCTGATGAATGTCATTGGTATTTGTGTATTGTTAAATGAAGCGGTTGTTATAAAACTCCCTAATTGTCTACCATATGCATTACGAAGTACTTCAATATCCATAGTTTTAAAATGCGTTTGATTTGTCCCTGTTAAATGATTTGCGAGAAGAATCATACCAGCACAAGTTCCTAATACTGGCAAACCATCTAAAATCATTTTTTTAATATCTTCAAACATATCTAAATCACGTAAGAGTAAGCCCATAGCTGTGCT
>CAZKLF010000011.1:0-38158 GCA_964553665.1 uncultured Mariniplasma sp. | reverse complement strand
GCAAAGTTAACGACTGGAAGTTTCCCGTTTTTATGAACATAGAAAAGTAGGTCTAATGAAACACCCATATCTTTTTGTAAGATAAAGACTTCATCTGGGTCCATTGCTTGAATTGTGCGCATTTCTTTTTGAATAGCTCTCATATGTCTAACCGCTTGAATGACATCACCGGTACCAGGTTCACCTTTTGTACGAATCATACAAGCACCTTCACTAATCCGTCTTAAAGCTTCGCCTAAGTTTTTGGCACCACAAACAAAAGGCACATTAAATTTAGTTTTATCGATATGATGAACATCATCAGCAGGTGATAATACTTCACTCTCATCGATATAATCTATTTCGATTGCTTCTAAAATTTGGGCTTCAACAAAGTGACCTAGTCTTACCTTTGCCATGACTGGAATTGAAACAGCATCTTGAATTTGTTTAATCATTTTTGGATCACTCATTCGTGAAACACCACCAGCAGCTCTGATATCTGCAGGAATTCTTTCAAGTGCCATGACAGCAACTGCTCCCGCCTTTTCAGCGATTTTTGCTTGCTCTGGGTTTGAGACATCCATGATGACGCCACCCTTTAGCATTTGAGCAAGTTCTTTGTTTAATTGATATCTTTCATTTTGCATTGTATTACCTCCATTTGATATATCTTCATAACTATTATATAATGATAACTGGTATGTTGTAATAGTCAGATTGATAAAATATAAGCATACCAGATGGGTGATCTAATGTTTGAGACATTTAATAAAGATAAAAAGAAAGAAACACTTTATGTTTCCTTATATAAACACATCAAAAAAATGATTATTGAAGATAAGTATAAAGAGGGTGAGAAATTGCCTTCAAAAAGAAAATTAGCGGAGAATCTTAAGATAAGTCCTTTGACAGTAGAAGCTGCATATCAACAGTTGATTGCTGAAGGATATGTTTATGCTATTGAGAAAAAAGGATATTATATCGATCAAAAGGTAGAACTCGTTAAACCGTTATCTTCAAGAAAAACAACTTTCGTTATAGAAGATCAACCTATAGAACAGGTTTTTAAATATGCCTTTAAAACAAATGTTGTTGATACATCGTTATTTCCAAATACGACTTGGGCAAAGCTTTCAAGAGAAGTCTTATCTGAAAACAGACATGAGATGCTAAACGTCACTCATCCTCAAGGCGTTCTAATGCTCAGAAAAGAAATAGCAAAGTATTTAGAACTATATAGAGGCATGAAAGTAGATGAATCGCAAATAGTAATTGGGTCAGGAAGTTCATCACTGATTGGCTTATTAATAGAACTTTTAGGTAGAGATAAACATTATGCTATTGAGAATCCTTGTTATACAAAAAATTATCATTTATATCAAGGTAATAATGTCAAACTTTCACTCATTGGACTCGATGAATCTGGTATCACCATCGATGAACTAGATCAATCGAATGCACAGATTGTTCACATCACACCTTCACATCAATTTCCAATGGGCATTGTGATGCCCATCCAAAGAAGGGTTGAACTACTCAATTGGTCAAACCGCCTAGCTGGGCGATATATCATTGAAGATGATTATGATAGTGAATTTAGATATCAAGGTAAACCAATTCCCGCTCTGCAAGGATTCTATGAAAATGATCACGTCATTTATATGAATACTTTTACGAAAACACTCGCACCGTCATTTCGTATGAACTATATGGTTATACCCTTAAAGTTATTACCTAGATATCATAAAATGATGTCATATCATGGATGCACGGTACCTAATTTTGAGCAATTTGTCATGTATAAATTTATGCAAGGTGGATTCTTTGAAAGACATATCAATAGAATGAGAAATCATTATAGAGGGAAACTAGAACTTATCTTAAAGCTTACTGAAAAGTATCCTTTAATTAAACTTAAAGGGTATGATACTGGTTTACATTTTCTTATGGAAATTGATTCAAATCAAGATGAGGAAGCATTGGTTTTAAAAGCATTTAATCAGCAAATATATGTATCTGGATTGAATACGTATGACCATAGCAGAGCTACAAAAAACCATAAACCCACTCTTGTTTTAGGGTACTCTGGATTAAAAAATGACGAAATAGAAGATGCTTTTTATGAGTTGATTCTGGCGCTTGAACTGAAATGATTTAAAAGTAGCATTTTATATAATAGGGAAAAATAAACAAAAAAGGGACTCATTTTGAGTCCCTAATCTTATTTATAATTTTATATTTAAGCGTTTTCTAAAATACCAGCCATTGGAATGATTAGGAATGCTAACCAAGATAAATTGAAAGCATGGAAGAAATATCCAATTGAGAAGAATAAAACAACTGCAACAAATGGTGAAATAGAAGTAAATCTAAATTTATCGAATGCTAATATTGAAACAACAGGGATAAGTAAGAATACTTGCCATGCATATGCCCAACCTTCAAGTGCTAATCCTAATGCTAAGAATAAAGCAATTGAGAAGAAAATTGTTGCTAGCAGAAATACGGTTTTCTTGCGATGCGGACCTCTTGGTAAGCTCCAAACGCCTGATATAGTAATATCCCCAAATAATAGACTGACTGCTATAGGTAATATAAATCCAAAAGCACCGATTGTCCATGAACCTTGCACGTAACCCATATAAAGGTAGAATGCTATAGCAATGATAATTGCAGATTCGGAAACAATGATTTTCCAGATGTTATTACTATGAAGTAGACCAATCATTGGAATAATCAAGAATACAAGCCAACCTGGATTCCACATCTCATAATAGGTTCCTATTAGCATAAATACAATGACAGCAACAAATGGTGATAGTGCTATAAACATGTCTTTAAATCTAGTGTTTAAGATAATGGACGACATTGGAATCAAGAAGAAAACTAGCCACCCTGGGTTCCATAAATCATAAACAAATCCTAAAACCAAATATACAATAACAGTAATAAATGGAGTTAAGGCAATAAATCCATTTTTAAAACTTGTATTGAATACTATTCCAGAAACAGGAATTAAAAGGAAAACTAACCATCCTGTACTCCACCAACCATAGCCAAACCCTAAAATCATATAGATAATAACGGAAATAAATGGCATTAAAGCAACTATTTTATTTCTATTATCTTTATGATGCTTAATTTTAAGTGTATCAATCAGATCGTATGCAACTTTTTCTGGTTTACCTAAAAAAGTGTAAACCTCCTCATCGCTTTTGCCAGTAGCAATCGCATCATCATAAAGTTGGCCATAATCATTAATAATGTCATCTACATCTGCATAACTTGCATCAAATTCTTGTAATTGAGCCTTTAATCTTCTAATATAATCAGCTTTCATTTGTAATTACCTTTTTCCTTTTTATTATTTTAATTTTTTTATCCAATGCAACAATGATTTTCTATATAACTAATTGCAAAGCTTTCTGGTTGCAGTGAACTTGAACATCCTGCTTGTCTATTTTGTACTTGATTTGTTGAATTAATTGTTTTGAATCTAAGATATGTATTATTATTGTATATTCTCATTTATAATCACCCATTTTCCTTTCTTAAATATTTTGATGGTACCAAAGACTGATAATTCTTTCTTTAAACTTTTAATGTAATCAGCTTTCATTTTCATTTCCGCCCAGTAATTTAAAGACACCCTTTAAAAATGTAGTCCATTCAGTTTCATATTCATATAATGTTGCACTGCCTAACTCGGTAATCTTATAATACTTTCTTGGAGCGCCTATCTTGGTTTGTTCAATATAGGTTTCGAATAATCCTTGTCCTGTGAGTCTTCTTAAAATAGGATAAACAGTGTTTTCATTCACATCAATATCACTTGCGAGCTTTTCAATCACTTCAAAACCATACATATCACGTTTGTTGATAATTGCGAGAATGCACATTTCAAGAATTCCTTTTTTAAATTGAGTATTCATGGAATACCTCCCTTACTGTGTCTTGCACACTTCTATGATACCACCTTACTGTGCAAAACACAATACCTAAAATAAAAAAAGATAAAAAAAGTATTTTTTATGCTCTATATTGTCTTTTTATATGGAATGTGATACCATAAAACAAACAAAGAAAGGTGATTTCTATGTTAAAAATAAAAAAAGCTGTCTATTATTACGCATATTATAAGTAAAAAGGATTGCTAGGCATTCCTTTTTGAGCGAATAAAGGAACAGCCAAAAAATGATTATTATCATCCTTGGGGTTCCTCTCAGGGATTTTTTATTTAAATATAGGAGCGTATACGAAAATGATTATACAAATGAAAAAGAACTCCACTAAAAAGGAGTATGAAAAGATTGTTAAATATTTAGAGGAAAAGAAACTAGAGATTAAGGATGCGTCCACGGATGATATTAGAGTTTTTGGTATTATTGGCGATACATTAAGTATTGACCCAAGTGATTTATACGCATTTGATGGTGTCAAAGAAGTTACAAGAGTTTCTACACCATTTAAAAAAGCGAGCAGAAGCTTTAAAAAGAAGGATACGATTGTTAGACTTAAAGACGGTATAGAGGTTGGTGGAGATCAATTCGTTATCATGGCTGGGCCTTGTTCTGTTGAATCTGAAGAACAGCTTAGAATCATCGCTAAAAGTGTTAAAAAATCAGGAGCTCATCTTTTAAGAGGAGGCGCATATAAACCAAGAACGTCACCGTATGCTTTTCAAGGCTTAGAAGTCGAAGGCTTGAAATTGTTGAAGAAAATTGGTGATGAAACCGGATTAGCGATTGTCACTGAAATTCCAAGCCCTGATTTAATTCCCATATTTGAGGAATATGTTGACTTAATTCAAGTTGGCGCTAGAAATATGCAAAATTTTCATTTGCTTAAAGCTTTAGGCAAATGTAAAACACCTATCTTATTAAAAAGAGGATTATCAGCAACGATTGAAGAATGGTTGATGGCAGCTGAATATATTATGGCTGGAGGCAATGAAAATGTTATATTGTGCGAACGCGGCATCCGTACATATGAAAAATATACAAGAAACACATTAGATATTAGTTCAGTTTTAGCAGTTCAAGAATTATCTCATCTACCAGTGATTATTGATCCATCTCATGCAGCGGGTAGATGGAACATGATTGAAAAGCTATCACTTGCGAGTCTTGCTGTTGGAGCATCGGGATTAATTGTTGAGGTTCATCATGATCCTGAACATGCTTTGAGTGATGGAGCACAATCACTTAAGCTTGATAAGTTTACGCATTTAATGGAAGAACTCAAAAAAGTATCAGATGTTTTAGGTAAAAAGATTAAATGAAAATTTTTATTGTAGGTCTTGGAATCATTGGAGCATCCTATGCCGAAGGACTCTATAGAAAAGGCCATCAAATTTATGCATATAACAGAAGTGAAAGACCAATTAATGAAGGCATTAAAGAAGGTTTCATTGAAAAAGATAATAGTTTGAGTAAACTTTCTTCTTGCAATTTGGTTATTTTAGCTTTATATCCAAAATATAACATTGAATTTGTCAAAAACAATCAAAAATTATTTGTTTCAGGCCAAATGGTCACAGACGTCAGCGGAACAAAGCTTTGGATGATGGAAGAACTTGAAAAGCTATTGCCAAAAGGCGTTAGTTATACCTCTCATCACCCCATGGCTGGTAAGGAATCTTCAGGTTATGATTCTAAGGATTATGATATGTTTAGAAAGGCTAATTTTTTAATTGTACCCGGTTCAAGAAGTCACAAAAAAGACCAAGAAACTTTAAGACTTATCGCAAATAACCTAAATTTTGGTAAAATAACAGTGGTACCAGCTAAATCTCATGATGAACTTGTCGCATTCACGAGTCAACTTACGCATGTTTTAGCGGTTGCACTCATGCAAAGTGATCACTTAAAAGAAACTAAAGAAGCAACCGGTGATTCATTTAGAGATCTTACGAGAATAGCTAAGATTAATGAAATGATGTGGAGTGAATTATTTTTAGAAAATAAGGAAGCATTGGTTGGTAAAATCAATGATTTCATGGAAGAATTAAAATACATTAAAGAACTTATCTTATGTGAAGATAAAGAAACTTTAATGGTCTATCTAAGAGAAGCAAAGGAAAAGAGGAAATCTTTTGATATTCATTAAAATGCCTCGATACGACATCTATATAGAAGAAAACGGTCTATTGAATCTACCAAAATATATCAAAGACGTTTATGCGTATGATGATATCTATATTGTTACTGATGAAACAGTATATGATCTATACCAACAAAAAGTTAAGGATATTTTAGTTGATTTTAATATATTTTTTATTGTTGTCAAACCAGGAGAAAAATCTAAATCTTTAAAAACATACCACAAAGTAATCAAAGAACTCGTAGAAAAAGGTATTAAAAGAAATCACTTGATGATTGCATTAGGTGGTGGCGTTGTTGGTGATTTAGCAGGCTTCGCAGCATCAACACTTTATAGAGGTGTACCTTTTATCCAAATACCCACAACGCTTTTAGCTCAAGTTGACAGTAGTATTGGCGGCAAAGTGGGTATCGATCTAGAAGAAGGAAAGAATTTAGTGGGGTCCTTTTATAATCCTTTGTTTGTCTTAATTGATGCAGCTTTCTTAAAGACATTAACTAAAAGAGAATATGCGAATGGATTAGCCGAAATGATTAAGGCTGGATTAATCGGTGATAGAAGACTTTATCACCACTTAATCGAAAAAGATATTGTTACCGAAGAAGAAATCACAATGGCAATCCAGGTTAAAAGAGGGTTTGTTTTACTTGATCCTTATGATCATAAAGAACGCATGTATTTAAACTTTGGACATACCTTTGGTCATGCAATAGAAATGAAACATGCATATGAAACGTATAAGCATGGTGAAGCTATTAGCTACGGCATGCTGATAGCACTTGAAGTAGGCATGAAGCATCATGATACCAAACAAGAATTATATAATGAAGTTAAAGCGTTACTTTTATCAAGAGGTCTTGTTAAAGAACCTTTGTTAAAAATAGAAGATTACAAAGATGAAATTAAAAATGATAAGAAGAATCTTGCAACGGGTCTTCATTTTATTGTTGTCTCAAAAGTTGGAGAAGCGAAGATCATCAACTTAAAGGATTGTGATTTTTAATGAATATTACTATTAATCCAAAGCCTTTAACTGGAAGGGTTGCTGTCGTCTCATCTAAATCATTATCACATAGATATTTAATAGCATCTGGCTTAGCTGAGGGCACAAGCATGATTAAGAATGTTTTGGATTCGGATGATATTGACGCGACAAAAGAAGCGCTTGAAGCCTTAGGCGTCAAATTTGATGGTAAAAAAATCTTTGGATATCCTAGAGTTTTAAATAGAAACGAAATAGACTGCAGGGAATCAGGATCAACCTTGAGATTTATGATTCCGATTTTATGTCTTCAAAAAGAAAGTGTGACATTTAAAGGAAGCGGACGTTTACCGAACCGTTCATTAGATGTATACTTTGATATCTTTAAGAAAAAGAAAATTCATTTTAGTAAGCCAGAAGATAAGAATTTACCTTTGACAGTTAAAGGTCCGCTTAAGGCTGGATTATATCAAATGAGAGGGGATGTAAGTTCACAATTCTTATCAGGATTGTTGTTTGCTCTTCCTTTACTTAAAGAGGATTCAGTAATTGAAATTACAACAGAACTTGAATCTATTGGATATGTTAATTTGACTTTAAATGTTCTTAGGTTATTTAATATTCATATCATGAAAGTTGATCAATATTTTTATATCAAAGGCGGACAAAAGTATCATCATCAAACTGCAACAGTTGAGGCTGATTATTCACAAGCTGCATTTTGGATGGTCGCTGGTCTCATAGGAAAACCAATTGAATTGAGACACTTAAATCCGATCAGTTATCAAGGAGATCATAAGATAGTCGATATTATCAAATCCATGGTTGGAAAAATCGAATATAGTAATCTAAAAAGAGTTTATAAAGTCAAACCGAGTGAAACACACGGTATGACGATTGATTTAAGTCAAATTCCTGATTTAGGACCTATACTTATGGTGCTTGCTTCATTAAGTACAAATGAGACAACATTTATAAACGCATCGAGATTAAGATTTAAGGAATCAGATAGATTAGAAGCAATGTATCAAACACTATTAAAATTTGGTGTTGAAGTTGAAATTATTAAAGATACAATGAAAATTAAAGGCAGACGAACACTTAAAGGAAATCAATCATTTGATTCTTATGGGGATCATAGAATTGCGATGGCAATCGCAATTGCTGCGATTAGAGCAGATGGTCCTGTAACGATATTGAATGCAGACGTCGTTAAAAAATCTTATCCAAAATTCTTTAAAGTTTATCAAAACCTAGGAGGTGACATTTATGAATCTTGAAGAGTTAAGAGAACAAATCGATAAAATCGATAAGGAAATGATGGTTCTTTTTAAAAAAAGAATGGGCATATCATTACAAATTAGCGCATATAAGAAAGCAAATGATTTACCAATATTAGATGCTAAACGAGAATTTGAAATTATATTCAAGAAAAAGAAAGAACTTAATGATGATAGTCTATGGCCTTATTATGAATCTTTTTATAAAGACCTAATAAGTTTATCAAAGGTTTATCAAAAATGAGTGAACGTTATGGTCTGATAGGGCATAACATCGGTTATAGTAAATCTCCTAATTTTCACCTATTTATGGGAAAGAAATTAGGGATGGATATGCGATATGATTTATTAGATATCGAAGCTGATGAGATTCCAAATCTAATTAACGATTTAAGAGAAGGTTTATTTCAGGGATTTAATGTAACAATCCCCTATAAAGAATCTGTGATTCCATATATCGATTTATTGACATCTAAAGCAAAAAAAATAGGTGCAGTTAATACAATATATTTTAGAGAAGACAAAGTCGTCGGAGATAACACTGATTATGACGGATTTGTTGGATGTTTAAACATGCATCATATCGATGTTAAAGATAAACGGGTTTATATACTTGGAACAGGTGGAGCAGCTAAAGCAGTTTATGTTGCATTAAATGATTTAGGTGCAAAAGTGACTGTAGTCAGTAGAAGCGAAAGAAATAAGCATCCATTTTTTGGCCATCTGATAGAGTATAAGGATATTAAGCCTAGTGCTGTTGATATCTATATTCAGGCTACACCTGTGGGGACTTATCCAGATGTGAGTTCATCTGTACTTACTAAGGAAGAAGTCCAAGGGAAAATAGTCTTAGATCTTGTTTATAATCCTTTAGTCACACAAATCATGAAAGATAGTCAAAAAGGAATAAGCGGTGTCACAATGCTAATTATCCAAGCCTTGAAAAGTGAAGAGATTTGGTTTGACATGAAGATTGAACTAACTAAGAAGTTAATAAAAGAGCTGAAAGAAGTGATATTTGATGAATAGTTATGGCACATTATTTAAGGTAACTTTATATGGTGAATCACATCAAGAAGCCATAGGCATCGTGATTGATGGCATGCCTTCAGGCATCAAGATAGACGAAAATAAAATAACGAATGATTTGAACTTAAGAAAACCAGGCGCTATAGGAACAACTCCTAGAAAAGAAGCTGATCTTTTTAAGATTACAGCAGGCGTTTTTAATGGACTTTCTACAGGGTCGCCTATCCATTTAACCATTGAGAATCAAAATATTAAATCAGGCGATTACGACAAACTAAAAAATCAACCAAGACCTGGTCATGCTGATTTTGTAGCCAATAAAAAGTATCACGGATTTCAAGACTTTAGAGGAGGCGGTAGATTCTCAGGCAGACTGACTGCTCCACTCGTTTCAGCTGGAGCCATAGCAAAAATGATTGTTCCATTTGAGTTTAGCAATAAACTACTTCAAGTTGGATCTTTAACTGACATTTCAAAAATAGATGAATATCTTGAAGAAGTTGCTAAAAATGGTGATTCCGTTGGTGGACTTGTTGAAGTTACTGTAAAAAATATGATTATTGGATTAGGAGAACCTTTCTTTCAGAAACTCGATTCTGAAATCGGAAAAATGATGTTTTCTGTGCCAGCTGTCAAAGGCGTAGAAATTGGAACTGGGTTTCGTGGATCTAAGATGCCAGGTAGTCAATTCAATGATCAGATGATTGATGCATCAGGAAAAACTAAAACAAATCATAGCGGAGGAGTCTCTGGTGGAATATCCAATGGTAATGATTTAGTTGTTCGCGTCTTTATTAAGCCAACATCAAGTATCCAAATGAAACAAGAAACATTTAATTTTGAAACAAATAAAGTTGAAACTCTTGAGATAGGCGGAAGACATGATGTCTGCATAGCAAGAAGAGCGGGTATTGTTTTAGAAAATGCAGTAGCTATCGTTTTAGCGGATTTATATCTATTAAATAAAGCTTATCAATAACAATTCGTTTATAATATTTAACTAAGTAATAACATATATACATATGAAGCCTATGCAGGCTTCTTTTTTTGTGATAAAATGATAACAAAGGAAGCGATTATATGAATTATGTATGGGGATCACTAATCATAGTTATTGGATTATTTTTTGCGATATGCGCTTTTATGAAAAGCGACTTTATTGTTTACAAAATCTTAACAGCAAGATCTAGAAGATTATGGAAGGATAATGTCCACAACATTTATAAAGTTATTGGGGGTATTATAATTATTGTAGGTTTTTTGGTCATGTTTAGTATTATTAAAACTAATTGAGATAATGAAATAATTATATTAGCAAGATGAATCTAATGAAAAAAACACTCGATTCTTTTGAAGTGATTTTCGTTTCAGGTGTTATTGGATTCTTTGATATCATCATATTATTTGAATTAAGAATCACTAGAATTTTAACTAAAATATATAAAAATATTTTGACAATCACTCAAAAAAAGGGGGCAGTTATGAGAAAAGATATCAAGTTATATGTACCAAAGTTAGATGAAATGGAATATCGACAAATCTTTTTATTACAGCCGGGTACAATGGATTATAATAAAGGATACGAGATTAACCATGAGAATTATCATAAGGATACTGGATGCATTGATTTTCCAAAGAGTCAATGGGAATCATGGTATCATCTTTGGGTTAATAATAAACCTAATTGTTTTTATGCATATATCAAAAGAACAGAAGATAGTCAATTTATGGGTGAGGTCAATATTCACTATAATCAAGAATGTGAATGGTATGAGATGGGTATTGTTATTGAAGAAAAATATCGTGGTAAAGGCTATTCCACTGATGCCCTAAGATTATTACTTAAGGTTGCATTCGAAGAATATAATGCAAATGGAGTACACAATAACTTTGAATATAGTAAACATACTGCAATAAAAGCTCATATAGATTCGGGATTTAGAATTATTGACCATAATGAAGGAAATGTTGATGTGTATATTTCTAGAACACAATACTTTGATCATATAAGTAGATCAGCATAATTTTTTAGGGAATGATTTATATACATAAAATGACTGAAAATCCACGACTCGCTATTTTTTTGCGTATTTATTATAAAAAACACTGAGCTGTACAACAAGCATTTGTAAAACATGTTATATAATTTATAATAAGTCTATTTTTATATGTATTTGAGTAAAATTGATTGCTATGATTATTATACATATATATATGGCCACTGGTTTGAATCTACTATTCTCCACTATTTTTCCCCCCCGAATGCAAGGAGCATTTGTAGTATTAACCGATTACGTCAAAGTTCTTGGTTTTTATACATAAAAATTATTTTAAGATGATATGTTTTATGCATAATTAAAGAAAAAAATGTAATTAATGTCAAAACATTTTGACAAAATGTAAAAATAACTTGACAAAATGTAAAAATAACTGTATATTTGTGGTGAGGTGAGTAAAATGAGTATAGGTTATAAAAGAGCATTAGGGACATCAAGTATTTTTGGGGTATTATTCATATTTTTAATAATGTACTTTGGTTTAGTTGGGCCTGTTGACTTTTTAGAATCAACATTCAATAAAATGATTTTTGTAGCGTTTATGGTTGCTGCTGCAATTAGTTTTGCATTACTAATTGTATTAACAAAAAAAAATAAGGACACTTTAGACGAAAGAGATGATTTAGTTGAAAAGAAATCACTTTACTCCGGATTATTCATAACAATTATTTATGTTTTTGTACTATGCATATCTATCACTTTTTCATTTAAATCAGTAGGAGTAATTGACGTTTCATGGATGTACTTTGTTGCTTTGTCCACATATGCTTTTGGATTTTTCATCACCGGCATACTCAAAATATTCTACTATAGGAAATTAAATTAAAATGAAAAATAGAATTAAGCAATATAGAGCAGCCAAAGATTTTACTCAAGAGAATCTTGCAAATAGAGCTGGATGTTCAAGACAAACCATAAATTCCATGGAAAAAGGCAAGTATACTCCAAGTTTATCACTCGCATTCCTTATAGCTAGTATTTTAGAAGTAGATATAAATCAATTGTTTATTAGAGGAACAAAGGAAGGAGAGTGTTATAATGATTAAAAAGTATCGTGTATTAATAGTGTTAATAATTGCTTTGATACCTGCTGTAATATCGATTTTTCTTATACAAGATGATATGATAGCAATTCCACTTTCGAGTACTGGATTAATTTTAGTTCTTATAGCTTCATTTTTTATTCGGGAAAAAAATAGTGCTTAAAGAATGGTGAGATACTAATATAGAGTAAAATAGCAATCAATTAGGAGTGTGTTATGAAAAACATTTAATTACTTGATTTGGTGATGGTCACGGAAAGAGAGTTAACTTTGTTCCTTTGTCTGAAAGATATGTTAAATTATCAGCTGGAACTTCTATTGTTTCTTCTTTGTTTATACTTGATACTTATGAGTATAATGATAAAAAATGCGAATTATTTGTAATTAAAAATGATATAATGAGTTTTACCAAAAAACAAAAGACCGTTAATCTGGTCTTTTGTTTTTTGGTATCAATGAGAGTGCTAATAATATTGGAACAACTATTATTAATATAATATTACCAATCTCTCCAGGTGCTCCACCATCAGCTGAAAACACATGATCCAGGCTTCTCCACAAAGTAACAATAGTTAGTAAATAGAAAATGTACAATGCAATTTTTAATCCTTTATAGTTGTTATCAATCTTTTTAGGAAATATTTTGGTAATGTGAGTTCCTGGTGCTATAATTAAGTCAAATCGATAAGGTAATCTAAAAAGAAAATAATATTCTATTTGAAATGATTAGAGTATCTGGAACAGCTGTTATTGATTTACATCCAGCAAATATTGACGGACAATTTCTAGGTTGGTATTTTGACGATGAATTTACCCAACCTTTTAATTTAACAGAATATCCAGACGCAGCAATCACAGTTTATGGAACGATTGTACCAATTAATTAGCATGAAACGATTGAAATAATCATAATTATGTGGTCATTAAACCAGTTGGATATTTAGAAAGGAAAATTAAATGAAAAAAATGATTGTATGTCCAAAAGAATTTGGGAATACATATAAGGTATGCAGTTATGTATCAAATAATTCGGATGTTAAGCTTAAAGTTGTAACAAAAACAACAGAGTATGATTTGCCGTACTATGATGTCATTATATTGGCTTCAGGTATATATGTTGGGCATGTTCACAAAAATATTTTAAACTGGATAAATAGTATTAAAACAAACACTATCAATTCGAATACAAAAGTCTATATCTTTTTTACATGGTTTGGCAGAGGGAACTCTGACAAGGTAGCTTTTAATGAAGTAAAGAATTTATTGAGAGAGAAAGGCATAAAACTTGAGGACAACTATATGAAATGCTTCGGTAAAGGTTTTGGAGTGATAAGGAATTCTCATCCGAATGAAGAAGAATATATAAATGTCTTGTTATGGGCAAATAAACTATAAAAAATATAATATCTCTCATCCGAAATATTTTTAGTTAGCTCACTTTTTCAGTGCCTCCATAGTTGATTTCAAATTTATCATATTATGTGCATGAAACGACTGAAACTCCATGACGCGCTAGTTTTCTAAGTATTTAGTATAAAGAATGCAGAGCCGTATCACACATAGTTGCAAAACATGTTATAAATGGTATTTAAACCCATACGTTTCTTCTGCGAGGTAGAAGCATAGTTTCACCAAACAAATTACATTAAAAAACACTTGTAAAAAATCACAAGTGTTTTTTTATTTTTTATTTAATACTTTTGTGTGCACCATCACAATATGGTGGGTTAGCAGTTTGTTTACATCTACATAACATTTTTTCTTTTGGTTCCTCTACAGTAAATGCTAATGGTGTAATTGTAGTCCCTTTATGAGATCCATCACAAAACGGTTGGTTTTCACTTTTACCACAAGCACACCAATAATATGTTTTGCCTTTTTCTAAAGCAACTTTAATCGGAGTATTTGCTGCTACTTTCGGTTTATCCATTTGAATGCCTCCTTTTTCTTTATTATATCACTCATTTCCACTTAAAATAAATTTATTTAATGTTTATCGAGTTTGTTAGGATGCTTCTATATAACACCTTTATTTAAGAAAAAATTTTCATTGGTAATATTTTTGGAAAAATCTTCTTCACAACTTAATATGATGAGACATAATCAAAAAACGACACTATCAAATAGTGCCGTTTTTATTATTATTTTATATACGCATCATTATAACGTCTAATTAATAAACGATTGGGACGAATACACGAGTTAGAAGTTCTTTGTCTAGCATGTAGAGTCCAGCGTCTTTGACTAATTTAACTTTGTCGATTAGATTATTGAAGTTATCTTCCTCTTCAACTTGTTCGTCTACATACCATTGTAGGAAACTAATACTTGCATAGTCTTTTAGTTCATGAGCGATGCTCAGGATGTCATTAATTCTACTAGTAACGCCTTTTTCATGAGCTAAAGATACTTCTAATGCCTCTAAAAGAGAAGAAAAGTCATTGCGTGGGTCTTCAAATCCGCGAATTTCTACGCGTGCTCCACGATCATTCATATATTTAATAAATTTTCGGGCGTGTGCTAATTCTTCTTCAAATTGAATACCAAACCAATTTTCAAATCCATCGAGTCCGAGCGTACTAATATATGATTGCATTGCTAAATAAACATGTGCTGATTCGATTTCATAGTTTATTTGAGTGTTTATTGCATCTACTAATTTTTTATTCATTATACCAACTCCATTTCATAAATAGTATACCATAAATGGCTTTATAAGGCAAACAATTAGCAACGTACTTAATTGTTTTCTAGGATTTATTTGGATTTTTTTACCTCTAAAATAACATATATTAGAATGAATTATTAATTTCAAGTATAATAGAAATAGGTGGTAAATTTGGAAATCAAACTTCAAGAAATAAAAGGCGTAGGTCCAAGCATGCTCAATATTTTAAGAAACAATAAGATATGGTCAACTTATGACCTTATTTTAAAATATCCAAAATCTTATCAAGATTTTACTATTGTGTCTCTAGATAAAGCTAATGACCGAGATATAATAACTGTTCAAGCGGTAATAACAACAGAATTACAGATTCAGCGTTTTTCTAAAAGAGAGCGCATATTGTTTAATGTGAACATATTTAATCATGACATCGAAGTTATTGTTTTCGGTAGAGGCTATTTAATGAAACAACTTAAAGTAGGAGATGCCATTGTTATTAAAGGTGTCTATCACTTATATAAACAACAGATTGTTGCTGCATCAGTGACGATGCTAGATAAAACAGTGCCTATCAAACCCATTTATGGAATAGAAGGTATTTATGATAGAAGTCTCTCAACGATTGTTCAAACAATCTTTGATAACAACAAAGTATCTATCTTTGAAACAATCCCTAAACAATTTATGGATCTTCATCACTTAATGCCTCGTGCATTAGCTTATCAAAAATTACATCTACCCCAAACGGTAGATGATATCCATAAAGCAGAAAGAAGGTTTAAATATGAAGAGGCTTTCTATCTTCAATTAAAGCTTATTTCTAAACAAACATCTCATCATGAAAGACTGCCAAAACCCTACGATCTTACTAAAGTTAAAGATTTAATTAGTGAGCTTCCTTATACTTTAACTAAAGATCAAAAAGAAGCTGTTAATGATATCTTTAGAGACTTCAAAAAGCCATTTGCTAGCTATAGACTCATTCAGGGTGATGTGGGTTCTGGTAAAACAGTTGTTACGCTTCTAGCGATATATGCAGCAATTACTGCAGGTGAACAAGTTTCATTTATGGCACCTACAGAATTACTAGCTAACCAGCATTATAAGTATTTCAATACAAATCTTAAGTCCTGTAGAATCGCATTATTAAGCGGTAAGACAAAACGTAAAGAACAGATGAAAGAATCTATAAAGAATCATGAATATGATCTAATCATTGGGACTCATGCACTGATTGAAGATGATGTTATCTTTGCTAATCTTGGATTAGTAGTTATTGATGAGCAGCATAAGTTCGGCGTAACTACAAGAGAAGAACTTATTTCTAAGGCGCATGCAAAAGATGTCATCTATTTAACTGCAACGCCTATTCCAAGAACACTTGCTATGATCGCATTTGGTGATTCTCATGTGAGTATCATCAAAGAAAAACCAATCAACCGAACTCCAATTCAAACGATTTATATTCAAAAGGATAAAATTGATGAACTCTATCAATCTATAGGTACTGCAATCTCGAGAAATGAACATGTATTCCTAGTTGTTCCAGCGATTGATTCACAGCATGTCAGTGATAATATTGATACGGTCTATGAAGAAATATACGGAAAATTTGATTGCCCTATTTATGTTTTACATGGAAGACTTCCAAATGATGAAAAAGAAAAGATGATGGAAAATTTTGTTTATACGCCCGGAAGTATCTTGCTTGCTACAACAATGATTGAAGTTGGCATTGATATACCCACAGCAACCCTGATAGGTATTTATGCAGCTGAACATTTCGGATTAAGTCAGCTTCATCAATTAAGAGGAAGAGTGGGGAGAAGCCACCTCAAAAGTACGTGTTATTTAGTCTCTGAAAAAGATGATGTAGAAAGATTAGAACTCTTATCAAAAATAGAGGATGGATTTAAGCTTTCAGAATATGATTTAATTGATAGAGGTCCAGGAGACTTTTTAGGTACAGATCAAAGTGGGTATTTCAAATTCAATTTTTTAGATTTACTAGCAGATTACAGTATTTTAATTGAGGCTCAAAAAAATGTTGCATCACTTATATCCAAGCCTGATTTTAAAACTAATCCTGCTTATAAATATTTGAATAAGCACATTACAGAGTCACTCAAGATATGATATAATGATTAATAACGAAAGAAGGGATTTTATGATACGTTTAGCGGTTGATGGTATGGGTGGGGATTTCGCACCTGAACCTATTGTTAAAGGCACTTTAATGGCCTTAGAGAAATTTGATAATATCGATATTACTCTTTTTGGTGACGAAATCAAGATGGCACCATTTCTTAAACAACATCCAAGACTTAAAGTTGTTCATACACCACACTATTTATCAATGGGTGAAAAAGACCCGATTAAACAATATAGAACAAATAAAGAACTTTCAATGTTTATGGCTATGCAGTATGTCAAAGATGGATACGCTGATGCTATAGTCAGTGCTGGACCAACTCAAGCATTAGTTGTTGGAGGCCATTTCATTATTAGAAGAATGCCAACAATGAAAAGAGTTGCTATTGCTCCAATTGTTCCATCATATGATGGTAAAGGAAGAATCCTTTTAGACTCTGGAGCAAACGTAGATTTCAGACCTGAGCATTTACTTGATTTTGCTGTATTCGCAACTGTTATGGCAGAAAAAGTTATGAAAAGAAAGAATCCGCAAGTTGCCTTAATCAATATAGGAACCGAAGATGGTAAAGGTAGAGAAGTTGATAAAGAAACATTCGCTTTACTTAGAGCAAGTAAAGATATTAATTTTTATGGCAATTTAGAACCTAAAGAAATCTTTTTATCTGAAGCTGATATATTTTTATCAGATGGTTTTACTGCAAACATCGTTATGAAAACGATGGAGGGTACGGCTAAAGGATTAGGTAAAGTATTAAAAAGAGAAATTAAATCATCAATATCCGCATCCATTGGTGCGCTATTCATGAGAAAAGCATTAAACAACTTTAAAAAATCATTAGATGCATCTGAAATAGGTGGAGCTTTATTAATGGGCTTTAACAGTGTTGTTATTAAAGCACAAGGATCATCCAATGAAAAAGGATTTTATAATGGTATACGTCAGGCAAAAGAAATGGTAGAAGCGGATGTCATAAAAATTGTTTCTGAAGTATTAGCGAAGAAAGAAGGACAAACGGAATGATTGCTCTATTAAAAGAGCTAAATCTTCCATATAAGGATGAATCACTATATGAAATGGCATTTACACATTCGTCATATGCATATGAGAATCAAACACCCGAATATGAGAAACTTGAATTCTTAGGTGATGCTGTGATTCAGTTACTCATGAGTGATTATCTTTATAAAGAAGATTTAGCTGACGAAGGCGAAATGACTAAAAAGAGAGCTCAAGCAGTATGTGAAAAAGCTTTTGTTATTTACTCTAAAAATATACATTTAGGCAATTACATCAAATTAGGCAGAGGTGAAAGCATCAAAGGACCAAATAAATCAATGATTGCAGATGCATTTGAAGCATTGTTTGCTGCAATCTATTTAGATTTAGGTTTGGAAGAAGCAAGACGTGTATTTTATATGATTGCTGTTCCTAATTTTCATTTGGTCTGGAAGATTAAGGATTATAAATCGGCACTTCAAGAATTAATTCAAAGTGGCGATAAGAGAGTCATCAGTTATCATACAGTTAAAGAAACAGGTCCATCACATAACCGTGAATTTGAAGCTGCAGTAAAATTAGATGGTAATATTATTTTAGGCGTAGGTAAGGGAAAAACAAAAAAAGAAGCTGAACAAAACGCGGCTCATGAGGCGTTAAAGAAGGGTAGCTATGATTCTAAAAAAATTATATGAAGATTATGACTTAGCAATTGAACGTATTCTAATCAAAGAATATAAGAGATTAAAGATTACAATGCAAGAGATGTCCGTCTTACTTGCTCTTTTTTCAATATATAAAAAGAGAAAGTCATTTTCTATCAATGCAATTTCAAGAAGAGTTGAGTTCACTCAAAACGAGATTGGATCATGCGTTGAAGGTTTAATGAATAAAGGGTTCTTAACAATTGTCTTAGAGCATAAGGATGGAAAAGAAAGAGAAGTATTCGAATTGGATCCTACATTTCAGAAAATAGAAGATTTATATGAGCAAGATGAAATAGATAAACTTAAAGTTTTACATGAAAGTTCTATAAGTCAATCAATTAAACTATTAGAACAGGGTCTTGGTCGTGTTTTGATGTCATATGAATTAGAAAACGTTCGAAGATGGTATGATGAAAAAAAATATTCACATGAAAGAATCATTGAAGCAATTAAATCATCAAAAGATAAGGTGAGTATTAAATATGTTGAACGCCTTTTAACTCAAGTGATACCTGAACAAGTTGAAATCGATCAGGATGTCGAAAATGCACTTGACGAAATTTTTAAGAAGATCAAATGAGCAGAGCAAACCAAGTTTTAACCGTTTTAGATCAAATGTTTCCTAATGCCAATGTTGAACTTGTTCATCATAATCATTTTGAGTTATTGATTGCTGTTGTATTAAGTGCTCAAACAACTGATGTTAGCGTTAATAAGGTTACACCCTCATTATTTAAAAAGTATCCCACTCCATTATGCTTATCTCAAGCAAAATTAACGGATATTGAGAATATATTAAGATCTATAGGTCTTTATCGAAACAAAGCCAAAAATATAAAGACGCTATCAACGATGCTTCATGAAAAATATAATGATCAAGTACCAGATAAAAGAAAAGATTTGGAATCTTTGCCAGGTGTTGGTAGAAAGACAGCTAATGTTGTTTTAAGTAATGCATTTGGAATTCCCGCACTTGCCGTTGATACGCATGTTGCTAGAGTGAGTATTAGATTAGGCTTAGCAAAAGAGAATGATAGTGTATTAGAAATCGAAAAGAAACTGATGAGAAAGATTCCCAAAGAAAAGTGGCAAAAAGTGCACCACCAACTCATTTTCTTTGGTAGATATCATTGTTTGGCTAGAAATCCTAAATGTAATGAGTGTCCTTTATTTGAGATGTGCAAATATAAAGATAAATATTTAACTAAATAGTAAGAAATCAATCCAATAACAAAATAAGTTGTTGGATTTTGTTTTTCTCTGATAGTATTAAAAATAATCTTGAAACTTTGAATCACATATTAATATATCAAAGGTTTTTTTGATTTCAATTTGCCCCTAAAAATATAATGACCGAGACAAACAAAGGGGGCAACACAAAACATGAACACTATCAATTTAAGAAGATTGGTAAAAAGTAGAAAAGAATGCAAGCTTTATGAAACAAAACCACTAGGATCAGCAATCAAATTTAAAAGAAAAGCAATGAACATGACACTTGAGGAAGGATCTGATGGTATTTGCAGCGTTTCATATTTATCAAAATTAGAAAATAATTTAATTGAATTAAGTGATCAATTTCTAAATCCTTTAGTAGAAAGATTTGGATTAGAAAGTCTATACGATGATCAAATTAACCATTTCGAATTAGATATGACTGAAATCATTGAGCATCTCACGTATGGGACAAAACCAGTAAGAGATATGCTACAGGATTATTTAAAGAGAATAGATTACCAAGCACAACTCATTCAAATGGGATACCATACGATATTTGGGAAAGATGAACTCGCCTGGAAATCATTTCAAGATTTAAAAATGTATATCCCGAATCTTCAAAATGAAGAATTTACTTTATTTCTAATCCTCTCAAATATTCATTTATATCATCACAATCAACATGGTGAAGCGTATGAGATATTATCTTTAGCTCCCAAGTTTGAAGAGTTAAACCAAAAATCAGTTTTGTTATTGCTGAAATGGAGATTACTTAACGCATTTAGAATGCATAAAATGTCAGAGGTGTTTACAAATTATCCTATCTATGTGAACATGCTCGTTGATATTGAACATTATGATCAATTGCAAACTATTAGAAATGAGTACATACAATTTGAATCATACTATAAACATCCGGATAACATTCAAGATTCTCTTTCAAAAATGCATACATTAAATAAAAATGAAAGAGATTATATTTTGGCAAAATCACTTTTCTTTCATCAGAAATATCAAGAGGTTATTAAATTAGCGAGGCCATATTATAAAAAATCAAGTCAGTGGCTTATCCTATATTTAATAAGTTTAGATTATGAGGCAAAGCACAGTGAACTTAAAGTGCTGCTTAATCACACGGATGAACTACTTGATACGTGTAACACATCAAGATTATTAATATCACATTTGCAGCATAAATACAGTGGAGATAAAGAACGGCTCCTCACATATTTAAGACGTGTTATTTTAGGACTCAAAAATCTAACCGATGAATACCATATTTTAGATTATTTAATGGTGGATTCACAATACCTATTTTCATCACTTCAGCTATATAAAGAAGCTGTTCAAGTAACTAAAAGTTACTTGCCTAGATTGAAAATATTGAAACAATCAGATTCAGAACAAGATACAGACTAATTAAGGATTCTATATCCTTTTTTGTTTATTTTAATGAAAAATTTAAGGATATATTGCCTTTCATTGACTAAATAATCAAAATCCTATATACTTATATAGGCTAAGGAGGGGACATATGCGAACACTTAAATTATTCCGCTTAGCAAAGGGCTTCATAGTACTATTCTTGGTTGCGGCATTATTAACAGTCATTCACCAATGGACATACTCGAACGTTCCCTTGTTTACACAATACTTAATCAAGACATTATTAGCACAACCTGGTATCGCAGTTGGTAATGTATCTGTAGGTGAAGTTTATTTACCTGCTTTTTTGCTATCTTACTTTGAAAAAACTCAAGATATTATGAGTATTATCATGCGGGTTGCCATCTCATTGATGATCCTTCAAATCTTCAGATTTACTTTAAGATTCTTTGAAATGTGGACAAAAGGATATCTATATGAACGTATGGCAGAAAAAATGCGTATACGTCTTTATGATCATATTCAAGATTTGAATTATCAATTTCACAATAATACAGATACTGGTGATTTAATACAACGTGTAACAACTGATGTTGAATCAACCACCGGATTTTTAACAGTTAGAATGCTCGATGTTGTTCATTTACTTGCTACCTTATTCTTTGGGGCATATCAATTAATCTTAATTAATGCCACAATGGTTTGGGTTACATTAGCGACTGTACCTTTCATTGCAGCAGCATCAATTATATATTTTACGAAGATTGATAAGATTTTTATGAATATTGAACATATGGAATCTAATATGATGACCGTTATTCAAGAAAATTTATCTGGCTCAAGAGTTGTTAAAGCTTTTGCTAATGAAGCATTTGAAATTGAAAAAATGGATACAAAAAATAGAGCATATGCAAATGAAGTTAAAAGAGCAAATAGAATTGCAGCTATCTTTTGGGGATCCATGGACTTCGTGGGTATCACTCAATATCTAGTCATTATCGCAATTGGTGTTTATTACGTCCAAAGAGGCTTGATGGATGCTGCTGGTGTTGTTGCTTCACTATCACTTGTTGGAATGCTTATCTGGCCAATTAGAGGTCTTGGAAGAATTATTAATGATTTTGGGAAAGCACTTGTTGCATCTGACCGCATTAATGAAATTTTATCTAAACCAAGTGAATACAATGATGATGGCACTCAAACACCAGAGATTACTGGAGATATAGAATTTAAGGATGTTTCATTTAAGTTTGAAGATACGACTGAACATTTACTTAAAAAAGTAAGTTTTAAGATTCAATCAGGACAAACAGTGGCTATTATAGGTAGAACCGGTTGTGGAAAATCAACAATTATCAATTTATTATTACGCATGTATGAGTATCAAGATGGACAAATTTTAGTTGATGGTATTTCACTTAAAGATATCAAGAAAAAACATATGCGTAGTCAAGTGGGTGTTGTCTTGCAGGATCCATTCCTATACTCAAAGACAGTATTTGAAAATATTGCTATTACACATAAGAATGTGGAAAAAGATCGTGTTTATTACGCTGCAGAAACTGCAGCTTTAGAAAAAGATATTAAGACCTTTAAACAAGGTTATGAAACAATTGTTGGTGAAAAGGGGACGACCTTATCAGGTGGTCAAAAACAAAGAGTGGCTATTGCAAGAATATTGGTTTCTGATAAACCTATTCTCATTTTTGATGATGCCTTGTCAGCAGTTGATACTAAAACAGATATGATGATTAGAGAAGCATTATTAAATAAAGAATATAAGAACACAACAATTATCATTACTCATCGTATAACTACAGCAAAAGAAGCAGATTTGATTGTTGTTCTTGAGCATGGAAATATTGAGGCTATTGGTACACATGACGAGCTAAGTCAAAAACCTGGTCTATATCAAAAATTATGGAGTATTCAAGGGAAACTTGAAAAAGAATTCCAAGATCTCATCAAGGCAGGTGAAAACAATGCAACTTCAAGATGACAATGATATTCAATATAAAGTAAAACTTGGCACATGGAAAAAAATCATTACTGTCGTTTTTAAATCAAAAAAGCGTATTTTTTTGCTTGTCGGTTTTTCAATATTAATTGGAATTTTAGATGCATCGTTTCCATTAATCAATAGATATGCAATTGATGTTTATTTTATTGGTGGAGATTATTCAACATGGCCTTATTTTGTTGCTGTCAATATAGGAGTTGCTTTGGCAATGGGATTATCTATTTGGGGATTTGTAAATCAAGCAGGTATTATTGAAGCAGAAACAAGCTTTGAACTTAGACGACAAGCCTTTAAGAACTTGCAAAAATTATCGTTTTCTTATTATGATAAAACACCTCAAGGGTGGATCATGGCAAGAATGACATCTGATGCTAGAAAACTATCACTTATTGTTTCATGGGGGATCATCGATTTCGTATGGGGTATGTCAACTATGTTTTTCATTCTAATCGTACTTTATATTACTTTTGCTAAACTTGCATTAATCATTACAATTATTTTGCCTGTAATGTTTGCAATTGCCTATGTATTTAGGTTGCTTATTTTAAAGCAACACAGAATTGCTCGAAAACATAATTCACAAGTAACAGCACAATACAGTGAAGGATTTTTAGGTGCTAAGACAACAAAGAGTTTAAGCATTGAAGAAAATAACTTTATGGATTTTTCTGCCACAGCTCATAAATTAAGAAGAGCAAGTGTTAAAGCTGTTATATCATCTGCAGTATTTTCTTCCATCTTATTGATATTAGCATATATTGCTGTAGCAACAACAATGTTTCAAGGTTCTATTTATGTATTAGAAGTAGTTATAACAATTGGGACATTACAAATGTTTCTTGCTTATACAGTTAACTTCTTCGAACCAATCATGGAGATTTCCAGAATCTTATCCGATTTCCAGAATGCTCAAGCATCAGCTGAACGTATTATAGGCTTAATAGAAACAAAATCGGATTTAGTTGATACACCAGAAGTTGAAGCCATTTATGGATCGTTATTTAATGATAAAAAGGAAAATTGGGAAAAGTTAGGAGGGGATGTAGAATATAAGGATGTAACCTTCTATTATAATGAGAACGAAGAAATATTGAAGAATTTCAATTTAAAAGTTAAACGAGGACAAAGTATTGCTTTAGTTGGTCATACAGGATCCGGTAAAACAACGCTAGTCAATTTGTTATCAAGATTTTACGAACCTAAATCAGGATCAATATTAATTGATGGTAAAGACTATAGAGAAAGAAGTATTCACTGGTTACACAGTAAGTTAGGATATGTGCTTCAAAGCCCACATCTATTTAGTACAACAGTCATGGAAAACATAAGATATGGCAAGTTAGATGCGACAGATGAAGAAGTCATTTATGCAGCTAAGATGGTTGGTGTTGATGATTTTGTTGATAAACTTGATCTTGGATATCAAACGTTTGTTGGTGAAGATGGAAACTTATTATCTGTTGGTCAAAAGCAATTGATTTCATTTGCAAGAGCCATATTAGCTAATCCTAGAATATTGATTTTAGATGAAGCGACATCTTCAATTGATTCTGAATCTGAGATTGTTATTCAAAATGCAACAGATAAGTTATTAAGCGATAGAACAAGTTTTATAGTAGCTCATAGATTATCTACCATCGTTAGTGCGGATATGATTATCATGCTTGAAATGGGGAAGATTATCGAAATGGGGTCTCATGAAGAGTTGCTTGCTAATAGAGGACCTTACTTTGAACTCTATAAAAACCAATTTATAAAAGAAAAATCAAAAGAATTTGAAGAAAGTTTATAATTCAAGTAAAAGGACACTTTACCTTCTATCATAGGATAGAGGTGATAAGGATGTCCTTTTTATTATCAATTATGAGTTTATTTACAGTTTTGTCAGTTCGTGTTGAATGGATTAATCATGTTTTAGATATTCCGTTATTCTCAAATGTAGAGGATTATAAAGAAATTCCAGAAGCTCAACTATATATAAATGATATTCTAGTTAATGATCCGCTTATATATTATGAAAGAGATGGGGTTGATCATACTTTTTTTTCAGTGATTACATCATCACATGTCAGAATCTTTACGATGAGATACCGCGTGCATTTTCCTACATATGATGTTATTCACACTCAAGATATTGTTTTTAATATTGTTGATTTAGATCCACCTGAAATCATCAATGTCCCATCATTTAGAGTGCCTCTTGATGAGGATATGCCGGATTTATTACAGGGGCTTGTGATTCAAGATAACTATGATGAATTAGAAGACTTGATTATATCAGTTAATAGTCTTGAAGTGATATTGAGTCAAACAGGCATATATAGCATGTATTATCAAGTTTGTGATACATCTGGGAATATTTCATTAGCGTTAACAATACTTGAAGTGTATGACTATCAAGCACCTACAATTATATTGGAGAATGAAATCATCATCTGTTTTGGGACTACATTCAATTGGCGCGATTTTATGACGATTAGAGACAATGATGATTCTTTTCCATATGTTTTAGTTGATGATACAGCTGTGAATTATTCGCTTTTGGGGTTATATGAAATAACAGTATATGCCACAGATAAAAACGGATTGACCTCTCAAAAAACAATGAGTATATCGATTATTGATGATGAAAAACCCATGATACTACTAAAGAGTCAACCCAGCTCTATTTCTGTTTTTTCTAATGAATTTGACATGGATTTCCTATATTACATTTTACAGGTAAGTGATAATTATGATGCATTGAAAATTGAAGATGTGACCTATACTCATGATATTGAATTTGATGTTCTAGGAACGTATAATGTCTATTATGAGCTAAAGGATTATTCAGGGAATATTGGAGAAATCAATCTTAAAGTTTGTGTTATTGATTCTGAGGAACCAACCATCATAATTATTTATCAACTTATCTTTGATGTTTTTGATGCAAAACCATTTTTCATTGATTATATAGATTATATTGATAACTATACACCCAGAGGAATGCTCACATTTAAAATGACTGAGTCAGTTGATATGGATAAAGTCGGCATGTACCCGCTTGTTATTGAAGTAACTGATAAATCTTATAACAAGGCCATTTTAAGAACATATATTGAAATCATAGATCAAATAGAACCACAGATTATTCAGCTCAATGATATTTTGATTACAGATTTTTCTAGTAAAGAGTTGATCTACTATTTTGAAGCGAGTGATAATTATGATCAAGCAACTCATATAGATATTCAAATTGATGATTCCACTGTCAACTATGAATCAATTGGATGCTATATGATCATAATATATGCATTTGATTTATCTGACAATGTAGGAATTCTCTCTAGTGAAGTTATGGTTGTAGATATTATTGATCCTATATTGTTACTCAAGCAGGATTTTGTGATTATCGAAGTCTTTTCTTCACCTTTGAATTTGGATTTTTATATACAAGAAGCTTCAGATAATTATGATGAACTTACGATCGAATCTGTGACGATTCAAGATGACATCAATTATTCGCAAATTGGAAAATATAGTGTAACCTATCAAATTATTGATTCATCGATGAATGTAATGATAAAAACACTTGATGTAACCGTTGATGATATGAGTCCACCAATCGTAACAACATCATCGATGATTCTAAGAACAGGTGATTTTTGTGATCCGCTTTTCGGATTTGAAGTCATTGATAATTTAGAAGAAACGAAAATCACATGGTCTCCTCAAATCATTGATACAAATACACCTGGCAGGAAAACCATCAGTTACGTGGTCACAGATAGCAGGGGAAACTATACGACTTTCGAAAGGGAAATAATTGTTGAACCTATGATAGAAACATTTGATTTAATTCAATATTTACCAGTTATTTTAATCACAGTTATAGGTATTGGAGTTGGTTTCTATTTTTATAAACAAATGCATTAAACTTAATTTTTTGACATCTATCTATATTTTTAATATAATGTCTACAGGACAGAAGATATTTTAAAGGAGAGATGACAGTTATGGCTGACGTATTACTTGTATTCTGGAGCGGAACCGGAAACACGGAAATTATGGCTGAAAAGATCAAAGAAGGATTAGAAAACACCGGATTATCTGTGGATTTTAAAACAGTTGACCAAGTCAATCCAAAAGATGTTTCAACCTTTGATAAAATAGTATTTGGTTGTCCTTCTATGGGTGTTGAAAACCTAGAAGAAGATGAATTTGAACCATTTTTTGATCAAATTGAAAGAAGCTTATCAAATAAGAAAGTTGCAATATTTGGATCATATGGATGGGGAGAAGGAGAATGGATGGATAATTGGCAAACGCGAATTATTGACTCCGGAGCTGTCCTTTACGAACAAGGATTCAAGATTAATTCAACCCCAAGTAGTGATGAAGAAGAAACTTGTGTTCAATTTGGAGAAGGATTCGCTAAATTCTAATATCTTAAAAATGCTGAAATATGCATTTTTTTTTAGTTATTTAGAAGTTATGTTGATATAATAAGACTAGGTGAAAATTATGTTCGGTATTTTGTATTTACAAAGTTCATATAGTATGTTGAAAAATACTATCCCCCTTTCTTCCTTAATAAAGGAAGGTAAAACTGGTGGGTATGATTTTATTGCATTAAGTGATGAGAATCTACATGGCATGCTTAGGCTTCAAAAGGAAGCAAAGAAAAATAACATAAGACCAATTCTTGGTCTAAAAATATCCGCACTAACTGACCTGGATGAAACTGGCTTTTTAGTATATGTGAAAGACGAGGCTGGATACCATAATCTTTTATCAATTATGCGTCTAAAAAGTGAAAATAAACTAAGTGTTGATGAGCTATCAGCTTATCAAAGAGGATTGATATTTGTTTCTTCTGGATCAGATTCTGTCATTGATCAATCAATATTGAAACAAGATCTTGATTCAGCAAAGCATTGGATTTTAAAGTTTCAGCAGTTATTTTCTGATTTTTATATAGGATTATGTTTAGATACATTTGATATGGAGATGAAGGTAGCTCCTATGCTTTATCAACTTTCAGAACAAACACATGTTAAAATGTTACCTATTCATCAAACTTCCTATCTTAAAAAAGAAGATAAAGAGGTTTATGAAGCCCTAATTAAAATCGATGATGAAAAAAATAAAGTTTCAGCTGATTCTAATTTTGCATTTTTGAATAAAAATATGCTATTAAAGATGTTTTCTGACTATACGTATGTTTTTAATTCACTCGATCAGGTTATTCAATCGATAACATATGAATGGAAGAATCCTAAGTTTGATATGCCAGTTTATGAAGTTGAACATGGTACACCAAAAGAATATCTAGAATCACTGGCAAAAGTCGGTTTAAAGAAAAGATTAACAAAAATAAAAAATGCCAATCAAAAAGTGTATCAAGGACGTTTACTATATGAGTTATCAGTTATTCATAAAATGGGGTTTGATCACTATTTCTTAATTGTTTATGATTTCGTTAAGTATGCTAAAACACATGATATATTAGTTGGACCAGGACGCGGATCAGCTGCAGGTTCTTTAGTTGCTTATTGTTTGGGTATTACAGATGTTGATCCAATCACATATGATTTACTTTTTGAGAGATTTTTGAATCCAGAACGCATCAGTATGCCTGATATAGATATGGATTTTCCTGATAATAAAAGAGATGAAGTTTTGCAATATGTTAAGAAAAAATACGGGGAGCATCATGTTGTCTCCATTGTAACTTTTGGCACATTTGCTCTACGTTCATCAATAAGAGATATTGCACGTGTGATGAAGATTGATCCATCACGGGTCAAAGGTATTATTCAAAGAGTGATTAATGATGATGTTGATCAAACTGACCATGAAATGGTAAGACTCCTTAATGTAGCAAAAAAAATTGAGGGATTGCCTAGACATACAGGAACACATCCTGCTGGTATGATTTTAGCAGAACAGGATCTATCTCAATATATCCCTTTACAAAAGGGGCTATATGATTTTTATCAAAGTCAGTTAGAAGCCAAAGATCTAGAATCATTAGGACTCCTTAAAATGGATTTCTTAGGTATTAGAAATTTAGGCATCATCGATGATGTTGTAAAAATGATTAAAAAACAAGGAGAAACAATTCACTTATTAGATCTTCCATTAGATGATAAGAAAACATATGAATTACTTGAAAGCTCTGAAACAAGTGGGTTATTCCAATTGGAGTCTTCAGGCATGCGCGCAGTGCTCAGAAAGTTAAAACCAAATCAATTTGAAGATTTAATTGCAATCCTAGCTCTATATAGACCAGGTCCAATGGATAACATTGATGAATATATAAAAAGAAGAAATGGCAAAGCGTATGAGTTTATCCATCCCAAACTAGAAGCGATTTTAAAACCTACTTATGGCATTATTGTATACCAAGAGCAAATTATGCGTATTGCAAATGAATTTGCTGGATATACTTTAGCAGAAGCAGATCTCCTTAGACGCGGTATATCAAAAAAAGATAAACAGATTTTAGAAGAAGAACGCAAGAGATTCATTCAAAAGTGCGCCTTAAAAAACTATAGCAATGACATGGCAGAATTAATCTATGATTATATTGTAAAATTTGCTGATTATGGGTTTAATCGAAGTCATTCCGTTGCTTATGCCTTAGTTGCTTATCAGATGGCATATTTAAAAGCCAATTACTTTCCTTTGTTCATGACAACACTGTTATCAAGTGTTACAGGTAATGAAGGATTGACAAATGTTTATGTAAGCGAAGTCAGAAAAAACCAGATAGAAATATTGCCACCCGATGTCAATCTTTCTACAAATCAATATACTTATGCATCAAATGCTATTCACTTACCATTGTTGTCAATCAAAAGTATTGGTAGATTAACTGTTCAAAAAATCATTGAAGAACGTTCAAATGGACCATTTATTGATTATCAAGATTTTAAGCTTAGAATGAAAAAAGAAATCAATGATAAAAATCTTGAAATGCTCATTCATAGTGGTGCACTTGATCAGTTTGGATTAAACCGTAAAACAATGAGTTACAACAAACAAATGGATGATGCCGGTTACGAGTTATATATCACTGATTTTAAGATGAAGACTATGGAAGATTATACATTTGCTGAAAAAGCTGAATTCGAAAAAGAAGCTTTAGGTGTGAATTTGTTGTATAATCCAATGATGGCGTATAAAGATGTTATCAAGGCACAAAATCTTATGACATTAGGTGCATTAGAGAAAGAAAATGTGATTAATGCGCTAGCAATAATCAAGAAAATCAAAGTAATTAAGACAAAACAAGGAAAGCCAATGGCTTTCATTGAATTAGATGATGGAAAAATACAAATTGAAGCAACCATTTTCCAAGACGCATATCTTAAATATCAATCAATACTTTCGAATGATATATATATATTCAAAATCAGGGTTAATCAATATAAAAATCAAAAGACATATGTGATTGAATCTTTGAAACCCGTTAAATAAATAAATTAGGAGATCAACCATGAGATTTGACAAGATGACAAGACATCAAAAAAGATTATTAGAAAAAGAATATATCGAGCTTTTTGGCGAACAAATTATGCCTATCAAAGAATTATTTGCAAATAAATCAGATTCAATATTATTAGATGATTTACTTGATAATATCAGCATCACTCTTTATCGAGTTATCACAGAAAATAATTTAGATAAAGCTGAATCCTTATTGGAAAGAATGCAATTATCTGGTTTAGAGTATGATGTACTCATCTTGAATGAAATTGATTTTTCAGAGTATGAAATGAGTATCTATTTTTACAATATTTATCAAATTGTTGAGTTTACAAATATGAGAATTAGACATTTTGATGATATAAAGAAAATCATTTTAATGATTTTACATATTGGGAATCAATATGATCAATTATATGAGTCAAATCACGATGTTGCAAAGCATCTTGATGAGTACCGTTTGCTTGATGGATTTGATCAAAGTTTTATTCTCAATATCAAAACAGGAAATGCTGAAAAAGAAATTGTGAATTGAAGGTTTTTTTATGAAAAATAAAAATAGAAAAGGAATTTTAAAAGCTATAAAAATCGGATTGAGTGTCAATATTTTGCTGACACTTCTTAAAGTATCATTTGGGATAGTTGGCGATTCACAAGCACTTTTAAGTGATGGGCTTAACTCATTTTCAGATGTTTTTATCAGTCTGATGTTACTTATTATTCTCAGAATAGCAACAAAAAAACCGGATCATGATCACCCATATGGACATGAGAAATTTGAGGGAATTGCCTATTTTCTATTAGGCATTATCTTTTTAATTACTTCGATTTTTATTGGTAATTTAGCGATTGTTTCCATCATTGATTATATTGGTAATCCAAGTGCAGCAATTACCCCTAAATTAATTACTCTTATCATTTCTTTTGTTGCTCTAGTCATCAAAATATTTCTTTTTCGATACTATTTAAAGGTTAGCAAAAAGTATGATAGTCCAACGCTTAAAGCTGATGCGAGTAATCACCTTCTTGATGTTTGGGCGACACTATTTACAGTTATTGGTATTGGACTCACACAGTTCAACTTTATAATTTTTGATTATATTGCTTCTTTAATCATAGGATTGTTTATCTTAAAATTATCTCTTCAAATACTTAAAGAATCTGTAGCATATCTCGTTGATCAAGCTCCAGATGATGAACAGATACAAAGTATCAATAAAGTAATTATATCTGTTTTAGGTGTTTTAACTATTGATGACTTAAAGGTAAGAAAACATATGACACAAAAGTATGTTGATGTTGAAATTGGTGTAGAATCAAGTTTGACATTAGAAAAAGCACATAAAATTGCAGAAAATGTTCACCATAAAGTCGAAAAGGAATTTCCCGATGTTATTCACTGCATGGTACACGTTAACCCACATAAGTTATAATATTTATGAACAAAGCTATTTATAGCTCCGAAAAATATTACATAGTTTATATTTAATTGTGTTTATTTGCCATTTTTGGTAAAATCAGGCATAGAACTAGATAAAAGAGAGAGGTGGAATTATATGGATATGCCATCATTACTAACTATTCAATGGGGGATTATTGGTTTCTTCGTAATCATACATTTTCTCATAGGATTACTAAGAGGTTCTAGTAAGTCTACGTACTTTACAATCGTCAGTATCATTATGACTGTTGTTACACTTTGGATTGTATCGAGAATTTCTTTAAACTGGATATTTTCCATGTTTAGTATTACATCATTACTCACTATGGTTCAAACATATACGGGAAATCTTGGTTTGGATTCATTTTCAACATATTTAGAAGATCCAGCAATCACGGGATTCGCTGTAGCGATTATGGATTTGTTCATTAGAATAATTGCCTTTATCGTTTTTTATCCGATAATCAAGTTCCTTCTGACACTATCGATTTTCAGACCAATTTGGAAACATGGTGTAAAAAAGGCACTACTTAAAAAACAAAATGAAACTGCTGAAGATCAATATACAGAAAATAATACAAGCGATAAAAAGTTCGTTCCAAGCAGAAAGCTGAAGAAGGGCGCTTTAGGTCGCTTATTTGGAGGAACAATGGGGGCAGTAAGAGGCTTCATCGTTGCTTTCATTTTTTTAATACCTGTTTTAGTTATTGCAAGTTTTGCTTCTAACGTTTCATCTGCTTTACCAGAAGGTGCAGCTAATCTATCACTCAGTACTGGAGAGCAACAACTCATTGCTATACCAAGTGAAATTCAAGATATCCTAGATAACATCGATGAGATGAATCAGGGTGGCTTAGGGGCAATGACAAAATCCATTACTATTAGTGGTAAGCCAATAGATCGTTATATTTTCGATAAAGTATTTACAACTAAAGTCGTTGATGCTACCGATCAAGTTACAAACCTTAATTTTGGTGAAGAACTTGAAGGTATTGTTGGTATAGTTAGCATATTAATTGAAGGTGGTTATCTAGAAGATAATTTTGATTTTACGACAATTGGTTCTGATAACCTTGAAGACATAGAACAAATATTTACATACATCAGTCAATCTGATTTATTGAATTATATGATTCCTTTCGCATTTGAAGTAGGATTGCCAATTGCTTTGGAAGAATTCACAGAATATGACAATCCATATGACAGACCTGAAACAGCTGCTGCTCTTGATGCATTTACGAGTATTGAGTGGTCAGAGGAATTTATGAATATATATGGCATCATTGAAGCTGTATTAGAATTTGGTGATGTTGGAGAACTTGAAGCATATGCAAATGATCCAAGTTCACTATTAGAAATGACACCAGAAGAAGCAATTTCTTTTACGAATATCATTCGTGCATTTGGTAATATGGAATCACTTGTATTAATTAATGCAGGTTTAGATTATGCAGTAACATTGGATCAATTCAAAGAAGCAATTACTTGGGTTGAACCTGATGATCTTGATGCGTATATAGCTACTCGCTTAGGTTTCATTATAGATAATCCGGATTTCTTTGTGGGTGAAGATGGTGAAATTGCTAAACTTGCTGATTTAATTGAAGTCTTCTTTAGTGAGGATGTCGATTTAGTTGCTCTCGTAGATAGCATAAGTGACCCAGGAACTTTCTTGGATGCTCAAGATCCAGAATGGGTTGGAGAAGTTTTTGATTCAATCGCTGAATTAGATCTACTCGTTCAATCAATTCCAATTGGTGTTGATTACGGTTTATATACTTTCTTAGGTGATCAAGTTGAAGAGGCATTAGCTGAAGATATCATTACTGCACTTGATGCAATTGAGTGGGATGCAGAAATTGTTAATGTTGGTAATATCTATGCAGAAGTATTACAATTGGGATTATCAAGTTTCTTAGGATCAGAAGTGGATACCTTTGATCTTGTGGATCAAGTTGTAGAAAATCACATGGATTCAGTTAGAACAATTGTTGAAAGTATCTTTGAAGGTAGCGAACTCGTTAATGTTGCTATCGAAATTGCCAGTCCGGCAATTGTCGACAAATTTGTAACGGACGCTGAATTAAAAGATTTAGTCAATGAAGCGTTAATGAGCGATCCAAGTAGTGGTGTTGTCGATTTTAGTTTTGGCGGAGAAGTCAATGGCTTCCTAACGATACTAGAATCAGTTTACGGATTTACATCCGCATCTGAATTAGGCAGTTTTTCTGCTATGACATTAGATGGAAAAGTAGAACTTTTTTCTAAATTTGGCGCATTAACAGCTGTTGAATATACAGCATTTGAAGATGCTTTTTTAGATTTACAATTATTAGATCGCATGGGTGCTAGTGCACTTGCATATGCAAAAGAACATTTTGAAGTTGAAGAGTTATATGTTCCAACTGAAGTTGACTTAGGTCATGATGTTGCATCTGTTTTAGGACTCGCATATTATGCTGCTAAGTACACATATGATAATCGTTTAGATTATGATAGTTATGAAGAAATTGATTTTGCTCCTTTATTAGCAGATACAACTTTCAGATCATATTTATTGTCAACAGCTTTGGAGAACCATTCAAATTTACTATTTACAAATATCGCATATAATATACAACAATTTAGTGAAAGTGAATCACTATCTAGCTATCTTGCAATTCCGACAACACTTTCTAGTCTTTCACCAGAAGATGCTTTATGGGAAACTGAAGTTAATGCATTTTTAGGTGCTATATTAGACTTAGGTGCCTCATTTGATGGATCTTCAGTGATGAGCTTATCTGTCCGTGATGTTTTAACTTTAAAAAATGATACATCAACTGCAAGTTTGGAATTGTTCACACAATTTGCCGATTCAACAAAAGCTACTGAGGCATTTGGTAGTTTGGACTCATCACAAATATTAAGAACTAGTTTAGTGAATATCATCAATACATTAGGAGAATCAACATTAGACTCCATTGGTTATGCAATGTCAGTACCTGATATTGCTTTAGATGGAGAGATGCTTGCATCTGGTATGATTGTTGAATTGATTAATGGTTTAGCGGTTGTTACTGCTGATGCATTTGACACAATGGGTGTGACAACCTTAGCAGAATTTAATGCACTCGAAGGCACGAGTGATTATTTAAATGCATTTTCTCAATTAGAAGATGAAAGTATCGATGCTTTAAGTGGTATTACTATTCTTAGAGGCATGATTAGCGATGCTTTATTAGATTCTGATATGCAAACCTTTTTAGTAGATACAATTAACGATGCTCAAGATATTCTCGTTGTTGATGATGATTTCTTTGCAGTAGATCCAATTTTATTAGATTTAGAGGGTGCCGTTAAAGAAGAAGAAATTAGCGCATTATTTATTGCTGTGCGTTCACTAGGATTAACTGACTCAGAAGCTCTTGCTTCATTGGGTGTAGATACATTTACAGGATTGCTAGATAGAAATATTGACCCAGTTACTTTTGAAGATGATTTTGATCGTGTTTTTGGTTCAGGCTATCTATATATTACTTTAGATAAAATTATTCAATTAGATGCAATCGGAACATTCGTAAGTGACACTTTGAGTGATTCATTAGGATCCGATATGTCTACTTTTGATTTAACATTGCCTGATGCAATGCTTGGTCAAGCTACTGGTCCTGAATTAATTGAAGTTGGCAGAATACCTGTTGATGAATTTAGAAGAATGGTTACTTCAATTGGTGTTTTAGGTGATTTAGGTGAGATTGGTTTAGAGACATTCTCTGATCTAGTAGATCCGTCATTACCTGCAGATGATTTTACAACATTTATTGCTTCAGATTTCATTTATGTTGTTCTTGCTCGTTTATTTGAAAATGACGGTTTTGGAGATTATGTAGGCGATATGCTCGCAGGCGCGTTTGGTGATAATCCAATTACTTTAGATATGGCCGTTCCAATAGATGCTCAAGGTAATTCAGGCGTACAAGATGGACTGATGACAAGAGTTGAACTTAGAAATATCATGATTTCTTTTGATTTACTTCAAATTGGTTCTGACACCACGCCTTCAATTGATTCAATCATGGCTATGATTGATCCTCTTGAAACTCCAGACGATATGACGCTATTTTTGCAATCAATTTATATTTCCGATAAAATTTCCCAATTATTATTATCCGAGTCTGTTACCGATTTAATATTGACAGGCACTGTTACACATACTCAATTTATAGATGATATTCCAGATAACGCAACTACGGCTTCAGGCAGATTGACTTCAGAGGAACTCTATAGTTTATTCAATGGATTAAATGTATTAGGTATTGATGATTTAGGTTCTGGTACATCAACAATTGGTATTGATACAATAACAGCACTTAGCAGCGCTCAAGTAGATGAATTACTTGAATCGTCCTATCTTTATGCACTCATTGATATCATGATTAAAGATCAAGCAACTACTTTGGGATTACCTGATGATGCTTATGAACCAACTGGCGATTATGAAGATATGATTAAATCAACTGAAATTAAAAATTTACTTAATGCTTTTGATATTTTAGGAACAACAGATCCTGCTAGCATTAATGTAGATTCGATTACAATTGCGAAAATTATTGAATTACTGAACTTAGATTCACCATCTCTTGATCAATTGATGTCAGATGGTATCATTGATGCATTGGGTAATGCACCACAAAGTGCATATAACACTGAGGGAACTAGATTAAGTAGGGCAGAAATGTATAATGTTACTGATGTTCTGTTAATTCTATCAGAAGATGGGCTTGGAGTACCAGATGATCAAATGTCATTAACTGGTTTAACTCCAATCGATACAACTGATATTACGAGGGATGTAATTAGAGATTTTTACACGTTAGATTCTAGATTGATTGACCGTATCATTTCCACATCAATTATTGATAGCGGTATTTCTATTCATTCATTAAGTTATGCTTTAGATAGTGAACTTGATCCTGATGATAGCCATAAACTTGATATCAAGAGATCAGAAGTTTTAGCTTTGATTGATGCACTTGATATTCTCGAAATTGATATTGCGAATGCAAATGCAATTGATACATCAACATTTACACCAGTGAAGATTGGTGATCTACTAGATTTGGACTCATTATTAATCTACCGTTTAGTATCTGAAAGTATTATTGATCAAAACTTACACACAGATGAATCGCTTTCTGCTATAGGTGTTGACTCAAATTATGACCCCATAGCACCAGGTGAAGACATTAAACCTGATGAAATGAAAGCTTTAGTACAAGCAATGATTGTTTTAGGAATTACGAATTTAAGTGATCCAATTGATGTTAATGGTGTAACTGTTACTCAATTAAGAAATACTCATTATTTAGGTTTGGGTGTAGATCCTGTTACTGACACTTACAATTCAAAAATTATTCATCGTATTTTAAGCGATGCAATAGACGATGTTGTAACAGTTCCAGATGATGCTTATATGACATTAGATAAATTTGATATGTTGCCTGATGAAGTTGGTGCATTAATAGAAGCATTAAATGCCATGGGTTTATCGAATTTAAGCGATCCAATTGACGTAAATACGTTAACAGTTGACCAATTAAGAGATGTTCACTACCTAGGATTAGGTATTGATCCAGT
>CAZKLF010000010.1:0-44076 GCA_964553665.1 uncultured Mariniplasma sp. | reverse complement strand
CCATAAAACTGGAGTCTCTTTTTTTAGAGTGTCCGTTTTATAGGGTATAGTTTATATAGCTGCTACCTTTTTATTAAACTGTATTAGAGTGCTGCTTTATATAATGCTTCAACCTTATTCCAATTGATTACACTAAAGAATGCGGATACATAATCGGGACGACGGTTCTGATAATTAAGATAATAAGCATGTTCCCAAACGTCTAATCCAAGAACTGGGGTGCCTTCAGCAAGTGGTGTATCTTGATTTGGTGTTGAGACAACCTTTAATCCTTTATCAGCTGTAAGGATTAACCAAGCCCAACCACTACCGAATCTAGTTTTTGCTGCTGCTGAGAATGCATCTTTAAATGCATCAAATGAACCGAATGTTTGATTCATTGCTTCAAGCAATTTACCAGAAGGCAATTGACCATTGTTCACTTTAAGAAGTGGCCAGAAGAATGCGTGATTATAATATCCACCACCATTGTTTTGTACAGCAGTGCGAATATCAGATGGGACCAATGATAAATCAGCTAATAAAGTTTCAAGTGGTGTTGATAGATCTGGGTGTTTTTCAAAAGCTGCATTTAAATTATTCGTATAACCCTGATGATGTTTTGTATAATGGATTTCCATTGTTCTTGCATCAAAGAAAGGTTCAAGTGCATCGTATGCATAAGGTAATTTTGGTAATTCGAATTTCATAGTTTTAATCCTCCTATTTATAACCATATCTTACATCAATTACTAAGGACTATCAACTATTTTGCCTATAAAATAAAAAAACGTCTAAATTATGTTAAATTAGACGTTTTTTAAATAGTCAAGTATCTTTTCATCATCAATGTCAATAAAGATTGTTTGGTAATTTTTATAATTCACATGAAATCCAGGTTTACCTGATATTTTTTTGACATTTTTAATTTGTGTATAATCAACAGCAATAGAATTAGAATATTTCATGCTTGAAAAGTGGGCTGCTAGCATTGCTGCCTTCCTGATGATAGGTTCATTCAACTTTGGAGCATCAACAACGACATGTGCGCCTGGAAAATCTTTCACATGAAACCAATAGTTTTCTTTTTTTGCTAATTTATGGGTAACGTATTCATTTTGTAAACTATTTTTCCCAATGTAGTAATGAATATCGTTATCTGCTATTCTAATGATATTAGGTTTTTGAACTTGTTTCTTATGACTCTTTATGATTTTCCCACCTTTGTATCCAAAGGGGATGAGTTCAGTTTCAAAATCTTTGATACTATCAGCTGATGATAAATCTAAATATGTTGAGAACTCATTAAATAACGTAATCAAATCATCATTTTGTTTTTGCTGAGATTTAATGTGCTCAATCGTTCTTTTTGCTTTTTGGTAAGCTTTATAAAATAATTGGGCATTCTCGTTTAATGTTTTTGTTGGATCGAGTAAAATCGATGTATCATTACTAGTTAGTTCAGAGTGTTTTTCGCTCATGATTAATCCTGATTGATAAATCATATCACCTTTATCTTTATTAGATAGATTAAGCTGTGCATTTTCTAGCATTATAGTAAATTGTTCTTTTTTTTTATTATGTTTTTTAAGTTGTTTTACTATGAATAACTGATGAGAGGAAACGGATTCTTTCTTCTCTACATCTTGATCATCCATTAATTCTGATATCGATGGATAGTATGTTTTTTTAATGATTTCATCAAATATATCAAAAACATATGATTTTTTTGTGTCTATCAGTTTCGTCGGATTAGGTATTATCTCTGAAATCTGAATATTATGCTCTATAAGGTATTTTGCCAGTAATGGAGAAATGCCCATATATTGATCGACTATATCTTTATAAGAAAATACCTTTGAATAATCTATTTTTGTAAATGGAAGTTTATCTGTAGGGAAGAACTCAAATTGTGCTGATGGAATCAACTGTCTACCTTCAGCAAAAAACATTTTTTTAAATGTATCTATAATGAGTCCATCTTTAACCATCAATAGATTAGAGTGTTTACCCATTGCTTCGAAAACAAGTTGTTTTGTAATCGCGCCGTCTATAAAATCATTTATTGTAAAATTAAAGATCATAACTCTATCTGTTTGATGTTGACAGATATCTTGAAGGATTGCACCTTCTAGGTTTCTTTTCAAAGAAGTAAGAAATTGCGAACTATAAGTTGACTGATCTTTTGTTTTTGTTAAATAAGCACCGAAATTGTGTGAACTTAAATTGAGATTCATGAACATTCTTCGTCCTCGGAGATAAAACACAAAAACAAACGACATTTCATTCGTTTGGTAGATTTTTTCCAATCTTGCTTTTTCAAGATGAGTATTTAATTCTCTAATTAAATGATATATGAAAAACCCATCAAAGACCATAACCTTACCTCATGACTATTTTAACACATTATAGACCCGATTATTAGCCTGTAAGCGTTATTCTTTCACAAATATTGTTAAATCTATTTACAGTCAACGATTTATCATATATAATAAGTAATAACATCATTGACTGAAGGAGGTTTCTATGAAACTGAATGAAAAGGGTTTGTTAGTTGTCATATCAGGGCCATCAGGTGTCGGAAAAGGGACTGTTCGTAGAGCCTTATTCCAAATGCCGCATCATGATCTTGTTTATTCAGTATCGATGACAACCCGTGAATCTAGACCAGAAGAAGTTGAAGGTGTTGATTACTATTTTGTCGATAAGGAAACTTTTTTAAAAAGAATTAGAGATAAGAAATTTCTTGAATGGGCAGAATTTGTAGGAAATTACTATGGTACACCTCGTGATAAAGTTGAAGAGCAACTGGATAAAGGTAAAGAAGTTGTTTTGGAAATTGAAGTTGATGGTGCACTACAAGTTAGAAAGCAAATGAAGGAAGCTGTATTTATTTTCTTGGTTCCACCAGGGAAAAAAGCATTGTATGAACGATTGAAGAATCGTGGTACAGAGCCCATTAATCTGATAGAAAAAAGAATGAAGAAAGCAGAGTCCGAGTTTTTACTTGCGCACAAATACGATTATATCGTCGTTAATGACGAAGTTAATAACGCAGCAGACCGTATCATGGCTATCATACGTGCTGAACATGCGAAAACAGAAAGATCTATTCATAACTATATCAAGATGATAGGAGAATAAAGATGAATAAAAATAAAGACGGTATGAGATACCCATCAATTGACAAATTGTTGGCAAAAATTGATTCTAAGTATAAACTTGTTTATGCAGCAAGTAAAATTGCTCAGATTTTAGAAGCTGAAAAATTAATTGTTGAAGATGCACAATGCGTTAAATCGATTGGTATTGCTTTAGAAGAAATACTTGACGGAAAAGTTATTGTTGACTTTGAGTCATAACTAGAAAAAGCGCTGAGCGCTTTTTTTCTTAATTCATTAAGACATATCCTTATTTGTGATACAATATAAATGGTGATTTATTTGAATTTAAAGGAAAAAATTGCATTATTACCAAGTGAACCAGGTTGCTATCTCATGAGAAACGAAAAGGAAGATGTCATCTACGTAGGGAAAGCAAAGAACCTTAAAAATCGTGTGAAATCCTATTTCACTGGTGCTCACAACGAAAAAACAACGCGACTTGTATCTGAGATTCGCGATTTTTCATATGTTTTAACGAATAGCGAACGAGAATCACTTATACTTGAAAGTAATTTAATTAAACAATATTTACCAAGATATAACATTAGATTAATGGATGATAAAACATATCCTTATATAGAATTAACAAAAGAAGATCATCCAAGATTACAAGTCGTAAGAAAGAAAAAAGCAAAAGGAAAAATCTTTGGACCGTATCCAAATGTGTACGCTGCAAGACAAACGACTAGACTTTTAAATCGTTTATATCCTTTACGCAAATGTGAAGCATTACCGAAAAAAGCATGTCTCTATTACCATATAGGTCAATGCCTTGGTCCTTGTATCAATAAAAATGTTGACTATAAAGATACATTCTCTCAGATTACAAGTTTTTTAAAGGGAGATACAAAAGAAGTTCTTTCGCGGCTTGAAAAAGAAATGATTAAAGCATCATCAGAGATGCAATATGAAAAAGCTGGTGAATTTCGAGATATGATTCAAAATATAGATTCTACGATTGAAAAACAAATCATTAATTTAAATGATTTTAAAGATCGGGATATCATTAGCTATGCTTCGAATCAAGATGATATTGCTCTGCAGGTCTTAATGATGAGACAAGGGAAAATGGTAGACCATCATCAAGTAGTATTCGCATATGCAGGTGACATCATGGATCAGATTGCAAGTTACTTGCAACAATTCTATGAACAAGTTATGCCTGACGAATTACTTTTCAGTGACAGGTTTAATATTGATGACCTAAAACCTATCTATGGAAAAAAAGCAGTAATACCACAAATAGGTGATAAGAAGAAGCTCACAGATATGGCGAGTAAAAATGCTGATTATGATTTAGAGCATCATTTCATGCTTTATCGTCATAAAGATGAGATGAAACAAAAAGCTTTAGATGAACTATCTTCACTTGTTGATCATAATGTGGAACATATTGAAGTGTTTGATAATGCTCAACTATTTGGCACTGCTCCTATTTCTGCACTTATCGTTTTTAATAAAGGTGATTTTGAACGTAAGAGTTATAGAAAATATCACCTAAAAACAACTACAAATGATGATTATCAAGCAATGAGGGAAGTCACATATAGAAGATATCAAAAGTTGTTAATGGAAAACTTAGATGCGCCTGATTTAATTTTAGTAGATGGTGGTAAAGGACAGTTAAATGCTGCTCAAGAAATACTAACATCATTAAATTTAGATATTAAAATTGCAGGACTTAAAAAGAATAGTAAACATAAACTTGAAGCATTAGTCTACGATGGAAGCGTGATACCATTATTAAAACAAGGAGAGCTATATAAGTTTTTGTTAAAGCTATCCGAAGAAGTTCATAGATTTGCCATCGACTTCCATAGAAGTACTCGTGGGAAGATTGCAATCAAATCTCCACTTGAGCAAATCAAGGGTATTGGAGAGACTAGAAAAAAAGCCTTATTAGGCCATTTCACAAGTATTGATGCAATTAAGAATGCAACTGACGAAGAACTTAGTTCACTTGGTATACCTATATCAGTCATCAAAGAGATTAGAGAGGTTTTAAAATGAAAAAAATTATATGGAGTATAGATATACAAAAAAAAGTTTTCTATCTGATTATTAGTGGTAGAAAGGTGGGGTTTTATTTATCTAACAGATTAGCAAAGACATTTTTCATGTATCTAAGAAAAGGTGTTTTAGTTGATTTTGAAGTTTCAACTAGAAAGAAAAGAATCGGAGTATTTACGTATTATCAAGTATCGCACTTTAATCAAATAGTTTCATTAAATCCATTTTTTGTTCATTATGATTTAACGAAAATGAGAGCTGATATGAAAGAAGTTCTAGCAAGTTATAAGTATTATTTGTTCATTGATTTTGAGATGACTATGCCTGGATATCACGACCATCACTTCTTTCCAGAAATTATTCAAGTTGGTTATGTTTTAGCTCAAGCACAAGGTAAGATTATTCATCAGAACGGATATTACATTTTACCAAAAGAGAAATCTACCTTAAGTAAGAGAACAAAAAGATTTCTTAATCTAAATGAAGATAAATTTTTCAGCGAAGCAAAAAAATATGATTTCTTCTATAAAAAACTTTCTAAAATTGTTACAAAATATAATCCAAAGTTAGTTGTATGGGGAAAGAATGATGTAAGTGCTTTGAACGACTCTTATGTATTACATGAGAAAGAAAAGCTTACAATTGACACTAATTTTATAGATTTATTAAAGTTACATAAAGACTACTTCAATTTGAAAGATGACTTAGGATTGTTTAAGGCGTATAAAACTTATTATGATGTTGCCTTTACTCAAGCACATGATGCTAAAGATGATGCTTTAGTAACTAAATATGTATTTGATGCATTTCTAGAATATATGAAATAAAAATGAGCCTAGCAATTTGCTAGACTCTTTTTTTTAGTTTTTAAGATCTACTACAATTGGTATTACAAGTGGACGTCTTTGAGTCATCTCATATATTTTCGTATTGAGATAATCAATCACGGCTTGTTTTAAATTGATTTCATTATATGATTTTCTACCTAATTCTTTTTGAACAACTTTTTTGGTTTCATTGGCAAGAAGTGAAGTGATCTCTTCATTGCTTTTCATATAAATGAAGCCTCTTGAAATAATTGTTGGTTCATTAATCAATTTTCTAGTTTTCGAATTAATTGATAAAACAACAGAAAATAGTCCTTCTTCACTTAGAAGTTTACGTTCTTTAATGACATGACTTCCAATGTCGCCGATACCTGTTCCATCAATATATACTTCACCAGAAGTAACAGTTCCAGCCATTCTTAGAGATGTCTTTGATATTGCAGCAACTTCACCATTATCCATCACTAAGATGTTTTCTGGTCTAACACCACATTCTATGGCAAGTTTTCTATGCAATTTAAGCATTCTATGCTCACCATGCATTGGAATAAATAGTTTTGGTTTAATTAAACTTAAAACAAGCTTTAAATCGTTTTGACTACCATGTCCTGAAGTATGCGTGTCAGCAAGTGGACCATTCGTAATAACTTCAACATCTAATCTAAAAAGTTTATTGATTGTTCTATTGACGCCTTCTTGATTCCCTGGAATTGGGGAAGAAGAGAAGATGACGGTATCACCTGACATCGCTTTAACTTGTCTATGGTTACCATTTGCGATTCTACTAAGTGCAGCAAGTGGTTCACCTTGAGATCCAGTAACTAAAATAGTTAATTCATTTGCTCTTGTTCTATTGATTTGTTCACCGCTTATGATGGTGTCTTTAGGAGCTTTAATATAACCAGTTTGCATACCGATTTCAATTGCTCGGTCCATACTTCTACCAAATACAGCAACTTTACGGTTATTTAAAACAGATGCTTCAATGATTTGTTGAATTCTATACATATTAGACGCGAATGTAGCAATGATAATACGTCCTTTAATTCTAGAAAATAATTCATTGATTGATTTACCTATCTTACTTTCAGAAGGAATCAATTCATCTCTTTCAGAATTCGTTGAATCCGAAAGCATACATAATACGCCTTCACTACCGATTGCTGCTAATTTATCATATTCAGCAGGAGGTCCTACAGGAGTAAAATCAATCTTAAAGTCACCGGTATGGAACAAGATACCTAAATCGGTTCTAAATACAATACCAAACATATCAGGAATCGAATGGTTCATTCTAATGAATGAGATTTCCACATGATCAAAGTGGTACGTATAGTAACTCTTATATTCTTCAATTTTTGGTGATACAACATCTGCATGTTCGTTAAGTTTATATTCAATCATATCAACAGCGATACCTGCAGCAAAAATCTTGGGAATCTTAACTTTTTTAAGTAGATAAGGAATACTTCCGATGTGATCTTCATGAGCATGCGTCACGAAAAGACCAACGATGCGGTCCTCATTTTCTACAAGATATGTAAAGTCAGGTATGACGTAGTCAATACCTAATAAATGTTCGTCAGGAAATAATATACCAGAATCAACAATAAATATCTGATTATTGATGTCGTAGATGTACATGTTTTTGCCAACTTCACCGAGACCTCCTAATGCAAAAATGCCGAGTTCACCGGTTTTGAGTAATGTGTTTACCATATTTAAATCCTCCAGGAGCGTATATTACATTACTATTGTATAATAAAAATTGATAAAATGGTAGTAGAATACTTAATATGTTATAATATTTTCGAGGTGCAGGATGAAAACGATAATCTTTTTTGATGTAGATAACACAATCTATAATAATGCATTAGGGAAAATTCCAGAACAGACAATCAAGTTGCTTGGAGAATTATCTACAAGGAAAGATGTAATTTTGGGTTTAGCTACGGGTCGAGGATTCAAAAAGCTTGAAGTAATTAAGGAAGTCTTACCTTATTTTACGTATAAAGTCTTAATTAATGGTTCAGCGATTTATAAAAATGATGAATTAATTTATGATTATCCAATATCGACAAACGATATTAAAGAAGTCTTAGATATTGCTAAAGGTACTGATTTTAATGTTGGAATGGTTGGTATTGATGATGAAGCAGTTAACTATTGGGATGAACGTGTTGGCTTCGGCATGAAAGCACTTCGCGGTATTTCCCCAAAAGTGGATGAGTCGTTTTATTTGAATCAAAAGGTATATCAATTATGGTTATTTGCTGATGATGAAAGTAAGATTCTTGATATAGCTAAAAAGATTACCAAATTTCAAGTTTACCTTTGGCATAAAGGTGGAGCTGATTTCATCTATCCAAATATGAATAAAGCATTTGGTATAAAAAAAGCAATTGAGAATGAAATTGATTTTCAATTAATCTGTGTTGGCGATGGAGCGAATGATGTGAAAATGATTGAAATGGCAGATATTGGAATTGCTATGTCAAATACAAGATTTGAGGAATTAAAAGAAAAAGCCAAACATTTGGCTCCTCATATTAAAGAAGATCAACTTTATGATTTTTTCAAATCAATCAATCTAATTTAGGTCTTAATTTATCTTGTACATCCTTAATAAGTTCTTTAGGGACATAAGGTGAAATGTCAGCATGGTGAATAATAAGTTCTTTAATAGCTGATGATGATACAAAGTGATTTCTTGATGATGGAAATAAAATGATTGTTTCTACACTTCTATTGATATTTCTATTGAATTGATATAAAGCATATTCATTTTCATAATCTTGAATATTTCTTAATCCACGTACCATAAGCCCTATACCATTCTTGTGCGCATAACGAACGACCAAGTCAGATGTTGAGGTAACAACGATATTTTCAATATCAGTAGTTACTCTTAGAATCATCTCAATACGTTCTTCAGTTGAAAATGTTGGGGCTTTCTTATAGTTGTCAGCAACAACAACATGAAGCACATCTACAAAACGTGATGCGCGTTTGATGATGTCTAAATGCCCAATCGTTAGAGGATCAAATGTTCCCGGATAAACAGCCTTTTTCATATCGTTACCTCGTTTCAATATTAGTATATCATTAAAAATAAATTTTTTCATAAAGGAGATTAAAAAATGAATGTATATCGTAAGAGTTTAGTTGTTCAGTTAATGCTTTTCATTATTTTTTTCATTATAGGAGCAAATGTGATTGTTAATCACTATTTAAGAGAAAGCGCGCCATGGATTGCATATGTGATTGTTGCTTTATTGGTAGCTTTTGGCGTTTTAGGTTTTATTATTTACAAAAGACCGGATACAAGAGTTTCAATTGTAACACCTAGGGAAATGAAAGTACTTCGATATATACTATACGGATATTTCTTTATATATATAGTACAAATGATTTTATCAAGTAGAGTTGTTGGATCTAATTTAACACTTCTTAACATATCTGTTGGTGTTATCTTAATGCTTATAGCACTCTATGGAATATATCTTCAATACAAAATTATTAGAATAAAATAGAATGCATCGTGCATTCTTTTTTTTATGTGTTTGAAAGGGTAGAATTAACTAACAATGCTATAATTAGAATAATAAGGAGGTTTATTATGAAAACATTAACAGATACTTATCAATTGAGTAATGGTGTCAAAATTCCAAAGATTGGATTTGGAACTTGGCAAGTTCCAAGTGGTGAAGTTGCATATCAATCTGTAGCATTAGCTTTAAAGAATGGGTATCGTCATATTGATACTGCAGCAGCTTATCAAAATGAAGCAAGCGTAGGAAAAGCAATTCTTGATTCTGGTATTCCAAGAGAAGAAATCTTTGTTACATCTAAGCTTCAATCTCACATTAAGACTTATGAAGGTACTCTTGAAGCCTATGAAAAAACGATTAAAGAAATGAAAATTGGATATTTGGATTTATATATCATTCACGCACCATGGCCTTGGAGTGAGATGGGTAAAGATTGCAGTGAAGGCAATGTTTTAGCCTACAAAGCACTGGAGAAGATTTATAAAGATGAAAAAGTACGTGCGATTGGTGTTTCCAATTTTAAACCAACAGAAATTGACAATATCATTGAGCATTGTGAAATCGTTCCACATGTCAATCAAATCGGATACTTTATTGGGAATAGCCAAAAGGAAACTGATGATTATTGCAAAGAAAAGAATATACTGGTTGAAGCATATTCACCATTAGCTATTGGATATTTACTTAAGAGTAATGATATTCAAGACATGGCTAAGAAATATGAAGTTACACCTGCACAAATTTGCATTCGGTACTGCGTTCAAAAAGGAACTGCGCCACTTCCTAAATCTACTCATGAATCGAGAATTATTGAGAATTCTAAAGTGGATTTCGAAATTAGCAAAGAAGATATGAATTATTTAGATCAAATTAAAGGCGACCCTAGAAAATGGTAAAAAAAGAGCTGATACATTGTATCGGCTCTATTTTTCTAAGTGTTTTTGTTGGCAGGCTTCGCAATAACCATAAACAGTCATATCATGATGTGTAATCTTAAAATGGTGTTCTTTTGCTACTTGATCTGCAAATTGACCCAAATGGCAATCCATTTTATACATTTTTTGACAGCCCAAGCAAATCATATAATGATGATGGTCTTTCTGTTTTACATAATAGTAAGCTGTATTGTTCATGTTGCTTTTTGATATGATACCTTGCACGAAAAAAATATCAAGTGTTCTATATACTGTTGAAAGGTTCATCGTATGATCTGGCAATTCTTCGTAAATCATTTCTGCACTCTTCGGTTGTGCAGTTTTAGATAGTAAATTAAATATTTGTTTTCTTTGACTTGTCATTCTCATAATATCATCTCCTTAATATTGTTCTAACAACGAGTAATACTGATAATAGTATTGCGTAAAGTAAAACGATAGTAGAACCAACTGGTATTTCAAGAGGGTGAGCAATAAATATACCAGCAATTACAACAACAAATGATGAAATCATACCGAAAATAAGTGTATCCCTGAAACTTTTAGTCCATTGACTTGAAATGATTGAAGGGAAAATAACTAAAGCTGAAATAAGCAAGGTACCTATTGTTCTAACACCGATAACAATGAAGAATGCGGTTAATCCTGAAAGCATATAGCCTAACATGGATGTTTTTATCTTAGAAAACTTAGCATAATTTTCATCGTAAGTCATTAATAGAAGTGAACGATAATTAAAGAGAATGAATCCCCCAATTAATAATGTAATAACAATTGATAAAATCATTTCTGTATTTGTTGCTGTAAATATATTACCAACAAGTATACTTTCGATTGATATGTTGAATCCTTGTCCTTTTTTAACTAAGATTAAACCAATAGCAAATGAAACAGCTGATACTAATCCAATGGCAGCATCTCCATTAATCGTCTTTTTTGTTGAAAGATACTTAATCAATAAGGAAGCAGCCATTACAAACGGTATAGCTAGAAGCAAAGGTTCACTTGATAATAAAACGCCTAAAATGATACCAGCAAAACTTACATGTGCAAGACCATCAGCAATCATTGCTTGTTGATTTAAAACAAGAAATGGACTCAATAGGGAAGCTGATAGTGCCAGTGCGATACCAATGAATATGGCATGCTGGATAAAATCATACTGCAAGAAATCAAACATGATGATGTCCCTGATGCTCAAATTCATGGAAATCCCTATATGTTCCAAAGAATTTAATTGTTTGATCGACATACATTGTTAAACAATTTTTTTTCACAGCATCCGTAAGGTCATGAGTGATATGAATGATTGTCATGTTTTCATCTTGTCTTAATTGGTAAAGCATATGATAAAACTTTTCTCTAAATGAGGGATCTAATGCAGATGCAGGCTCATCGAGAATTAATAAATCAGGATTCGAAATGAGTGCACGTATTATGAAAACCCGTTGCTGCTGACCACCTGATAGAAAAAGCATACTTGAATTTAATAATTTTGGAATTTCCATCTTGGTTAACCAAGATTTAATTAATTTAATTTCATCTTTTGTGGGAATAAGCTTTTGTTTTTTAAATCCGCTATAAATGACTTCCAAAACAGTCATTGGAAGATTTTGTTTAGAGTTTAATTTTTGAGGCAAATAACCCATGTGAGTTTCACTATCAATACTTATTTCACCAGATGTTGGCTTTAATAAACCAACAAGTAACTTGACAAGTGTTGTTTTACCACTACCATTAGGACCAATGATATGCAGAAAATCACCTTTACTAACATCAAAATTAATATTATTTAAGACATTGAATTTTCCAAATGATACAGAGACATCTTTATAATTTACCATATTTAATTACCAAACATAAGATCTAACTTGATATTTTCAAAGTTTCTTTCAAGTATATCCCTGTATGTTACACCTTCCGTATAATCTATTTGAGACACATTGTGATATGCATGTAATTCAAGTAGGCTTAATTGATATTGTTCTTTTGCAAGCTCATTAACGATTGTGTTTGCAGCTTTAGGAACTGCTAATTCTTCAATAAATAGATAATGAGTATTTGTGTTTCTAACATTATTTGTAAAAGTAATTAATTCATTACTTGTTAAATCAACATCTGGTTTAAAATCTTCAAAAAGTGATAATATGTTTAATCCATATCTTTGCCCAAAAGAGCCTAGCGCATTATGTCCAGCAAAGTAGAGAGTTGAACCTAAATAATCATTTTCAATAATATAATTTCCAATTTCAGTATTCAGTTCATCGATACTTTCAATATAAGTAGCTACACGTTCACGTAATGTATCTTCTATAGCTGGATTAATCAAAATCATTTTTTCTAATATAGCATCGATTAGTTGAACTGCAGTTGTAGGATCAGTCCAATAGTGTAATTGATTAGCAGCTATAGATTCATCATTTAGCGGTGTTAAAATTGGTTCTCCATAGAGTAAAGGTGATCTGGTATAATATGCGGATAGATTCATAACTATCGTATCGTTACCACCGACGGTATTTACATCACCAATCCAATTATCGATTTCTAAACTGGTAAATATGAACAATTTAGATTCTTTTATTTTAGCCATATCTTGACTTGTTACTTCATAATCGTGAATTTCTGCTCCTGGTGGTATAAGTAAACTAACAGTAAAATCATCCCTAGCAATTTGTTTTACAAAATCGTATTGAGGGAACATTGTTGTTACAATATCGGTATATTCTATTTGATTACATGATGATAGAATAAAGATTAAAAATAAGGTAAAAATAACAGTTGCAAATTTTTTCATGTCTATCTCCTACTTGCAAATCATTCGCAATAATAGTATATCATATTATCTTCTTATTGCAAATCATTCGCAATAATAAATATAAACGCTAAAAATGAACTAATTTCGTTTAAAAAAATTGAAATTTAAATGAAAAAATGCTATACTATAGACCTAAAGTTGAGTGGGATGAAGATTTCCACTCATTTTATTGAGGTCAAAATGAACTTAGAAAAAATCAAACAAAAATTAATACCAATTATTGATAAAATCGGACTGTCTATTTATAGCATCAAAACCAAAAAGGAATTTGGAGAAAAGATTGTCGAAATCTTACTTGATACCGAATCCATGGATATTGATGTTTTAGAAAAGATACATCTTGAATTTATTGAAACATTGACAGATGATGAGTTAGATCCTAACTACTTTTTAGAATTATCTTCACTTGGAGCAGAACGACCATTAACAACAAAAGAAGAGTTGCTAAAAGCAGTATCCAAATATATTTACTTGGAATCTCCTAAATATAAGGGAAATGGAACACTCATATCATTTGAAAGTGATATAATAATATTGGAAATTAACGACAAAGGTCGTTTTAGAAAAATCGAAATCAAATTTGATGATGCAAGAAAAATGCGTCAAGCAATCAAGTTTTAGGAGGATATTATGATCAGTAAAGAGTTTTTTAAGAATATTGAAGCAGTTGCAGATGAAAAAGAACTGACACACGATCAAGTTGTTGAAGCATTTGTTCAAGGCATGATTGCTGGCTGTAAAAAAGCACATGATGTACGCTCTTGTAGAGTGGACATCAGAGAAGAAAAATATGAAATTCTCGTTTATCAACAACATTTAGTCGTTGATGAATATAGTATTGAAGCAGACAAAAATTATACACAAATACTTTTGCCAGATGCAAAACAAATCAATTCACGCATCAAATTAGGTGCTATCCTTGAGCAAAAAATAGATCCGAAAAATTTTGGGCATTTTGCAGTTCGTGATTTTAAAAGTAGACTTAATGAAACACTCATTAATATGCAAAAAGAAAATTTATATAAACATTTTAAGGCATTTGAACATGAAATGATTACAGCACGTGTTATTGATGTTGCTGATGACCATTTCAGACTTGATATTGGTAAAGACTTAACGACATTACTTCCTAAAAAGGAAGCTTTACCAAGAGATAATTTCCATATTGGCGATTATGTTCGTGTTTATGTTTCAGATGTTGAAATGAAAACTAAATGGCCAAAAGTTTTTGTAAGCCGCTCACACCCAAGCTTAATTATCCGTTTACTTGAAAGCTTTATACCTGAAATTAAAGACGGTATTATTGAAGTTATGGGTATTTCACGTGATCCTGGAGATCGTTCAAAGATTGGTGTTAAGTCCAATGATCCAAAAGTTGATCCTATTGGAGCATGTGTTGGTGAAGGTGGATCGCGTATTCGAGAAATCGTAAAAGCACTATCTGATGAAAAAATTGATTTATTCAGATGGAGTGATAATGAAAAAGAATTAATTGCTAATGCATTACAACCCGCTGAGGTTGTTGCTGTAACTCGCGTAAATCCCAAGGATAAAAACGCTTTAGCAATCGTTCCTGATAATCAATTATCTCTTGCTATTGGTAAACTTGGACAAAATGTTAAACTTGCAGTTCAAGCTTGTGGTTGGAGTATTGATATTAAATCCGAAACAATGGCACAAGGTGAAGGCATTATCTATTAATTGAGTAATAAAGAGGTGATGTTATGGCTAAAATAAAAAAAACACCAATGAGAACATGTGTAGTTACAAAAGAAGTGTTACCTAAAAAATCTTTAGTACGCGTTGCTGCTACAAAAGAAGGCATTGTTTCTATTGATCTCAATGGTAAAGCACCTGGTCGTGGTGCATATTTAAAACTGAGTAGTGAAGTTATTGTATTAGCAAAAAAGAGTAAAGCACTGGACAAAAAACTTGAAGTTAGTGTTCCTGAATCTATTTATGATGAACTTCTAATTCTAGCAAATGACAAATAACATCGGATTAGCATACCGTGCTAGAAAAGTAACTGTCGGTACTGAACTCACTATTACACAACTCAGAAGTGGTCAAGTTTTTCTAATTTTATTGGCTACAGATGCATCAAATTTAACAAAAAAGAAGGTTACAGACAAAGCTAAGACTTACAAGACTGAAGTCATCGAAACCTTAACATCTTTAGAAATTTCACAAGCATTAGGCAAAAAAGACATCAAAGTTATGGGGATAACCGATAAAGGATTTGCTCAACTATTGATTAATGGAAAAAGGAAGTGATTATATGCCTGCATACAAAAAAAAGTACTATAAGAAAAAACATTCAAACAGCAAAAATAGCAACACCAATAACACCAACAACAAGAAACCAGTGTTTCACAAAAAGGAAATTAAGGACGTTGGTGAAAGAATATTTATTTATATACCTGATATGAATGTTGCAGCAGTTGCTGAAGGTTTAAACCTAAGCAATGCCGCTTTGATTAAAAGATTGATGGGATTAGGTCTTATGGCCAGTATTAATCAAGTCATTGATCGTGATACAATTGAAGTCATCGCACTTGATGAAGGATATGAAGTTAAAGATGAAGTGATTACTGATGTGACTAGATTTGATGAAATGCAAATCGTAGATGATCCAAATGATATGATCAAAAGACCACCAATAGTAACTGTAATGGGTCACGTTGACCATGGGAAGACTACTTTACTTGATGCAATTAGAAAATCAAGAGTTGTCGAAGGCGAAGCTGGTGGAATTACACAACATATAGGTGCCTATCAAGTTATTAGAAATGGAGAACCTATTACATTTATTGATACTCCAGGTCATGCTGCATTTACTGAAATGCGTGCTCGTGGAGCGAAAGTTACAGATATTGTCGTCTTAGTTGTTGCAGCTGATGATGGCGTTAAGCCACAAACAATTGAAGCATTAGATCATGCGAAAGCAGCTAAAGTTCCAATCATTGTTGCTGTCAATAAAATGGATAAACAGTCAGCAAATGCTGATCGTGTCATGAATGAATTATCAGAAAAAGGATTAGTACCTGAAGCATGGGGTGGTAATACACCATTTGTTCAAGTATCAGCCTTAAAGAAAAAAGGACTTGATGAATTACTTGATGTCATTCAATTAATTAGTGAAATTGAAGAATTCAAAGCAAATCCAAAACGTTTAGCTAAAGGTACAGTTATTGAAGCAAGTTTAGATAAAGGTAGAGGTTCTATCGCTACTTTAATTGTTGAAAATGGTACGCTTAGAGTTGGAGATTACATTGTTATTGGGAATACCTATGGTAAGATTCGTACAATGCAAGATGACTTGAAGCGTCGTTATCAAGAAGCTAAACCATCTCAACCAATTGAAATCACTGGTCTTAATGAAGTTCCACAAGCAGGAGATGTCTTTATGGCATTTACTGATGAAAAAATAACAAGACAAATTGCTGGTGAACGTCAATCAAGAGTAAGAGATGGCGAATTAAAGATTGTTAAGAAAGCATCATTAGATAGCATGTTTGGCGATATTGAAAGTTCTGAAAAAGAATTAAACATTATCATCAAAGGTGATGTTCAAGGCTCTATTGAAGCATTAAAGAATATGCTTGAGAAGATAGATATTGAAGGATTCCATGTGAATGTCGTTCGTTCATCAGTAGGTGCTATCACAGAAAGTGATGTCACTCTTGCTAGTGCATCAAATGCAATCATTATCGGATTTAATGTCAGACCTACATCAGCAGTTAAACAAGTTGCTGACACACAAGGTGTTGAAGTTAGACTTTATAGTATTATCTACCGCGTGGCTGAAGATGTCGAAGCAGCATTAAAAGGTATGCTTCAACCTACATTTGAAGAAATTGTTACGGGTCAAGCAGAAGTCAGAGAAACATTTAAAGTTTCTAAAATTGGTACAATCGCTGGTGCATACGTAACAGATGGCGTTATTAAAAGAGCTGCTATCGTTCGTGTCCTTAGAGAAGGTATCGTTGTTTATGAAGGTAAACTTGCATCACTTAAGCGTTTTAAAGATGATGTCAAGGAAGTAAAAAATGGTTTTGAATGTGGATTTTCAATTGAGAATTTTAACGACATCAAGATTGGAGACGTCGTTGAAGCTTCGCAAATGAAGGAAGTTGAGGTGGAATAATCATGTCAATAACATCAGATCGATTAGCTAGTTTGATTCAAAGAGAACTCGCATCCATTGTTAATCTAAGCGTTAAGGATAAGAGTTTTGGGTACATTAACTTAACTGAAGTTAAGTTAACAAAAGATATGAGCTTTGCGACCATTTACTATACAATTTTAAGTGATGATCCAAAGATTATTGAGAAAGCACATCTTTCAATAGACGAAAGTAAGATCCTTATTCGTATGGAACTTGCTAAAAAGATTAAAAATATCAAAAAAATCCCAGATCTAGTATTTAAATATGATGAAGCACTTGCTTATGGGAATAACATTGATAAAATTCTAAAAACATTAAAGTAACCTAGGTTACTTTTTTTGTATTTCGTGTATAATAAAAATAGGTGAAAACATGTTTGCTAAAGTCGTTATAGATATCAAGCGCGAAGAAATTAATCGTTATTTTGATTACATAATTCCTGAAGAATTTCAGGTATTTTTAGAACGAGGTATGCGCGTTATCGTTCCTTTTGGAGCACAAACGAGAATGGGATATGTTGTAAAGATTGTTTCTGAAAGTAATGATGCAACAAAAGAGATTATAGATGTCATCGATGTTGTACCTACGATTAAAGAAGAAATATTTTTGTTAATTGATTCAATATTAGAATATGCACCCAATCTATATAGTTCCATATTCTCAACTGTTTTGCCAAATAGTCTTCAGATGGCATATCAAAAAGAAGTGCGTTTATTAGATGTTGATGGTATTCCTAGCGATTTAAGAGATAATTTCAATACTAAAGGCATTTGGAGACTTAAAAAAAGTGATCAAATGTATTATCCAAGACTTAAGAAACTAGAACTACAAAATGTGATTTCAATTGATACTATTATTAAGCAAAAAGGTCAAGTGAAGACAGAGTTGTCATATACATATAATCCTGAGCATAATTACCACAGAATTGATAAATATCCTTTAGTCTTAGATTTATTTATAAGACAATCAGTCTATACTAAAAAAGAACTTCTTGAATCTGGTATGTCTCAAAGCAGTATCAATACATTAGAAAAACATGAAGTCCTTATCCCCCAAAACGATGAGGTTCAAAGAGAGATTAAACATCAGTTTTCCCTTCATGACAAAGCTATCATATTAAATAAAGAACAAAAACATGCGGTTGATACAATCATCTCATCTCTTGATTCCTATGATAAATATTTACTCAAAGGTATCACTGGATCAGGAAAAACTGAAGTTTATTTAGAAGTAATTGAAGAAACATTAAAAAAAGGGAAACAAGTTTTAGTCTTAGTACCAGAAATAACGTTAATCGCCCCTATGGCGAAAAGATTAAAATCAAGATTTGATCAAGTCGCAATCTATCATAGTGCTTTAAGTCAAGGAGAAAAATTTGATCAATACAGAATGATCTTTGAAAACAATGTATCTATTGTTTTGGGAACAAGATCTGCAGTTTTCCTACCTTTGGAATCACTGGGTTTGATTATTGTTGATGAAGAGCATGACCAATCATATCAGCAATCAGAGGGCGTCTTTTATGATGCTAAACTGATTGCCTCAAAGCGAGCTCAATATCATCAAATTCCTATCATTTTAGGAAGTGCAACACCTAGTATAGAAACAATGTATCTTGCATTAAACAAAAAAATAAAACTTCTTGAATTAACAAAAAGACCTTTAAATATTATGTTACCTCAAATAACTCTTGTTGATATGAAAGAAGAATTGAATAAAGGTAATTCATCTATATTCTCTACAGCATTAGTGGATGCTATGAAAATAAGATTGGAAAAACATGAACAAATAATGTTACTATTTAATCGAAAAGGTTATTCTCCATTCGTTTTATGTAGACAATGTGGAGATGTCCCTAGATGTCCTAATTGTGATATTTCATTGACTTATTATAAAGATAAGAAAGTTCTAAAATGTCATTACTGTGGATATGAAAAACCTTTTGATTCTACATGCGAGGTTTGTCATCAAAATGCAGTTAAAGAAGTTGGAGTAGGTATTGAATTTGTTGAAAATGCACTTAAGAAAGCAATGCCAACAGCAAGGATTCTTAGAATGGATGCGAATGTTACAACCCATAAAGGAAGTCACGAATTCATCTGGCATGAATTTATGAATGAGGAAGCTGATATACTTTTAGGAACTCAAATGATTGCTAAGGGTCTTGATTTTCCTAAGGTCACTTTGGTTGGAGTACTGATGGCAGATCTTTCTCTTAGAGTCCCATCATATAAAGCAAGTGAGCAAGCCTATATGCTATTTACTCAAGTCACAGGTAGATCAGGTAGATTATTGCCTGGTGAGGCTATCATCCAAGGATATGATTTAAATCATTACGCAATTAAAAATGTCTTAAATCATTATGAAGACTTTTATAAAGAGGCAATTTATTATCGTAAGATTTCCAATTATAGTCCATTTAAATATACGGCTCAAATCCTCTTCGAAGGCAAGCAATATTTAAAAACATTTCAAGAAGCTTTTTTACTTAAAAAGAAATTAATAGCGATGGATATAGATATTTTAGGTCCAACACCAGCGATGATTAAGATGATCAAAGGTCAGTTTAGATTTACCTTAACACTTAAATCAAATCATCCTAACAATCAACAGGTGTTTGACGAAATTAAATCATTCGAAACGAAGGATATACACGTAAGATATTATCCGAGTCTCGATTATATGTAGGTGATTATATGAAATTAGTATTTATGGGTACTCCGGTTTTTTCAGTTCCAATTTTAGAAGCATTAATCAAACACCATGAGGTGCTTTTAGTCGTCACTCAATCTGATAAACCTGTTGGAAGAAAAAGAGTTCTAACAGAGTCGCCGGTAAAAAAATGCGCAATAGAAAACAACATTCCTGTTTTTCAACCTGAAAAGTTAAGGGAAGATTATCAAAGAATTTTAGATTTAAAACCAGATATCTTAATTACTGCAGCTTATGGACAAATGTTGCCAAAGGCATTACTGAATCAAGTCAAAGCAATTAACGTTCATGGTTCATTACTTCCTAAATATAGAGGGGGAGCACCAATTCAGTATGCACTTTTTGATGGATTAAAAGAAACTGGAATTAGTATTATGCACATGGCTTATCAAATGGATAGTGGCGATATAATCAAACAGGCTAAAGTTGAGATATCAGATGATGATAATTACGAGACCTTATCACATAAATTAAGTCTTAAGGGACGACAGATGATAATCGATGTCCTTGATGATTTGAGTCATGGAAAAACTGAAAGAAAACCACAAGATGCGTCTCAAGTCACGTTTGCTTATATCATCAAAAGAAATGATGAATTTCTCGATTTTAAACAAACAACAAAGAAAGTCATTAATCGAGTTAGAGGGTTATCACCTGAACCAGGTGCTCATGCATATATAGGAAATCACCTCATCAAGTTTTATAGTGTTTCAAATAGTGATATAATAAAAGGTGAAGCGAAACCTGGTACTATATTAGAAAATAAAAAGAAACTTGTGATTGCTACGCTTGATGGTGCAGTAGAAATTCTAGAAATTCAAGTTCCAGGAAAGAAACAAATGGCAGTAAGAGATTTTCTAAACGGACAAACCATGATTAATATTGGTGATGTCTTCAAAGAAGGGATTGAATAAAATGGCTGAAGAAAAGAAAAAGAAGAAGTTACTTTATACAAGAAAAGAGATGTTTGAATTTAATAAAAAAACCTTATTAAAAAGAGGTGTGAATATTGATGCAATTGCTGAAATAACCTTTCAACAACAATCTAAATATACTGACGATATTTCCAGAGCTATTTGTCTTGAATCAGTTGAAAAGATTTTATCAATAAGAGATGTATTCCATCATGTTCAACTTGCAGCTGAAATTGATAGATTAGCTGAAGAAGGCATGTTTAAAGGACCTATTCAAGATATCATTTATGAAGATCTAGGATTATTTGGAATTGATGAAACCATGGGACTTGATGTATCGGGTCTATATGGAACAATCGGACAAACTAATTTTGGTGATATCGATGTCAATAAACATGGTATAGTACAAAGATTAAATGATGCTGGTAAAGAAGATGGTATTTGTCATACTTTTCTTGATGATATCGTAGGTGCAATTGCAGCAGCAGCATCAACTAGAGTCGCTCAAATAATGAATGAAGAATTAGCACATGAAGATGTTGGAGTCAAAAGATTTAGTATCTTTGATATAGAATAGGATGATAATGCGTGGCAAAAAAGGATAAAGTGAGAGTTTGGAATATAAAAACACTTGGCAAAAATATTTTTGCTAAGTTTTTTGGTTTTGAACAAGGTGTAGATATTACAAATGATACAGCGGTTCTATATCGTAGAAATGTTGTAATCAAAAATATCATTTTTGTATCTAACATGATGTATTCTATCATCCTTTTAATTCTATCTTTAAGCATTGAAGGTCAAGCATCAGATTGGGTCATCACATTTATTGCATTTCCTTTAACCTATGTCATTAATAAAATGCTTAAGAAATTAATTAATATGGACCCAAATGATAAGACGAAACAAAGTGTTGCAATGTACGTTGCTGCATTCTATATTTTCTTTTCATCTGTATTGATTTATGCAAGACTTTATCAAAAGGAATACTTTGAAACAGGCGCTTATATCTTGATGTATTACGCAGTGGTTGTTATTTCCCTTTATCAAGAGAAAAAGCTCTTAAGCAGTAGTTTTCAGGCATTACTCGCCATATTAACAGCAATTCATTTGATTTGGACGTATAACTTTCATGGATTAGTCAATGGACAATCACTTTTTGAATTTTTACCAGCTTTTATTAGATTACCTGAATTTTCTGATATCTTACTTCGTACGCTTCTTTTCATTCTATTTTATTTTGTTGTTTACGCGATTGTCTCAATGGGGCAGTATATGCAAGAAGAAAGAAAAAAAGAATTGATTAAAAGAAGACAAGTACAAGGTGATTTCTCACATATCGTTGGTGACTTATTTTCAGTCGTCTTTTCAAGTTCGTATACCTTAATGGATAAAAGACATGCATATCAAGTTCAACTCATGAGTGAAAAGCTAGCTGATAATTATGGTCTTCAACAATCAAGAATTGAAGAGATGAATACATACTCGATGGTTCACCTTCAATATCAAGAAATAAAAAATCTTTTAAATGATATGAATACTTTTGATGAACAATCTTACGATTTGTTAAAAGAAAAAACAGAATTGGGATCGAAGATAGCAAAACGGATGCAGTTAGCTCAAAAATGTGAGGATATTGCTAGAGCACATATTGAAGATACTGCAAATGAGAAGTTCCTAAAAGAAATGCTTGTAATCCAACCAGAGATTGATGCTCAAATTATATTGTTATCAGATCTATATATTACGATGAGAGGTCCAAAATCATATAAAAGACCGATGGCACATTCTATTGTCATGAAACTATTTCAAACAGAATTAGCAAATTATTTCGATTACGATTTAAAAGAAAGATTTTTTAAATTTCATGATGAGTTTAGCGAGATGTATAATAACTTCTAAAAGATGAGATGGTGCTTCAGAACTGTTGACTTTTAGCCTAAAATCATGTATTATAAATGAGCAATTAAAAATAATAAGTTTCACTTATTTAGAGCTACGGAGGTTAGTGACCGATGAAGTAGCAGCAACCTATTCAATTAGGTGCTTATCACGAGGGGTATAACCCATCGATAAGGAAAATCCAAAAAGTAGGCGCTTTTCCTTGGGAAAGCGTGTTTTTTTGAAACAAGGAGAAGATTATGAAAAAATTATTTAGTAGTGAATCAGTTACTGAAGGACATCCAGACAAAGTTGCAGATTTGATATCAGATGCCATTCTTGATGCTTGTTTAGCTCAAGATCCTGAATCAAGAGTAGCTTGTGAAACAGCAGTTACAACAAACTATGCTTTATTGTTTGGTGAAATCACAACCAATGCAACATTAAATTACGAAAAGATTATTAAGGATGCTATTCGTCAAATAGGATATGAAGATGATGGAACCGGATTTAATGCAGATCATGTCGTTGTTGATGTGAGATTGAAGAAACAATCATCTGATATTGCTTTAGGTGTTGATGTTTCTAGTATTAGAGAACAAGGAGCTGGAGATCAAGGTTTTATGTTTGGTTATGCAAATAACGAAACATTAGCATTGATGCCTTTACCAATTTATTTGGCGCATAGACTTGCTGAACGCTTAGCATATGTCAGAAAGCATGATATCGTTCATGGACTTCGCCCTGATGGTAAGACTCAGGTTACTGTAGAATATAATGAAAATAATTATCCAGTAGGCATTCATACCGTCGTCTTATCAACTCAACATGATGAAAGTTGGACACAAGTTTCTTTGAAAAAAGAGATACTTGAGCACGTAATTGAACCCATATTATCAGGTTATGATACAACAAATACAATTTATCAAATCAATCCGACGGGCAGGTTTGTTATAGGTGGTCCTGATGGAGATGCTGGACTAACTGGAAGAAAGATTATCGTAGATACATATGGCGGATATTCTCGTCATGGAGGTGGTGCGTTTTCAGGAAAAGATCCATCGAAAGTTGATAGAAGTGCTGCTTATATGGCTAGATATATCGCTAAGAATATTGTTGGATCCGGAATCGCTGATGCATGTGAAATCCAAATCGCTTACGCAATTGGTATTGCAGAACCTGTGAGTTTATATATTGAAACCTTTGGTACTGAAAAAGTTGCTATTGAAAAAATCTATCACGCAGTCAAATTAAATTTTGACTTAAGACCTGCAGGTATTATTAAAGAATTAGATTTAAAGCGTCCTATTTACGCAAAAACTGCTGCTTATGGACACTTTGGAAGAGAAGATGATTTATTTACATGGGAAAAAGTCGATAAGATTGCAATATTTAGAAATCTATTATAAAATAGATATGGTGATGAAATGGACAATTTAAAAATTATTGAAGAAAAAAGATTAAAAAAATATAATGAGTATAAGAAGTTAAGAAATAAGGGCATTTTATTTTTAATCCCTGCAATCCTTTTTTTCGTATTAATCATTATTCATGCTGCTTTTGCTATTGGAGGGATTATCTTATTGATTCCTTCGTTCCTATTTTTCAGTAAAGCATTTAAGGAGTTAAAAAGCTTTAGAGACATCATAAAAAAAGAACTCGTATTAACACTTTTAAAAGAACAGTTTGAAGATGTATCATATGAACCAAAAGGTTCAATTCCTGTTTCAAGAATTGTTGCTACTGGTATGGTGAAAAGACCTGATCGATCAACTGCTGAAGATTATATTAAAGGTAGTTATAAAGGTGTTGGATTTGAAGTCTGTGATATTAACTTTAAAGAAAGAGTTGAACATAGAGATTCTAAAGGTAATGTTACTGTTAGCTATGAAACTTACTTTAAAGGACGTTGGTATATATATAGTTTTGAAAGAACCTTTAAGGAAGAACTTAAAATTGCTGAAGGTCGCGGCTATGGTATGAAAAAACGCAATTTAGTTAAAATTGATACTGAAAGTATTGAGTTTAATAAAAAGTTTGCAATTTACGCTACCAGTCAAGAATATGGATTTTATCATATCACTTCAAGCATGCTTGAAAAACTTTTAGAACTTGAAAAATTGCATCGTGGTAGTATCTTATATTATTACGTAGCAAATGAACTTCATATTGGTGTCAATGATCGTAAAGATTATATGGAAGTTTCCATAAAGACTCCAATTAATGAGGAATCATTAAAATCATTTTTGTCTGATATAGAACTGATCCCCGCAATCATTAATGAATTGCGGTTAGATAGCAGTAAGTTTAAAAAAACTCTTTAGAAAGGAGAGAAGAATATGTGGTATTACTATGTAATAGCTGGTGTAGTTGTCTTATTGATAGTTTTTGGATGGATAATTAGCACTACAAATGCATTTAGAAAAATGCTAATCAAAATTGATGAATCAGAATCAAGTATCGATGTTGCATTAACAAAACGTTTTGATTTATTATCTAAGATGTTCTCTGCCGCTAAAGGTTATATGAAACATGAGCAAGAAACATTAACTAAGGTTGTAGCAATGAGACAACCTGGTCATGGTGCTTCTATTGAAGAAAAACAAGCATTTGCGAATGAAGTGACTAAAGGCTTACAAGCTCTTAATATCGTTGTAGAACAATATCCTGATCTAAAAGCATCTCAAAATGTATTAAAACTTCAAGATGCAACTATGGAAGTTGAAGAAAACCTTCAAGCTTCAAGACGCGTTTATAATTCAAATGTATCTTATTATAATCAAAAAGTTGTTGTATTTCCTAGCAATGTTATTGCGAACTGGAAGAAGTTTGAAAAACGTGCATTTTTTGAAGCTGAATCAGTTAAAAGAGAAGACGTTAAGTTCGATTTTTAATAGAATGCCATTGGCGTTCTATTTTTTTTATAAAGCCTTTTATAAGGCGAAATAATCATATAATGATAGAACATTGAGTTTGATTCTAAATGTTCTTTTCTTATCTAATTATGTTAAAAATCCTTAAACATCAATATCTCTTGTAAAAAACTCCTTATTATAGTAATATAATAAAGAACGTAAAGGATGTGTTTGTATGCTAAAAAAATGGTTCGATCCAGGTAAAAAAGAAATTAAGGATGCAAAGAAGATAGCTGATATTGTCTTTTCTTTAGAAGATGAAATGGCTAAATTATCTGATGCTGAACTTACTGGATATACTCAAATATTTAAACAAAGATTTACTAACGGAGAAACTTTGGAGGAATTAATGCCTGAGGTTTTTGCTGTTGTTAGAGAAGCTTCAATACGTATTACTAAGTTATTCCCATACTATGTACAGGTCTTAGGTGCCGTTGCTATATTCCATGGTAATATTGCAGAAATGAGAACTGGTGAAGGAAAGACATTAACCGCAGTTATGCCTGCTTATTTGAACACGTTAAATGGTGGAGGCGTACATATTGTTACGGTAAATGAATATCTTGCTAAGCGTGAAGTTGAGGGTGACATTGGAGATTTATTTAGATTTTTAGGCTTAACCGTTGGATTAAATCTTAGAGATATTACGAGAGAACAAAAAAAGGCAGCTTATGATTGCGATATTCTGTATTCTACAAATAGTGAACTTGGGTTTGACTATTTAAGAGACCATATGGTTTTATTTGCTAAAGATATGGTTGCTCAGCGTGGATTAAATTACGCAATTATCGATGAAGTTGACTCCATCTTAATTGATGAAGCAAGAACACCACTGATTATTTCTGGTGGATCAAAAAATACTAATAATTTATATCAAGCAGCTGATAGATTTTCTAAATCGATTAGAGATGAAGATTTTGAAATTGACCTAGAGTCACAAAGTATAGCACTTACACCTTCTGGTATTCAAAGAGCTGAGCAAATCTTTCAATTAGATAATCTATATGACCTAAAGCATGTTACTTTAGTGCATCATATTAATAATGCACTTCGTGCAAATCATATCATGTCAAGAGACAAAGAATATGTTGTGGATAACGGAGAAGTATTAATTGTTGACCAATTTACAGGTCGTATTTTAAGAGGACGTCAGTTCTCTGAAGGGCTTCATCAAGCCCTAGAAGAAAAAGAAAGTGTTAAAGTTAAGAAGGAAACAGTTACTGTAGCAACGATTACTTATCAAAACTTTTTTAGAATGTATAAGAAATTATCTGGGATGACAGGTACTGCTAAAACTGAAGAAGAAGAATTTAGAGAAATTTATAATATGGATGTTATTGAAGTACCAACAAATGCCCCTATTATTAGAAAAGATGAGCCAGATTTCATCTATGCTAATCTTAAAGATAAGTTTGAAGCATTAGTCAATGAAATTGAATTGAGATATAAAAAAGGTCAACCCATGTTAGTTGGGACGATTGCTGTTGAAACATCTGAAGATTTATCTAGAATGCTTAAAGAAAGACGTATACCTCATGAAGTCTTAAATGCTAAAAACCATGAACGAGAAGCTGAAATTGTAGCTAAAGCAGGACTTATGGGCTCAGTTACAATCGCTACGAATATGGCTGGTCGTGGGACTGATATTAAACTTGGTGAAGGCGTTGTTGAACTTGGTGGTCTTGCAGTTATCGGTAGTGAACGTCATGAATCAAGACGTATTGATAATCAGTTAAGAGGTCGTAGTGGACGACAAGGAGATCCTGGATACTCAAGATTTTATTTATCTGCTGAAGATGAGTTAATGTTGCGTTTCGGTGGCGAAAGTTTCAAAGGTAGAATTGAATTGCTTGAACGCATGAACAGTACTGGCGAACCTTTATCATCTAAACTCTTTTCAAGATTTGTTACAGGTGCACAAAAACGTATTGAAGGGAATAACTATGATTCTCGTAAATCCGTATTGAAATATGATGATGTTTTAAGAAAACAAAGAGAAATTATTTATAAGGAACGACGTAATGTATTAATTCTTGAATCAATTGAAGATGAAGTCCGTCAAACTGTGGCTAATAGTATCAATAGTACTTTAGATCAATTTATACATACAGTTGGTAAAAATCAATATGAAATTGATGATGATAATATCATTGCTCAATTTAATGGGAATATTTTTAGACCGGATACACTTATCAAAGAAAACATCGAGAAGATGGATGAGCAAGAAATTAAAACATATATACTAGATCTTGCAAACAAAGAAATTGACTTTAAGAAAGAAAATTTCCCACCTGCAGTCTTTAATGAATTCTTAAAAGTTGTTATGCTCCGCGTGATTGATACCTATTGGATGCGTCATATTGATACGATGAGTGAATTAAGACAATCTGTATCACTTCAATCATATGGACAAGAAAATCCTTTGGTTTTATATCAATCTGAGGGATTAAGAATGTTTAATGAAATGATTGCTAATATCTCAAAAGATGTAACGAGATATGCACTTCGAGCTCAAATTCAATATAATGTTGAAAGAGAAGCAGTCGTTAAAAATACTTCGACAAATCAAGGGCGAACAGATGCTAGACCTAAAAAACCGAAAATTAGAAAAAATAGAAATTCACGTCAATTACCTTGGCGTTAAGGAGATGATTTTGTGGAAACATATGAAGTTAATAAAGTTTTATCAGGTTTTAAGCAAACACTGATTGACTTAACAAATGCACTTCAACCCACAAAATTGGAAAAGCAATATCAAGCGTTCAATCAAGAAATGCAAAAACCAAATTTTTGGAATGATACAAAACAGGCTAAAAAGTTAACAAAAAAAGCAACGCATATACGTCAAAAACTTGATAGTCTTCTCGCATTAGAGAAAAAGTTTAAAAATCTAGAAGATTGGTTTGAAATATGCGAAGAAGGAACCGAAGAGTGGGATGTTCTTGAAATAGATATTGGTGATATGCAAAAAGAACTCAAGTCCTTTGAAATAGAAACCCTACTTAATGGCCCTTATGATAGCAATAACGCTATTTTGGAGCTACATCCAGGCGCAGGTGGTACAGAGTCTCAAGACTGGTGTGACATGCTCTATAGAATGTATACAAGATACGCTCAAAAGAAAAAATACAAGGTTGAAGTCCTTGATTATCAATCAGGAGACGAAGCTGGAATAAAAAGTGTCACCATTCTAATTAAGGGTCTATATGCTTATGGATATCTTAAAGCTGAAAGAGGCGTACATAGATTAGTCCGAATTTCTCCATTTGACTCCAATGCTAGAAGACATACTTCATTTGCATCATGTGATGTCTTACCCGAAATCAGCGATGATATCGACATCGATATCAAAGATGAAGATGTAAAGATTGATGTATATAGATCTGGAGGAGCAGGGGGTCAATCGGTTAATACAACTGACTCTGCCGTGAGAATTACTCATCTTGCTTCAGGTATTGTTGTAACTTGTCAAAATGAGAGAAGTCAACACAAGAATAAAGAATCAGCATTTTCCGTATTAAAAGCTAAACTTGTCCAAGAAGAAATAAAAAGACAAGAAGCAAAACTGAAGAATATACAAGGTGAACAAAAGGATATTGCATGGGGTTCACAAATTAGATCCTATGTTTTCCAGCCTTATCAAATGGTTAAAGATCATAGAACGAATTATGAAGTTGGTCAAGTTGATATGGTCATGGATGGGGAACTAGATGGATTCATTAATGCTTATCTAAAATCAGGTGATCAAAATGTTCGATAATGCAAAGCGTAGAGAAATATTAGAAATCACAGCAGGTGTTATCCTGCTGTCTGTTGGTTTCTATTTTTTCTTATTACCACTTAATATGGTTATTGGTGGTGTGATGGGTGTATCTGTACTTTTGCAAAATGTAATCCCAGTCAGTTTATTTATGTATATTGCAAACGTTGTACTGCTCATCATTGGATTATTCTTTTTGGGAAAGGTTTTCTTTTTCAAAACGATTTATGCGACACTCTTATCACCAACTGTTATTTGGATTTTAGAGTTAACGATTGATAAAAACTTTTTTATGAAATTCATGACTGAAAGTCCATTGTTCATTGGTGCTCTCTTTGGTGGTTTATGTATTGGTATTGGCTTAGGTATCGTATTAAGAAGTAATGCAACTACCGGTGGTATTGATATCATTCAAAATATTATGAATAAATTCTTACATATCCCATTTTCATTAGCAATGTATATTACCGACGGCATTATCATTTTAATTGCTATGGTTGTTGATTTCCAACTTGGATTATATGCAGTTGGAGCGATGATTCTAAGTGGGCTAATTGTTGATCGATTAGCAATTGAAGGAAAATCAGGATTTACTGCATTTATCATTACCGATTTTAGTGACGAGTTGCAAAAAATCATATCTGAAAAGCTTAAACGAGGCATAACGAAAGTTCGGGTCGTTGGTGGTTTTTCAAAATTAGATAAGGATATGATTATATGCACTGTAGATCGCATGCAAATCTATCAATTTAAACGGATTATTAAAGATACAGATCCTAAAGCATTTACTTTTGTTACAAGAACGAAAGAGGCTCTAGGTCAAGGGTTTAGTAGGGAGGCAGCGGTATGGGAAGTAAAAAACTAGGCATTCTATTTTTAGTTAGTGTCTTACTTGCTTTTCTTGCAGGTTATTATTCATCGCAAATTTTGCCTACATTACCAGTTGGCTCAGGTAGCGATATCTTTGAAGATTTAACAGATGACTTTAATAGATATTATTATTACGATATTGATGATGCTGAAGTTCAAGATGCATTTGTTGCATCGATGGAAGCAATTGTTAATTCGTATGCAGAATCTAATAACGATCCTTATACAAGATTAATTGCATCTCCATTATCAGTCACGCCATCTGGTGATGAAAGTTTTATTGGTATGGGTGTTGCATTTATCATGGAAGATTTAGATCTTAGAGTTACTTATGTCTATCCAAATGGAGCAGCTGAAGATTTATTGTTTCCTAATGATTTAGTTGTTGGAATTGTTATTGAAAATGAATCTTTATATTTTAATACACTTGCATCAGAAACGGAAGTATTATCTTATTTGTCTGGTGATTTAGATGACGTTAAATCACTGATCGTCTTAAATCCAGATAATATAGAATTACAAATAGATATTACATATAAAGAAATTTTAACGCCAACCGCTTATACAGAAGATTTACAAGAGCCCGATATATCATATATCAAAATAACGGAATTTTCTGGTTATATCCAAAATATTACTGCTGGAACGTCAAAGGTCTTTAGTGACTTACTAAATGAATTGGAAGAAAGCACATTGGATATCTCAAGTGATTCCAAAACACTGATTATCGACTTAAGAGATAATCCAGGAGGCACACTTACTGCTCTTCATAATTCTGGCGATACAACGATGGTTCCTGGAATAACTCAACAACTTTTAACTAAAAATGTTGAAACACCTTTATTTCAGATGATTCCAAAAACGGATAAAGCTGTCAATTATTATGGGAATTTAACAACGCCAAAAGCTTATGATATTGCTGTTTTAGTTAATGGTCATTCAGCTTCAGCAGCGGAAGTCCTAGCAGCAGCATTAAATACTTATGGGGGATATCCATTATATGGAAATCCTACCTATGGAAAAGGTGTTTACCAAAACACCAAAAGTATCAGGGATGTTAATGATATTCGATATTCATTAGTTTATACTGAAGGCGAATGGTTTTATGATGATGGGAAAAATGTAGCAACTGATCCTCTTGATGTCAACATCATAGAACAAGAAGGAATCCATACTGTTGATCTTCCTGTTTATAATGGATTGGTATCCTTAAATGAAGTATCTTTGGCTTTATCAAGCTATCAATCCTTCCTTAATTACTATTATGATTTAACTGGAATTAACATGCTTAGAATAGATGGATATTTTGATTTAGCAACACAAAATGCATTTGAAGATTATCAATTAGAACAAGGTTTAACTGTCACTGGTACTCTAAATCGTGAAACTGCGATATCGATACATCAAATCTATATGGAGCAGACTCAAGATCTCACATATGATATGCAACTACAAAATCTAATTGACTTGATTAAATCATAATATGAAAACAATCAATGAAATCGTCAAAAAGACAAAACAGTACAGCGTAAAATTTAATGAAGAATTTATTTCAATTGAACCTGAAATATATTTGAAATATCATCTTAAACTTAAAGATACTTTAGAAGATAAAATATATAGAGCTCTACTTGATGATAATGCATATATCTTTTACAATAAATTAGGTATTATTAGACTCAAGAAGATCCAAACCACGAAAGAACTAAGAGATTATTTAAGCTCAAAAGGTGCTAAAGAGTCTTTGATTAAGCAATTAGTTCATAAATATACAGAGCGTAAATATCTAGATGACTTTGCCTATGCTAAAATGTATACTCAAATGAAACAAAACTCAAAAGGGCCAAAAGCTATTTCTAATTATCTTAAAGAAAAAGGCATCTCTAATGAAATCATTGAAAAATTTACTAGGAAAATTGATGAACATTTAGTTTTAGGCCGGCTCATACCTAAAAAAATGAAGATGATTAAAAATAAATCAAAGAAACAAATCATTCAAACTCTAAAAGGCTATTATTTGAGAAAAGGATTTAGTTTAGAGGCGATTGAATCGCAAATAAAAAAATCTTTGTCATCGCTTGATATAGATGAACTAGCCTTAATCAAAAAGGAGTATACAAAACTCTTAAAGAAATATCAAAATAAAGAGAAAGAACAATCTATCGAGTATCAAATCATTCAAAAACTTTATGCAAAAGGATTTAAAATTGAGGATATTAAAAAAGCTATAAATTCTTAAAAAAGCTCAAATCATGATAAAATCATGGAAAGAGCTTTTTTTATTTGAGGTGGCGTATGAAACTTTGGAAAAATGGTGTTTTTCACACCATGCTTAGCGAAAAAGATATAAAATATCAGATGGCGACCCATCAGGGATACATCGTGGGTTTTGATCAGCAAGTTAGTGACTTCGAATTTGATGAAATCATAGATTTAAAAGGATATCACATCTATCCTGGTTTTGTTGATGCGCATCTTCATTTATTAGGCTTTGGTCAAAAGCTATCAAGACCTAATTTGATGAATATCAAGGATAAAAAAGAAGTTGTAAAAATTATTAAAAATGCTTTTGGTGATGAACCGTTATTTATTGAGGGGTATTTTGAGTGTGGCTTAACGAAAATTGATCTAAACCGAATCAGTCAGCACTATCCCATCATGATTAGACATAATGATTATCATAGCCTTACAGTTAATGATGTTGTTCTAGATATGATTAATCAAGAAAGCTCAAGTGGTATTCTAACAGAACAGGCAGCTCAAAAGGCAATGGATAGTTATCCAAAGCATTCTAATCAAGCATTAGAAAAAATGCTCGAAAATTCAATAAAGAAACTGAATAGCTACGGTATTACCGGTGGGCATTCAGATGATTTATACTATTTTAACGGCTTTAAAGAAACACTGCGAGTATTTGACCGTGTTTTAGATAAAATGCCATTTAGAGCCCATTTACTTGTTCATCACATGGTTTTAGATGAGTATCTAAAGTCCAGAAGAGTTCAACTTAATCAAACATCGTATTTACAGATAGGCGCGATAAAGATGTTTTATGATGGGACAATTTCATCTAAGACTGCCTTATTAAAAAATAAGTATTTAAATTCTGATTCATTTGGAATGAGAATACACGAAATCAAAACATTTGAAAGTATGGTCAAAAAAGTTAGAGCAAATGACTTAACAGTAGCAATACATGTCATAGGAGATCAGGCTTTATTAGAAGTGTTAGATATATTAAAAAAGTATCCTCCGCTAGATGGACTTCATGACCGGTTAATCCATACATCACTTATGGACAGTAAAGCAATAGAAATGATGAAGGACATGCCAATTTCAATAGATGTACAACCTCAATTTGTTTCGAGTGATTTGCCAGGGGCATTAGATTACTTGAGTGAAACTCCAGAACTTGTTTATCCATGGAAAACACTGGTGGATCATCATATTAATATAGCTGGAAGTAGTGATGCACCAGTTGAAGTTCCTAATCCGTTATTTGGAATATATTCTGCAGTAACGAGAATTTCAGATGTTGACCATCAAGTCTATTTTAAAAAGGAAGCACTTTCAAGATTTGAAGCAATAAAACTTTATACAAAGTATGCTAATTATTCAACCATGGATCCTAATCGAGGGTTTCTTGAAAAGGGTTTTATTGCTGATCTTTCTATTTTTGAAGAAAATTTAGAAGAAACTATTATAGAAAATTTGAAAAAAAATATTTGTTATATGACAGTTATTGACGAATGTATCAACTACAAAAAGTCTTATTGACTCATAATGATGGGTTTCAAGTCGTGTCTTTTGACATATGAAGGCTTAGAAATTATAATAAAAACAGTATGAGATAAGTCATACATTGTTATAAAAACATTAGGAGTCAATATGAAACTTGAAATTTGGTTAGATTACCTAAGTCCTTTATGCTATAAGCAGCATAAAAGCTTAGAAGATCTATTGAAAAACTATAAATTTGAAAATTTAGAAATCCTTTATCGGAGTTATGAGATGATGCCTTTTTTTGAACCTGATAAAGAATGTACATTTTACAAAATTATGAGTAAGCACCACATGATTTCGGAGAATGAAGCAAAAATAATGGTTCCTAATCTTGTGTCTAAAATTAATCCTGTAAAAGTTTTTGATGCGCATAGAATTTCGCATCTTGCAAAAAAAGAAAAATGTGCGTTTCTCTATAATAAAAATCTATTTGATGCTTACTATATCCAACATAAAGATATAAGTAATCATGATATCTTAAGAGAAATTGGTTTAGCTTCTGGGATTAAACTTGAAAAAATCAATGAAGTTCTATCATCAGATCTATATAAGTGTCAAGTGAACTTAAACCGTGAAAATGCGATTGTTAAAGGCATCTTTGAACTTCCTCACATGCGTATTGATGGCAAATATAAGATGAATGGCTTACATGATGCAGACGCTTTTTTAAAGCAATTGAATCATGCAAATGCGCTATATAAACATACAGATTACTGTGAAGGTGAGAATTGCAACAGAAAGAAGGCCAAATGAGCCTTTTTTTATTCGATTAGTAGTAATATTTACTTGGATGTGGTATAGTGATAAAGGTTTTAAGAGAATTGAGGAAAAAAATGAATATGTTATTTAATGATTTACAAGTTTTAGATGCAACAAAGCAAGCAATCGAAGATCTAGGTCTCGTGGAAACAACAGCAATTCAACATCATGCAATTCCAAAGATGCTAGATGGCCAAGACGTCATTGGCCAGGCTCAAACAGGTACCGGTAAAACATTCGCTTTTGCGATACCGATTTTAGAACAAATCAATGTCAATGAAAAAACAGTTCAAGCATTAGTGATTTGTCCGACAAGAGAGCTAACGCTTCAAGTATACAAGGAGTTTTTAAAACTCATCAAGTTTAATAAGGCTGTAAGAATCACTTCCATATTTGGTGGAGAATCTTATAACAAGCAGTTTAAAGCATTAGCAGAACATCCACATATTGTTGTTGCGACACCAGGTCGTACGATCGATCATTTAAATCGTGGTACTGTTGATTTTAGCAATCTTAAAATATTGGTTTTAGATGAAGCAGATGAAATGCTTAAGATGGGATTCCAAGAAGACTTGGAAACTTTACTTAAGGATACGCCAAGTACAAGACAAACAGCACTCTTTTCAGCTACGATTCCACCTTTCATTAAGAAAGTTGCGCAAAAGTATCAAAAGAATCCTGCAATTATTCAAATTGAAACACCAACCTTAACGGTTTCTAAGACTGATCAGTATTTCTACATGGTAAAAAAATCAGATCGTGATCAATTGCTGCTTAGAGTATTAGATTATCATAATCCAAACTCAGCAATTATATTTGCAAATAGAAAAGTTGATGTTGATAACTTAACAACATTTTTGCAAAAACACCATTATGAAGCTGATGCACTTCATGGTGATTTGAAACAAAGTCAAAGAGACTTCGTTATGGGCAAATTTAGAGCTAAGAGATTAAAATATCTTGTTGCTACTGATGTTGCAGCTAGAGGTATTGATGTTTCACATGTTGGTATGGTAATCAATTATGAAATACCATTTGAAGATGAAATATATGTTCACCGTATTGGTAGAACTGGACGTGCTGGAGACTCTGGTACTTCAGTCTCATTAGTTTATCCATCATTACGTGGAAAACTTGCAATGATTGAACGTTATATTAAGACAAAGATGATTGAAAAGACAATTCCAACCGAAGAAGAGATTTTCAAGAAGAATGAAGAAAGAAACTACAAGAAACTTAAAAACATGGTCACTAAGAATGAAAAAAGCTTTGATGATGTTATTTCAAAACTTCATGAAGACGGATTCGTTGATAATCAGATCATCCAAGCATTATTATCAGAAACAATGGGTGATAAAAAGACTTATGATCATATTACCTCACCTGCTCAAAGAAGAAATGATTCATACTCTGGTAGTAGAGGAAGAGGCGACTCACCTCATAGATCTAGAGATAGAAGAGATTCTCGCTCTGGAGATAGAAATGATTCACGTTCTGGAGATTCGAAAAATAAGAAATTTTCCGGTTCATATAAAAATGCAGTTATTAACTTAGGTAAAGAAGATGGACTACGTCCAGTACAAATGCTTGATTACTTCAAGAAGTTTGCTGATCTATATCCTAAAAATGTTGGTGACATCATAGTGAACAAAAATGATACAGAGTTTGAGATTCATCCAGCAGCAATTAAGCGTTTAGATGAATTGAACGGAAAAATGTATAATGGGAAGAAAATTAAGATTAACATTGTAAGAAAAAAATATTAAAAAATATTAGAAAAATAATAGAAAATATGTCTAAATCATGTTACAATAAATATGATATTCATATTTTTTTTATTTTATAAAAATAAGGGAGGATACGATGGCACATCTCTTCGAAAGAATCAACAGCAATTTTTTTAGTGTGCTCGCTTCTCCTAACAAAAAAACGTACATTGATTGTATTTTTATCATCTATAGAGCAATTGATAGTATTGAAGATGCATATCAGGGAGACCGCGAATTCATCGTCTCTAGACTGGTTGATTATTTTGATGATCAGCCTACAGAAGATTTTATCGATGTAGATGAAGATGAACCTGCAAGAACTAGCAGACAGAAGTCGCTTCATGTCATTAACGTATTAAAAAAGAATGGATGGATTGGTGAAGAAGAATTAGGTAATTATAAAACATCGCTTAATCTATTTGATTATTCTATTCAAATTATAGATATATTAGAAGGCATACAAAATAATCGGCAAAGCGAATATACAGGTGAGATTTTTACCGTGTATTCCCTTTTATCGTCCTTCACACTAGAAGAAGGTATTGGTGTCTTAGAACAAGCATATCAAAAAACGAATGATATCATCCGTAAACTCAAGTCTTTAAAAGCTAATATCTACCGTTATTATTACGATATTACTAAGAAACAATCAAAACATGATCTTCAAATGCTTCTTGAAAAGCTATTAATCGAATATAAACAAAACTTCTTCGATTCTGCGTATTACAACTTGAAAACAACAGATAGTCTACCGAGATATAAAAGAGCCATTTTAGAAGCAGTTTCTAATATTAGAAATAGTGAAGAAATCATGGATGGCTTAACAGCGATGGTTCAAAAGGTTAAACGTATTGAAGACTATAATGAAAGTTATCTCTATATCGAAGATAGATTAAGATTCATCACAGATAGTTTTACAGCATTAGAGCATCTCATTTTAGCAATTGATAGAAAAAATGAGCAATATATTAGTGCGGCAGCCTCAAAAATCCTCTTTTTCACCAATCAATCAGATGATATTGAAGGAATATTCAACCGTTTATTTAGAATTGTCTTAGGGCAAAAAGATTTTGATTACGCATCACTATTCTTTTTGACAGAAGCAAGAAATATAGATACAGCATCTCTTTATAATCAGCGACGCATGAGAGTTGAAACAATTATTGACGAAATTGTATTTGACGAAAGTCTCATTAGCGAAGAATATCGTCAAGAAAAAATTAAAGCATTACTTAAAAATAATATTTATGGTAAAAAAGAAATTGATGAGCACGTTAAGAACTTGCTAAATGGTAATCAAACAATTGAAGCTTCTCAAATTATTTTGGAAACTCAAGAAGACTTTGTAAGGCTTATATTAATCTTCTTGTATTCAAAATCGATTGGAATGCATTATGATGTAGAACCACTTGGTAAAGAATGCAAAAACAATTTTGTCACATTCCAAAATTTTAGAATTAAAGAGGTAAAATTATGAATAAAACAGCAGCAGCTAAACAATTCAATGAAATATTTTCCACTTTAAAAGAGGGTGAAAAAAACATCTTTTCTCGTATTGTTAATAAGTTATATCAAGTCAACTTTTTGACTAAAAGAAAACCCGGAGATACGAATGATTATCGCTATATCCTAGCATATAAAGATCTATTCGAATCATTTTTCGTTTTAAGTGATTTTACACTCAATATTTATCGTGAGGATGAAGTAATTCATATCACCAATGATAGTTTTTTTAATCATATGAGATTAAGAAAAACTGAATCATTAATGATTTTAGTGATTCGTATTATCTACCAAAGAAAGAAAGATTTTGTGACATTGGATGAAAATGTTGAAATTTATCTACATGAAATACATGAAGAACTCACAAGAATTGGTTTTCTTGACCACAAGAGAATTACGAAAGATAAATTAAAACCTGCATTATCTTTCTTAAGAAACTACAATATTATTGATTTTATTGATAAGGGACTACACGATGATGCTCGCATTAAAATATACCCAACCATTCTTTATGTAACTAACCTTGAAAGTATCAAAGAGGTTGTCCAAAAGTTGGAAGGATACGTAGAAGGAGGTAGTGGTAACAATGAAGAAACTGACGAAGATTAAACTAGTCAATTGGCATTTGTTTTCTAACCAAACCATTGATATCAAAGATAATACCTTAATTTCTGGTGAAAACGGATCTGGTAAATCTACGCTTCTCGATGCGATGCAGTTTTTATTCGTTGGTGGAAGAAGTGGTTCTAAATTTAATATTGCAGCAACCGATGATGCAAAACGTACTTTAGAAGGTTATATTAGAGGACGCATCGGTGCTGAAAATAAAGAGTTTCTGAGAAATGGCGATGTGGTTACACATCTAGCTTTAGAATTCTTTGATGAACAAAGCAAGAAATTTAGCGTGATTGGTTGTATTTTGGATCTTCCAAAATCAGCAAATCTTAAGGAAAGATTTTATCTTCTAGATAATGTGTCGATTCATGATAGTTTGTTTTTAGATAAAAAATATCCACGAGACTACAAGAGCATGAAGGCTTACCTCAAATCATTAGATATCGAGTTATCTCCTTTTGATACACAAAAGAAGTATCGTGATGCATTAGCGAGATTTTTTGGTATGGATGCAAGGAAGTATGCAAAAATCTTACCTAAAGCCTTAGCGTTCCGATCTATCGATCTTCAAGCGTTTGTCTTTGAGTTTTTACTTGATGATGATCCAATTGATATTCAATCACTTAAAAATAACGTTGCTCAACTCAAAAAGATTGAGATGCAAATCAAAAAAGATAGAGAAAAGCTTGAAAAGCTCGATTTAATTCAACAAACAGGTGAAGACATCACCTTAAACATCGAACAACAAGATATTAATAAATTGATTGATCAACTCAATTGGGTTGAAAAAAGAGAATCATTTATTAAACAAAATGAAGAACAATTGTCTCAAATAGAAAAAAGATTAGATTATTTGCGTGAAGCAAAAGGTCAAATTGATGATCAAATTGAAGAAAATGATCGTGCAATTCTAAACTTAGAACGCGCTAAAAATGATAATGACTTATCTAGAACTTTAGGTTCATACCAAGAAGCATTACAAAAGAAGTCAAGTGAGTATGAACAACAAAGAGAAACATTATCACAACTTAAAGAGATGCTGAAAAAAGAATTTGATACGATTAAAGAACTTATCAATTTACTTCCAAATACAGCAATGAAAGAGTTTGTTAATTACTATCAAGCAAATGAAGACCAACTTTCTGCATCTGAATTATCACAACAATTAACTACTTTAAATAGTGAAGTACAAGCTTACCTTCAAGCCTATCATACTGAAAAAGATAAACTGGAAGGTGAAAAAAGAAGCTTATCAGAAGAAATTAGAGATTCTGGGCAACGCCTTAATCAATTAAAGCGTAATGTGAAAACCTATCCAAATTATGTTGAAAACTTAATTAGAGCAATCAATGATGGACTATCAAGCTTCTATCAAAAAGAAATACGTGTTAGACCATTATGTGAACTGATTGAAATTAATGATGAAAGATGGAGAAATGCTGTTGAAGGTTATTTAAATACACAGCGTTTTGATATCATTGTCGATCCATCATATTTCATTGATGCACTTGATATCTATGAAAAGGTGAAAACTGAACTTAGAATATATGGCGTTGGTCTTGTAAATACCCAAAAACTAACGGCTTATGAACAACTTGTTCCTGGCACCCTTGCTGATAAGGTGACATCAGATCATACGTATGCTCGTTATTATATTAATATGTTGCTTAATAACACTTATTGTGTTGATGGTGTTCATGAACTTAAGAACTATAATCGCTCTATTACGCCAACATGTATGACTTATAACAATCATACAGCTAGACAGATTAATCCTAGAGTTTATGAAGTCCCATTTATAGGAACTCAAGCAACAACGATGCAAACTGAGATGGAATCAAAACATTTAGCTGCTTTGGAGGCTAAGATGGATAAGCTTTATGACATCACTGATAAGAATGATAAGATTACTAGATTGTTGTCACAATCAAAATCGAATCAACTTGTTCATCAAGGTCAAATTAAATATCTAGATTTGATTAAGCAAACAAGAAGAGAATATACCCAATTAGAAGAACAAATCAATAGTTTGGGTAAAGATAAGAACTTGGCGAAATTAGATGAACAAATTGAAAAAGCAAGAAACAATAGAAAGCAACTTCGACTTGAATCTGAAAGTTTTGTTGGTGAAATTGCGACTAATCGTGATGAACGTCAACATATTATGGATTTAATTGAAGACATTAAAGAAAAACTTGATGCGTTCTCTATTGCTCAAAAAGAATTAAGTCATAAACATCCGGAAAAATTAAGCTTAGCAAATACTCAATTCTATGCATTGAAGATGAAATTTAAGCAAGATCACGATTCAATTACGACTTATCTAGCGCAATCTAGTGTGAGCTTAAATTCTCAAGTCATCAAAGGGAATGCTGACCTAGTCAACCAAATGAAAAATTATATTGATATCTTCCATTTTGGTGCATCACCAACATTTGATGATTTAATCTATTTTGATCAAGAAGCACATAAAATCAGAAATAACAATTTGGTTCGTTATGAACAAGAAGCGACGGAACTTCGTAGGAACTCTGAAATTGGATTTAAAGAAGAATTTGTTGGTAAGTTAAGAGCAAGTATTGAAAATGCTCAACAACAAATTGCAGAATTAAATATTGCACTCATGGGTAAGACATTTGGATCAGATAGTTACCAGTTAACCTACAAGGCAAGTGATAACCCGGATTATAAGCTTTATTACAACATCATTATGGGTAATGAAGCAATCTCAAAACATACCCTCTTTACTGAAGGTTTAACCAAGAAAAATGAAACCATCTTGATGGAATTATTTGAAAAGATTGCCTCAAACGATCCAGAATACGATATGCTTACATATAAGTTCTTAGATTATAGAAACTATATGGCATATGATATTGAAGTTACCAATAGTAATGGTAATAAATCGATGTTTTCTAAGGTTTCAAAAGAAAAGAGTGGTGGGGAAACACAGGTTCCATTCTACATCGTTATTGCTGCATCCTTCCAACAACTTCTGACTAAAAACAGAAGAATTGACTCAGGGTGTATCGTGTTATTTGATGAAGCATTCAATAACATGGACGAAAGTAGAATTGACGCGATGATGAAATTCTATAACAGCTTAAGTATTCAATTATTAATCGCCGTACCTCCACAAAGAGTATCGAATATCATCAATTACGTGAATACGAGTTTGGTTATCGTAAAAGAAAACGATTATGCAATTGTTGAAACATTTAAAGATGAAAGAATGATAAGACTATAAACGAAGAGGGCCTTATAAGGCCTTCTTTAAAAAAGAAAAGGTGAAATAATGAAAAAGATAGAAGTGAAAGATTTACAAAAACTAAAAAGTAATTATGAGGAAAAACCTGTTCAACAAGCTCTAAAAAGAGTTTTAATGAAAAATGATTTAGCGAACCTTTTTGATAAACAAGAACAAAGACCATTAACTCAATTTCGGTTTTCTAATGAAATTAAAACAATGTCAGTTACCTTTCAGAAACAAAGTGGTAGATGCTGGATTTTTGCTGGGCTAAATGTCTTAAGAGAAATCGTTGCTAAAAAATATGAAATCAAAGAATTTGAGTTATCTCAAAACTATACAGCTTTTTGGGATAAGTTTGAAAAGATTAACTATTTCATTGAAGCTATCGATGATTTTTTAGACGCTGATCAAGATGATCGAACTTTACAACATTTATTAAAGACTGGAATTCAAGATGGCGGTCAATGGGATATGTTTGTTAGCTTAATTGAAAAATATGGCGTTGTTCCTATGGATGCAATGGTGGAAACTACATCTAGTTCAAGCACAAAATTCATGAATCAAATCATCAACCTTAAGCTTAGACAATATGCAGCAAATGCAAGACGTTTATTTGCTGAAGGTAAAAAGGATGAAATTAGTTCCTTAAAGGAGAAAGCACTTGATGAGTTTTATACATTCTTAACAACTAATTTTGGTACACCACCTGAAAAGATTGATTTTGAATATGTTTCAAAAGATAAGTATCATATCATCAAAGGTTTAACACCTCAAGAATTCTATTTATCACATGTAGGTGATGTTCTAAAAAATTATATAAGTATCATCAATTCTCCTACTATAGATAAACCTTTTATGAAAACTTATACAGTATCTTATCTAGGCAATGTTGTAGGCGGAAGACGAATTAAGTATTTAAATCTGGAAATGAAAGAGTTAAAGAATCTCGTGGTAAAACAATTATTAGCTAAAGAAGTTGTATGGTTTGGATCTGATGTAGCAAGATATGGTGACCGCAAGGTTGGTGTATGGGATGATCAATCATATGATTATGACAACATGCTAGAAATGAGTTTATATCTATCAAAAGAAGATCAACTTGATTATAGCCAAAGTGCAATGAATCATGCGATGGTCATTACTGCAGTTAATCTTGATGAAGGAAAACCTAATCGTTGGAAGATAGAAAATAGCTGGGGCGAAGCAAATGGTAAAAAGGGCTATTATCTAGCTTCAGATACATGGTTTGATCAATTTGTATATCAAGCAGTTATTCATGAAAAATACTTATTAGAAGCACAAAAAAAGGCTTGGAAAGAAGAGCCAAAAGTTTTAAAACCATGGGATCCTATGGGTGCATTAGCGAAATAAAAAATTAAGAGCTTCGGCTCTTTTTTTAATGCAATCTTTTTGATATAATAAATAAGCCGGGACGTGGCGCAGCTTGGTAGCGCACTTGCATGGGGTGCAAGGGGTCGCAAGTTCAAATCTTGTCGTCCCGACCATTAAAAAGTAAAAAGCAATAATTGCTTTTTTTATTATCAGGAACTTATAGACATGTAATCTGCTTTGTGGTTTTTACGAATGATAATGAAAGGAATTTACTAAATAATTCTTATCAGTGTAACCATTATTATAAAAGTGAGATTAGAGCCTAATAGCAATATGATTTTGTTATTAGACATTTGCAAAATATCATGGTAAAATTACTACCGCGACAAGAAGTGCACTCGTAGCTCAGTTGGATGAGAGCGTAACCCTCCGAAGGTTAAGGTCGCATGTTCGAACCATGTCGGGTGCACCATAATATGGAGGAATACTCAAGGGGCTGAAGAGGCACGCTTGGAAAGCTTGTAGGCTGTAAAAGGCGCAGGGGTTCAAATCCCCTTTCCTCCGCCA
>CAZKLF010000009.1:0-48253 GCA_964553665.1 uncultured Mariniplasma sp. | reverse complement strand
AAGAAAGGAAGCTGTATTCAGTATCAATCAAATGTTACATACTGAATATACAAGATAACAAATGAAACGTATTTATAATTTTTCAGCTGGTCCAGCAATTTTACCAGAAGCAGTATTAAATGAGGCAGCAAATGAAATGCTTGATTATCAAGATTCTGGGATGTCAGTGATGGAGATAAGCCATCGATCTAAGATATTTAAACAGATTATCGAGGATGCAGAAAACGATTTAAGAACTTTGCTTAAAATCCCAGATAATTATAAGGTATTATTTCTTCAAGGTGGAGCAACGACACAATTTTCAATGATTCCAATGAATTTAATGAAAAACAAAAAAGCAGATTTTATCATTACTGGTAATTGGGCTGTCAAAGCTTTCAAAGAAGCTAGTAAATACGGAACTGTGAATGCTATAGCTTCTTCAGAAGATAAAATGTTTTCATATATTCCTGACTTAAACAATCTTAAGATTAGTGAAGATGCTGATTATGTCCATATATGTGAAAACAACACCATTTATGGCACAAAATTTTATGAACTTCCTGATACAAAAGGTAAGGTTTTGGTCTCAGATGTATCATCTTGTTTTTTATCTGAACCCATGGATGTTTCAAAATATGGCGTTATTTTTGCAGGTGCACAAAAAAATGTTGGCCCTGCAGGAACTGTGATTGTTATCATTAGAGAAGATTTAATCATTAAAGATCATTTGCCATATACACCAATTATGTTGAGATATGATATCCATGCTGAAAAAAAATCGATGTATAATACACCTCCAACATATGGCATATATATATGTGGTAAAGTGTTTAAATGGTTACTTAATTTAGGTGGCTTAGAAGCTATACAAAAGATAAATATTGAAAAAGCTGGGTTGCTATATGATTATTTGGATCAAAGTAAGCTCTTCTTTGGTACTGTAGAAAAGAAATCTCGTTCTTTAATGAATGTTACTTTCAAATCTATATCTCCAGAAATAGATACTAAATTTATTGAGGAAGCTAAAGCAAAAGGATTTGATAATCTAAAGGGTTACCGAACTGTTGGAGGTATGAGAGCATCCATCTATAACGCAATGCCAATTCAAGGTATTAAAGCTCTTGTTGAGTTTATGGAAGTATTTGAAAAAGAAAATCTTAAGTAGGTGAGATGATGAAAAACATTTATTGTTTAAACAATATTTCAAAAATGGGTTTAAATGCATTATCAAGCGATTATAGAGTCATTGATACATTAGATAATGCGCATGCAATTATGGTAAGAAGTGCTAATATGCATGACATGGAACTTCCAACATCTGTCATGGCAATTGCAAGGGCAGGTGCAGGAGTAAACAATATACCTATTAATGATCTAGCTAAAAAAGGTATCGTCGTATTTAATACGCCTGGTGCAAACGCAAATGCTGTTAAGGAACTTATTATTGCAGGAATGCTTATTTCTTCAAGGGATGTTTATGGGGGAATTAAGTGGGTTCAAGAAAATAATTCAGATCCATTAATTAATAAATCTATTGAAAAAGCTAAAAAACAATTTGGTGGAACAGAAATATCCGGTAAAACAATAGGCGTGATTGGCGTTGGTGCTATAGGTATTAAACTTACGAACGCTTGTTCAGCATTAGGTATGAAAATTGTTGCTTTAGAAAGAGATTTAGCAAGCATGGAAAGAATTAAAGCATATTTACCAAAGGATACGCAATGTGTTTTATCAAAAGAAGAATTATTTCCACTTTGTGATTTTATAAGTTTGAATTTACCGTTTACTGCTGAAACAAAACATTTCATTAATGCAGAGGCAATGAAGCAGATGAAACCTGGTGTTGTGCTACTGAATTTTGCCCGAGATGGTCTTGTCAATGATGACGATTTAGAAGAAGCACTTAAAAGTGGGTTTGTTAAAAAATATGTGACAGATTTCCCGAATGCTAAAACATCTCAAATAAAAGGCGTTATTGCAATTCCTCATCTAGGTGCATCTACACAAGAGGCTGAAGATAATTGTGCCTATATGGCGTCAATGCAAATTCAAGACTATATTGAGAATGGAAATATCAAAAATAGTGTAAATTTCCCAGAAATCAATATGGGAAAAAATAAAATGGTTTCCAGAATCTCAGTTCTTTATGAAAATAAAGATGAAGTCTTTGAGTTGATTCAAAAAATAGCTGCTTGCGCACACAAAGATACAAAATATAAACATGTAGAAAATAAAGAGTATGGAACTGCAATTTTAGATTGTAATGAGAAAATGGATCAAGTGACTATTGATGCGATTTATAATTTGGCTCATGTTATTTCAGTTAGAGCCGTATAGTGAAATCTATTAGACTGGGATTAATTACAGTCTTTTTTTTCATTTTAGTGTTTTAAAAAGTAGCGAAAATAATTCTTTTGTTGAAAGTTATATAGATACAAAGTATAATTAAAAGAAAGAAGACAATATAAATGGAGGGTTTTTATGAACAAAATTGTGATTGTTACTGATTCATGTGCCGATTTAACACAAAAACAAGTCAAACAAATGGATATTCACACTATTCCTTTATCAGTTGAACTTGAAGGGGTCACTTATAAACATTATCCAGATGAAAGAGAATTAAAAATCAAAACATTTTATCAGCAACTTAGAAATAAAAAAGTTGCTAAGACATCTTTAGTTAATGTTGGTGCGTTCTTAACCTTTTTTGAATCTTTCTTAAAAGAAGGTTATGATATTTTATATATTGGTTTTTCATCAGCTTTAAGTGGAACATTACAATCATCTTTAGTTGCTAAAGAAGAACTGAAGGAACAATATCCTAATCAAAAAATTGAAATTGTTGATTCATTATGCGCATCTATGGGACTGGGCTTACTTATTTGGTATGCTTGGAATCTTAAAGAAGAAGGAAAATCTATCGTTCAAATCACCAAATGGCTTGAATCAAACAAATTGAATTTGATACATTTGTTTACAGTTGATGATTTAGGAACTCTTAAAAGAGGTGGTAGATTAAGTGATTCACAAGCGTTTTTAGGAACTCTACTAAGAATTAAACCAATACTTCATGTTGATGATCAAGGTAGACTTGTACCTTTAAAGAAGGCAAGAGGTAGAAGTTTCTCATTAGAATCAATGGTTGAACTCATGAAAGATCGAATTATTGAACCAGAAAAACAAATGATATTCATATCACACGGTGATTGCATTGATGAAGCGAAACAAGTTGGTCAAATGATTAATGAAAAATATCATGTTAAAGATATACTATATAATCATGTCGGACCTGTAGTTGGTGCACATTCTGGTCCAGGCACCATTGCAGTATTCTTTATGGGTAAATATAGATAATTAGACAAAAAAAGCATCGAAGTTTAAACTTCCATGCTTTTATTATATGTTTCTTCACAAATCACATGTTTTGTTTTTAAAGTACTTGCAGACTATGAAAATAATAGGATAAATCCTAAGACTAAAATTTAAACAAGGGGAAATTTGCCTGTTTATCTTATTTTGAGCGAGATTATAGGCCTTATCCTTTGAAAGTCAAACGAAACGATGTAAAATAGATTTATGCTATCAGCACATTGACGATTTAATTTGATTTCTTTAGGAAGTGTTAGCTCATGAAGAAAATAAGCTATCGATCTAATTCAAAAGAAGCTAAGTATCTCATTGAAAAAGATCAAAACTTAAAGCATCTATTTTCAATAAGAGATGAAATCATTGTCAATATTGATGATGATTATTTTGTTTCTCTTGTAGGGACGATTGTTGCGCAACAACTTTCGGGAAAAGTTGCGCGTACAATATTTAATCGGTTGAGTCATCTTTTCGCTGATCTGATAACTGCAGAAAAGATCCTAGCAATGCCAGAAGAAAATTTACGCGATGTAGGGTTGTCATTTCAAAAAATCAAATATGTGAAATCATTATCTGAATGCTTTATCAACCATATGATTGATTTAGATAACCTTGATAAGATGTCTGATGACGACATTATTGAGATGTTAGTAAAAATTAAGGGGATTGGTGTGTGGAGTGCCCAAATGTTTCTATTATTTTCTTTGGGTAGAGAAGATGTATTTTCTGCACTCGATTTAGGATTAAGAAACGCTGTAAAAATAATTTACAATAATCAGGATTTAACGCAACTTGAAATTGAGAACATCAGTGAAAAATGGATACCATATCGTTCCATTGTGTCACATTACTTGTGGCATGCATGGGATAACGAATAGGAGAGAAAAATATGAAAGTAAAACTTATAGGCTTAGGAAAAATGGGTGCGAATATCGCACTGAATCTTAAAGATCATAATTATGATATAACAGGTTATGATTTAAACGAAGATGCAAGAAAGAGCTTGATGAGTCAAGGTGTAAAAACAGCTGACTCTCTTTCGACATTGCTTACTAGAAAGGATATGGAACGGTTTATTGTTATTTTGTTCATACCTAACCAACATGTCGATATAACAATTGATCAAATGCAGCCTCTTTTGACAAAAGGTGATGTTGTAATTGATGGTGGGAATTCTAATTTCAATGTTTCAATAAAAAGATACCACAATTTAAAAAGTAAAGATATAGACTTTGTTGATATGGGAACTAGTGGAGGCATTTATGGAGCTAGAAATGGTGCATGCACCATGGTTGGCGGAGATAAAGAGGTTGTCTTAAATATTGAACAATTATTTATTGATTTATCAGTAAAAGATGGTTACACATATACAGGTAAACCAGGAACAGGACATTTTGTTAAAATGATTCACAATGGTATTGAGTATGGCATGATGCAAGCCATAGGAGAAGGTTTTGATATGCTTAAAGCATCACCATTTGAACTTGATTACGAAAGTATTGCAAAAATGTGGAACCATGGTTCAATCATTGAATCTGCTTTAATCGGATATATTCATCAAGCATTCCATCAAGATCCTTCATTAGATGATATTGAAGGTAGAATCGATGATTCAGGTGAAGGTATGTGGATGATTGAAGAAGCTTTAAAATATAAAGTTTCATTGCCCGTCATCACTCAATCTTTATTTGCGAGATATAAATCAAGAGATGAACATTTATTTGGAGAAAAAGTAGTTGCTGCTATTAGAAAAGAATTTGGTGGTCATGCGGTGTATAAGAAATCATGAAGGATCTAATTATTGTCATATTTGGTGCTACAGGTGATTTAACATCAAGAAAACTTTTACCAGCAATCTCTAGATTATATAAGAACAACGAATTACCTAAAGCAACTAAAATAATAGCTTTAGGTCGAAAACAAATCGACACAAAAGAATATTTGGAGTCGATGAATCAACAATCAGCACAAAAGTTGGATATCAAGGGTTTATCAGAATTAGTTATATATCATCAAATGGACGTTTTAAAGTTTGATAATTATGGGCCATTATGCGATATGATTAACGCTGAAAAACATGAAAAAACTAGAGAGTTATATTATTTAGCACTCAGTACGGAATTGTTTTCTGATGTGACGGACCATATTAATAAATCAAAACTCATAGAAATAGGGAATTTAAATCAATCGATTATCTTCGAAAAACCATTTGGTCACGACTTATATAGTGCTGAAGCAATCAATCAAATGCTATGGAATTATTTTGATGAAAAACAAATTTACCGAATTGATCATTACCTAGGAAAAGAAATGATTCAAAACATCATGATGGTTCGTTTTGCAAATCGTATATTTGAAGAGATATGGCACAACAGAACGATTAAGAGTGTTAAAATTATAGTTAAGGAAACCGATGGCATACTTGGTAGAGCAGGTTACTATGATCAATTAGGTGCGCTAAGGGATATGGTTCAAAGTCACTTACTTCAAATTTTATCATTGGTTGCTATGGAAGTTCCTGTGACTTATCATAGTGATGATGTTAAAAATGAAAAAGTAAAGGTTTTAAGTCATTTACACTTTGATGTGGATTCGTTGATTTTAGGACAATATGATGGCTATTTAGCAGAAAATAATATTCCTCAAGATTCAACTACCGAAACATTTGTATTCTTTAAAGCTTATGTCAACACACCTAGATTTAAAGGTGTTCCCTTTTATTTGATGTCTGGCAAAAAGTTAGACAAGAAAGAATCTTTAATAGAAATAGAGTTTGAGGAAACTAGTGAGCAAAGAAAATGGAACCTACCATTATCAACAAATAAATTGTTTATAAAAATAGCTCCAGAAGATGGTATGGGGGTTGTTTTAAATAGTAAAGTACCTGGATTAACAGATAATGTTGAACCTGTTGAACTAGAATATTGTGTCGCATGCAATTCATTTGGTAACTTAACAGAAGCTTATGAAAAGTTAATTATCGATATTATTGGGCAACATAAAACTCTATTAACACGATGGGATGAAATTGAACTTTCTTGGCATTTTATTGATCATATCACGAAACATCTTAAGAAACCTATCATATATAAAGATTATTCAGAACTAAAAAAACTGATAAAAGAATTAACAAATGAGGATATGAAATGAAAATTTATGATGTTTCAATGATGATTGATCAAGATATGCAAGTCTATAAGAATAAAAAAGATAAAAAACCAGTCATTGAGACCGTTTCTGATTTTTCTTATGCTTCAAGTCATGAGACTAAAATATCTATGAATCTTCATACAGGAACACATTTGGATTTTCCACTTCACATGTTACCAAAGGGTGAAACTTCTGATGCGCTTGATTTAACAAAACTTATTAGAGAAGTTAAAGTATTTGATATGACGCATCTACAAGATGCAATCACTGCAAATGATTTAATAAAAAAAGATATTAAACAGAACGACTTCATTTTGTTTAAAACTAGAAATAGTAGTGAAGATTTTTATAATAATGATTTCATTTACATAAAAGAAGATGCAAGTCAATATCTTGCATCTAAGAAAATTGTGGGTGTAGGTGTAGATGGTCTAGGGGTTGAGCGAGATCAAAAAGATCATCCCACACATAAAATACTTATGAATCATGATATATTAATCATTGAAGGTTTACGTTTACATAACATCAAAGAAGGCAAATACTTTATGTATGCATTACCAATTAAAATAAAACATGTAGATGCACTTCCACTAAGCGTCATCTTAATAGAGGAACCCTATGAAAATATACCTAGCAACACTTGATGATTTAGATCAAATATGGAGTTTAAGACTTGAAACAACGGAACTCTTAAAATACAGAAAAATTGATCAATGGCAATTTAGAGATCCTTCTCACGAAACCTTTATTAAGGACATCTTAAATAAGGAATTTTATGTTGTAAAAGATGAATCAGGCTTAATTTTAGGGATGATGTCGCTTAAAGAAGGTGTAGAACACACATATAACATCATTTATGATGGTTTCTGGCGCTTTAAGGGCTCTTACCTCACCATTCATCGTCTTGCAGTTAAAAGAAGTCTTTTAGGTGAAGGAGTTGCTAAAATACTTATGGCATATTCTGAGGAAGTTGCACTAAAACTCAATACGCCATATATTAGAATTGATACACATGAAAAAAATAAATATGCGATTAGATTATTTGAATCCTATGGATATGTCTATTGTGGATGGATTAATCTAGAACAAGAGAAGGGCGATCTTAAAAGGTTAGCTTATGATAAAAGAATAGGAAACAAATAGATGAAGATATATTATGATAGTCAAGCCATAAAAAACAAGTATGAAAAACAAATAAAAAATACCTTCCCTGGTATTGACTTTGTTCACGATATTAGCCATGATTATGATGCAGAAGCAATTATATCCATGCCCGAATTTTTGAAACCTGAAAATTTGGATTTGTTTACTGAGCTGAAATGGGTTCATGTTTTGACTGCAGGTTTTGATAATCTTGATCTTGATTATTACAAGAATAGAGGAGTCATGTTAACAAATGCTAAAGATGTGTTCTCCATTCAGATAGCAGAAGATATCTTTTCAAAAATCTTGTATTTCAATCGAAACTTAAATAAACACGTAAACCACATGACAAATCATTTATGGAAATATGAACCAGTTCACTATGAGATAGCCAATTCAACTGTTGGCATTATTGGAAGTGGCTCAATTGGATTAGAAATGGCTAAAAGAATGAAAGCATTTGATGCGAAAGTAATAGGATTTAGAAGAACAAATCAATCATTGCCTTATTTTGATGAGATATATACAAATCAAGAGGGCTTAAATAAATTATACAAAGAATCCGATTATATTGTGGTTTCCTTACCACTTTCAAAAGGTACATATCACATGATTGATGAAAAAGCATTTGCATTGATGAAGAGAAATTCAATGATTATCAATGTTGCAAGAGGAGATATCATTGATCAAAAAGCATTAGTAAAAGCACTCAAGACTAAACAAATAAGAGCTGCAGGATTAGATGTCATGTCACCAGAACCATTACCGAGTGATCATGAGCTGTGGTCTTTAGATAATGTGTTTATCACACCACACAATGCTAGTTCAAGTCCTTTTGTCAATCATAGATTGATAAACAAAGCAATTGAAACTATCAAGCGCTATATAACAAATCAAGATTTCGATAATAGAATTGCATAATGAACAGATTCATGAATTCAATCATGAGTCTTTTTTTATAGAAAACCGCTTACAATTGAAAAAGTATTGACAAGAAATATATATGTGATAGAATGAATTTAGTTATATATTTTGAAATTCAAATGATTTGAAATTAGTATCATTGAAGGGAGTGTTGCCTTATTCATTGGGATAGAGATAAATCAACCTACTTTTTATAAAGGTTTAAATGTCTATCTGGGTTTTACACATCTTAAGCGCATGGGACAAACAAAGGAACTATTTGTCAATACAACATAAGCTTTTGATGAATTAATAGGTTTAAAAACTAAAGAAAAGTGAATGGATACTATGACAATAAAAGAAATTCAAAGCATTATTAAAGATTTCGAAAAATCATCATTGATGATACTCGAGCTTGAAATGGAAGGATTTAAATTAAAGTTATCAAAAAATAAAATTGATGAAGTAACAATAAAGGAAGAATATAACAGTCAACAACAAACTCAAACTCAAAAAATAGAAAATAAACCCAATCATACATTGATAAAATCACCACTCGTTGGTACTTTTTATGCTGCATCAACTCCAAAAGGGAAACCTTTTATTGAAGTTGGACAGCAGATAAAAAAAGGACAAGTTGTGTGCATTATCGAGGCCATGAAAATTATGAATGAAATCACATCACCATTTAGTGGTATTGTGAAGGAAATATTAGTCCATAATGGAGATGTTGTCGGTTTTGACCATAATTTAATACGTGTTGGTGAAGACAATGAAAAATAAAATTTTAATTGCAAATCGTGGTGAAATTGCAGTTCGTATCATTAGAGCAGCAAAAGAACTGGGATATGAAACAGTTGCTGTTTATTCGGTAGTTGATCAAAATAGTCTTCATGTTAAATTAGCTGATGAAGCAATATGCATCGGTGGAAATCACAGCAAAGATAGTTACCTTAATATGAATAACATCTTAAGTGCTGCAATTTCTAAAGGATGCAATGCAATTCATCCAGGATACGGGTTTTTAGCTGAAAACAGTGAGTTTGTTGAAATGGTTGAAGGATGCAATATTATCTTTATTGGTCCAAGTTCTAAATCAATATCAATGATTGGCGATAAAGCTAAGGCAAGAATGATTGCTAAAGCACATAACATTCCAATTGTTGAAGGTAGTGATGGTGTAGTTGATGATGCCCAAGAAGGGCTAAAAATAGCAAAGAAAATCGGATATCCAGTTATGATCAAAGCCTCAAGTGGTGGCGGAGGTCGTGGGATTTCTATCGTAGGCTCAGATGAAGAATTTCTGAGTGCTTTTGAACGTACGGCTATGGAAGCTGAAACATCTTTTGGTGATCCTTCTTTGTACATTGAAAAGTTCATCGATTCACCTAGACATATTGAAATTCAGATTATTGCAGATGCGAAAGGTAATGTTGTTCATCTTTATGAAAGAGATTGCTCAATGCAAAGACGTAATCAAAAAATGATTGAAGAAGCACCATCAACGATCTTAAATGATTTGCTCAGAAGAAGACTTGGTATGGCATCAATCAAGCTTGCTAAAGCGATTCAATATGTCAATGCTGGAACTTTGGAGTTTTTAGTTGATTCAAAGGGTAATTTCTACTTTATTGAAATGAATACTAGAATTCAAGTTGAACATCCAGTGACAGAAGCCATTACCGGAATTGATATCGTTAAAGAACAAATTAAAATAGCTTATGGAAAAGAATTATCCTTTAAACAAAGGGATGTTAAGATTCATGGTCACGCGATTGAATGTAGAATCAATGCAGAAGATGCAATGCATGGGTTTACACCAACACCAGGTAAAATAGTTAATATTTTATTTCCAGGTGGTAATGGCGTAAGAATTGATACGCATATTTATCCAGGATATGAAGTACCTCCATTTTATGATTCGTTACTAGCTAAATTAACTGTGCATGCTCCAACACGAAGAGAAGCTGTCAAAAAAATGAGGATTGCTCTTGAACAATTCGTGATTGAAGGTATTCCAACAAATATCGAATATCAATACTTGATTATGCATAACTTAGATTTTATTAAAGGACAATATGATACAGGGTTCATTGCGCGTTTCAACACTTTAGTGGAGGCTGGAACGAATGAATGATTTCTTAAATAATCGAAAAACTAAATTAGAAGATTTTAAAAAAAATATACGCAAGAAAAAAACAAATTATGAACCTATCGATATTCCTGATGGTCTTTTTGTGAAGTGTGATCAATGCGGTGCAGCAATCTATGAAAAAGCATTGGATATTAATCACTTAATATGTCCATATTGTGACTACCATTTTAGAATGGGTGCATCAAAAAGATTATCTTTAACAATTGATCAGGGGAGCTTTGAAGAAATGTTTCCTAATATTCAATCAAAAAACCCCTTAAATATGGATGATTACGAAGATAAAATTGAAAAAGGAAAGAAACTTTCTGGTCTTAATGAAGCCTTTTTATGCGGTACAGCATCTTTGGTAGGTATAAAGATTGCTATAGGTGTCTTAGATAGTAATTTTATGATGGGAAGCATGGGGTCTGCAGTTGGTGAAAAAGTGACTAGACTCATTGAGTATGCTACAGAGCATAGCTTACCATTAATCATTTTTTCTGCATCTGGTGGAGCTAGAATGCAAGAAGGTATTTTGTCACTCATGCAAATGGCGAAAACGAGTGCTGCCCTTGAGTATTTCGATCAAAAGAAATGTCTTTATATTAGTGTATTAACCAATCCGACAACTGGAGGCGTAGCTGCAAGCTTTGCCTCACTAGGTGATATTAATATTGCTGAAAAATCATCTTTAATTGGCTTTGCTGGAGCTAGAGTTATTAAACAAACGATTAGACAGGAACTTCCTGAAGGATTTCAAACAGATGTTTTTCAATTAATTCATGGTCAAATCGATATGATCGTACATCGAAAAGATATGCGGAAAACTCTATATAAACTCTTGCATCTACATCATGGAAAGCAGGAAACCTTATGAGTAATCGGAATATAGCATGGGAAAAAGTGCAACTTGCAAGACATCCAAAAAGACCGACAGCAAGCACTTTAGTCAAATTCTTGTTTCCTGATTTTATTGAACTGCATGGAGATAGAAGATTTGCCGATGATGAAGCGATAACTGCAGGATTAGGTACATTTAATAATATCCCAATGACCATCATTGCAGAAGAAAAGGGTAGAACAACAGAAGAGAAAATTAAACACAATTTTGGTATGCCTCATCCTGAGGGATATAGAAAAGCTGAAAGATTAATGAAACAAGCAGAGAAATTCAAAAGACCTGTCTTATGTATCATTGATACTCCAGGTGCTTATCCAGGTATTGGAGCAGAAGAACGTGGCCAAGCTCAAGCAATAGCGAGTAATCTTAAAACAATGATGGGACTTAAAACACCAATTATTGTCGTTATTTTAAGCGAAGGTGGTTCAGGTGGCGCACTAGCTATTGGTGTTGGTGATCATATTTTCATGTTTGAAAACAGTATATATGCGATTTTATCACCAGAAGGATTTGCATCTATTATCTATAAAGATAGTACAAAAGCAGATCATGCAGCAAGCATCATGAAATTAACAGCTGATGATTTGAAAGGCTTTGGAGTCATAGATACGATTATCAAAGAAAAAGAAGGACTACATATCAATCCTGATTTTGCTTTTGATTCCTTAAAGAACGAATTAACAAAAGTATTAAAGAAATTAATGGCTTTAAAAGAGGATAAATTACTCAAACAACGCTATTTAAAATATAGAAAAATGGGCATATTTATGGAACAAGGAGAGACAGATGAAGCAAAATCAACCGAAGATTAAAATTATATCAAGTGGAAAATACATACCTGAGACAATCATAACTAATGAAGATTTAGAAAAATTAGTAGAGACTTCTAGTGAATGGATTGTTTCTAGAACAGGCATCTTAAGAAGACATAAAGCTGTTAATGAATCGACAAGTGATATGGCTTATCAAGCTGCATTGCATGCAATAAAAAGAGTAAACTACGATAAAAACAAAATAGACTTGATTATTATGGCGACGATTACAGGTGACCAAATGACACCTTCAACCTCGAATTTCATTCAAGCAAAACTTGGACTTGAACATGAAGTGATGAGTTTTGATATCAATGCAGCATGCACAGGATTCGTTTATGGGTTGGAAATAGCATCAGCATTACTTCAGACAAAGCGTTTTAGAGCTGCACTTATTATTGGCGGAGAAATATTATCAAAAATTATTGATTACACAGATAGAAACACGTGCGTTTTATTTGGAGATGGCGCTGGAGCAATGATTATTGAACCTAGTGATGATCCTAAGGATACTGCGTATTTCTTTAATACTGCAAAAGGTGATACAAAGGATACATTAACAGTCAAAAAATACATCCAGATGGATGGAAAAAGAGTTTATCAATTTGCTGTAGGTGCGATGGAAAGTGCTATTTTTAAGATTCTAAAGGATAGCAATCTAAACATTGACGATATTGACATGGTTATACCTCATCAAGCAAATGAACGTATTATCCAATCAGTTTCTAAATCTACAGGTATTCCAATTGAAAAATTTATGTTAAACTTAAGTGAATACGGTAATACATCTGCTGCAAGTATACCTATAACAATATCAGATTATTTTGATCAGGTTGAAACCAAAGGCAAGAAAATCCTTCTTGTTGGTTTTGGTGGTGGGTTTACTTGGGGAAGTGCAATCTTGCAACTATAGGAGAAGATTATGAAAAATGTAAGCGAACTATTTAATACGAAATATCCAATTATCCAAGGTGGTATGGCAAATATTGCAACAGCTGTATTAGCTTCTGCAGTTTCTAATGCTGGTGGTTTAGGTCTAATTGGAGCTGGCGGTTACGATGCCAATTGGGTAAGAACTGAAATAAGAGCATGTAAGAAACTGACAGATAAGCCCTTTGGCGTTAATATTATGCTAATGAGTCCACATGCTCCAGAAATTGCTAAAGTCGTTGTTGAAGAAGGCGTCAAAATTGTAACAACAGGTGCTGGCAGTCCTGGTATTTACATGGAAGCATGGAAAAATGCTGGCATTGTTGTCGTACCAGTTGTTCCATCAATTGCACTTGCAAGACGTATGGAAAGACAAGGTGCTGATGCTGTTATTGCTGAAGGCACTGAATCCGGAGGACATATTGGAGAATCAACTACGATGTCGCTAATTCCTCAAATGGCGGATGCAATAAAAATACCAGTCATTGCTGCTGGAGGTATTGCTGATCAAAGAGGCGTACTCGCAGCGTTTGCATTAGGTGCGAAAGGCATTCAAGTAGGAACAGTATTACTTGCAACTAAAGAATGTCCAGTTCATGAAAATTACAAACTAAAAGTGATTAAAGCTAAAGATAATGATACCGTCGTTACGGGAAGAGGATCTGGAGCTCCTGTTAGAGTACTTAAAAATAGAATGGCAGTGGAATACTTAAATATGAGTATGAAAGGTGTCCCTTTAGAAGAATTAGAAAAATTAACTTTAGGTTCATTGCGTAAAGCAGTATTTGATGGAGATCTAGATGGTGGTTCTTTCATGGCAGGGCAAGTTTCTGGTTTAGTCAAAGAAATTAAGACTGTTAAAGAAGTTTTAGAATCATTATTTGATCATGTCAATGAATATAAAAAAGATTTGGAAGTTATGTAGATGAATAGATTAGCGGTTATTTTTGCAGGACAAGGTAGTCAATATACCTCTATGGGGTTAGATTTTGTGGACGCATATCCTTTTTTAAAAGAAAAGGAAAAGATCGCTTCCTCAATTTTAGGTTATGATACAAGACAAGTTTTATCATCAACTGATGGAACATTAAATGAAACGAAATATACACAGCCATTAACCTTATTGGCATCAATTTATGCATATGAAGCATTAAAAACGCTTAATGCTGAAATATCAGCTTGTGCAGGGTTTAGTTTAGGTGAGTATTCAGCACTTTATGCATCTGGCATATTTTCATATGAACAAATACTCGAGATTATTAAATTTCGATCAAATTTGATGCAAGAGTGTTCTATGACAAACCCAGGTAAAATGGCTGCAATTATAGGATTGGATTCAGTATATATTGAGCAGATTTGTAAAGAAGCATCCAATCAAGGTGTTGTTGTTTTAGCAAATTATAATTCACCGATTCAAAGCGTTATTTCAGGTGAGGAACTTGCTGTTAATATAGCCATTGAAAAAGCAAAATTGCAAGGTGCGAAAAGAGCTATTTTGCTCAATGTAAGTGGAGCGTTTCATTCACCTCTGATGAAAAAAGCTGGAGATGAACTTGCTCAATACCTAAATCAAATTAAACCTCACCATATGGAAATTCCAATCTATATGAATTCAACAGCAAAACCTTTAGTAGAAAAACAACTTTATCAAGAAATGGAAAAACAAATTCAATCATCAGTTTATTTTAAACAAATGATTCAACGGATGAAAGCTGATGGAATTACCCATTTTTTAGAAATAGGACCAGGGAAAGTATTATCAGGCCTAATTAAAAAAATTGATATTGATGCTCAAGTTTCAAATTTAGATAAACTTGATAATATAGAGCAATTGAAAGGATGGTTAAAAGAACATGGATTTAGCAAGTAAAGTAGCAATCGTAACTGGCGGAGCATCCGGAATAGGACAATTTATTTCTCTTGAGTTGGCTAGAAATGGTGCAATCGTCATAGTTAATTACAATCGCAGCGAAAAAGCTGCTTTAGCGCTTATTGAGCAGATTAAGTCATTCGGAGGTACCGCAATTGCTGTTCAGGCAGATATATCATCCTATGAGGATGCTAAAAAATTAGTAGCTCAAGCAGTCAAACAATTTGGAACACTTAATATTCTTGTTAATAATGCTGGTATAACTGATGATTCTTTAATCTTAAGAATGCAGGAAAATCAATTTGATCGCGTTATTGATACAAATCTTAAAGGGGTATGGAACATGTGCAAACATGCAGCCAAACCTTTATTAAAATCTGGTTACGGAAGAATCATTAATATCTCTTCAGTATCAGGTGTCATTGGAAATGCGGGTCAATCAAATTACAGTGCTGCAAAAGCCGGTGTGATTGGAATGACAAAAGCACTTGCTAGAGAGTTTTCAACTAGAGGCGTTACAGTCAATGCTGTGGCACCTGGATTTATCGAAACTGAAATGACAAATAAATTAACACCTGAAATTAGGGATACATGGAAAAATCAAATTCCTCTTAAGCGCTTCGGACAAGCACAAGACGTTGCGGATTCAGTTTTATTCCTTGCGAGTGAGAAAGCAGCATATATAACAGGCCATACATTAGAAGTTGATGGCGGATTGGTGATGTAATGAAAAGAAGAGTCGTTGTAACAGGTATGGGACTTATTTGTCCGGTTGGAAATACTGTAGAAGAATCGTTTAAAAATCTAGTTGCTGGAAAAAATGGAATTGATTTCATTACTTTGTATGATGTTTCAGATTGGAAAGTGAAGATAGCTGGCGAAGTAAAAAATATTAATTTCGAAGATTTTTTAGATAAAAAAGAGATAAAAAGAGCAGATAGAGCTACTAATCTAGCGTTAGTTGCTGCTCATGAGGCATATCATCAAGCTGGTCTTGATGATGCAACAATTAATAGAAAAAGGTTTGGAACATTTATTGGTAGTGGTATCGGTGGGTTAACGACTATTTTTGAAGAAGTTAAAACAAGCGTTACCCGAGGTCAAAATAGAATATCTCCATTCTTTATCCCTAGTTCTATCATAAATATGATTGGTGCCAAGGTTGGTATTAAATATCAAGCACATGGACCTAACTTACCTCAAGTTACAGCATGCTCAGCAGCAACCAATTCAATTGGTGAAGCATTTAGATACATCAGAGATGGTTATTTAGAGATTGCTTTTGCTGGTGGTGCTGAAGCACCAATAAATGAAATTGGTGTCGGAGGATTTTCAAGCTTAAAAGCACTTAATTTTTCAAATGACCCAGAAGTGGCATCTGTTCCTTTTGATTCAAGACGTTCTGGATTCGTTGTTTCAGAAGGTGCTGGAGTATTAATTTTAGAAGAATATGAACATGCTAAAAATAGAAATGCTTCAATATTAGCTGAAATGGTTGGTTATGGAACGACAAGTGATGCATTTCACATGACGTCTCCAGATGATTCTGCTGAAGGTATTGAAGAATGTTTGAAAATAGCACTTGAAGATGCAAATCTTTCTCCAAATCAAATTGGCTATATCAATGCGCATGGAACCTCAACAATCCTTAATGATAAATTAGAAACTCTAGGTATCAAAAAAGCATTTGGTAAAGCAGCATATGAAGCAAATATAAGCTCAACAAAATCAATGACAGGTCATGCACTTGGAGCAGCAGGAGCTATAGAAACAATAACAGTTATTAAAGCACTTCAAACTGGGCTCATTCCTCCAACAATTCATTTGGATCAACCAGATCCTGATTGTGACCTAAATTATACGCCTAACAAATTTGTTAAGCGAAATCTAGAATATGCAATGAACGTCAATATTGGTTTTGGTGGTCAAAACGCAGCAATTATATTTAAGAAGGTGGCACAAGATGAATAAAGAAGAAATCAAACAAATCATTCCACATAGAGATCCATTTTTATTCTTAGATGAAGTTATTGAATTAGAACCTCTAAACAGAGCTGTGGGTATTAAGTATATTACAGAAGATGAATATTATTTTAAAGGACATTTTCCAGGTAAACCTGTTATGCCAGGCGTTATTGTTATTGAATCACTTGCTCAAGTAGGTGCAGTTATTATACTCTCACACCCAGACCATGCGGGGAAACTCATTTATTTTACTGGAATTAAAAACGCCAAATTTAGAAGAAGTGTAGTTCCAGGAGATAAATTAATGTTGGAATGTAAGATTACTAAAATTAGAACTAACTTTGGTTTTGGTGAAGCGAAAGCTTATGTTGATGGAAAGTTAGTATGTGAAGGTAATATCTCTTTTGCTATTGTTGCATTATGATCTCGTATACTTTACTAGAATTTGAGGAACTCATTTCAACAAGCGATTTTCTAAAAGAGAATCAAACATACTTTCCTCATATGACATTTGTAAAAGCAAATCATCAAACTCAAGGCAGAGGTCAATATGATCGGAAATGGGAATCTGATGCAAATCAAAATCTCTTATTTTCGATTTTACTAAAGCACATAAATGTTTCAAATATGTTAGAGATTAAAAGATGGGTTATCTCGAACATGATGAGTTATTTACGCAGCCAAAAAATAGATTGCATCTTCAAAGAACCGAATGATATCTATGTCAATGATAAAAAGATATGTGGTATTTTAATAGAGACTCAAGCAACATCCAATATCTTTGATTACTTAATTATAGGGATAGGTTTAAATGTGAATCAAGTAGAATTTACGCAATCTAATGCTACGTCATTAGGATTGATTCTTAATCGTAGACTAGATACTAAAGATGTATTTAACAAGATTATTCAGATGTTGTTAGAAGGATACAAGAAACAATAAATGACGATAAAGAAAATATCTAGAATATCATTGTTTTCAGCATTCATAGCTGTTTCGGTGTATATAATTCCACCTATCATGGTCCCTTTAATCCAGGTGCCATTTACTTTGCAGACTGTATTTATCATACTAGCAGGATTTTTATTTACGCCACATGAAGCATTTATAACCGTTTTTATTTACGTTTTACTTGGAGCAATCGGTTTACCTGTTTATAGTAGTGCAAGAGGTGGACTATCAGTGTTGTTTGGACCCACTGGCGGGTTTATTATGTTATTCCCAATTGTAAGTTTCCTAATTTCAGTTCTCAAATCTAAGACAGAAAACATGACTCATGATATATTGATAGGCGTGTTTATTAGTATATTTGGATTATATATATTTGCGAATATATGGCTTTCCTTTTCATTGTCTATAGGCTATTTTAAGTCTTTATCAAGCCTTTTACCGTTTTTTATATTTGACATAATCAAATTGTTTATGTCCTATGCAATTTATATGAAGATACCTAAAGATATTTTCAAAAATATCTAAATTATAAGTTTAATTTATTATAAGTTGTGATATAATTTTTATGGGATTTCCGAGAGGTATGAATATGAATACTAGAAATAAATCACTGATTGCTATGCTTTTTATATATGTCTTTGTTGTTGCTATAGGGACTTTCCTTTTTTTAATGTTAGATCAAATGTCATTGATTCCTAGATTGCTTATTGCTGATCTTGCGATGACAATGATTACGTGGATCATAAGTCTAATATTAAAGAATGCTAGTGTCTATGATCCGTATTGGAGCGTTGTACCTCCACTTATGATTTTAGGAGTCATTCTTTTCCTTAATCAAACCTTTAGCTTGAGTACATTTTTGTTATTTACTGGTGTACTTATCTGGGGTGTGAGACTTACATATAATTGGTTGATGAGATGGACTAATTTCCATGATGTTGACTGGAGATATAATAAGATTCAGGATAAATCTCCTAAACTCTATTTTCTAACTAATCTTTTAGCAATTCAATTATTTCCCACATTAATTGTCTTTATTCAGTTAATTGTAGCTACCAAATTTATAGAGCAAAACCCAATAACAAATTTAGTAATTTGGATTGGATTTGTAATGATGGTTTTTGCAGCAATCATTCAGTTTGTTGCTGACCAACAAATGAAAAACTTTAAAAAACGGACTTTGAATCAAAAGTTATGCATAGAAGAAGGTCTTTGGAAATATTCAAGACACCCAAACTATTTTGGTGAAATCACTTTATGGTGGGGGATTTATGTCATGTATTTTGGAACTACAATGAAAGTTGATCTATATATCATACCTGCAATACTGATGACATTGATGTTTCTTTTCGTTAGTATTCCGTGGATGGAAAAGAAGATTATTAAAACCAGACCTGAATACAAAGATTATCAAAAGAATGTATCCATGCTAATTCCCTTTTTAAGATATCATAAATAGATAAATCCTTATTTGAATATTGTTGACAGAATCATTGAAACATGTATAATAGACCATAGGGAATGAACGTCTCCCAAAGTAATTTACTTAAACCGCGAAAGCTAATGACTTCTACAACAGTTTTTGTTGTGAAGTTTTTTTTTGGAGGAAAACATGCTACTTTCAATTGCATTGATTATTATTTTAAGTTTGATACTATCTGAAATATTTGTATTGCTCAAACTTCCAAGAATTTTGGGAATGATTATTACTGGTGTGATCTTAGGACCATTTGTTTTGAATGTAATCGATCCTAATATTTTAAATATATCTTCAGACTTAAGACAAATTGCTTTAGTTGTAATCTTAGTTAGAGCAGGGTTATCATTAGATCTTGATGATTTAAAGAAAGTTGGGAAGCATGCAGTTTTTCTTGCATTTATTTCAGCAACTATAGAAATGCTAGCTATTACATTCTTCGCACCCTTATTATTTGATATTTCATATGTTGATGCTGCATTAATGGGTGCTGTCGTTGCTGCTGTATCACCAGCAGTCATTGTGCCTAAAATGCTCCACTTACTATCAAAAGGATATGGACAAGGTAAGAAGATACCTCAACTCATCTTAGCAGGAGCATCAGTTGATAATGTCTATATATTAATCATCTTTTCATCACTGCTTCAGGTTCAACAAGGATCAAACGTATCTTTTGTCACACTTTTAAATATTCCAATCGCTATTATTTTAGGTATTACTTTAGGTATCATAACAGGTGTTATAGCTGTTAAATTATTTAAGAAGTTTAATTTTAGAGATACGATTAAAGTTTTAATTATCTTTAGTATTGGATTTTTGATTAATGCGTTAGAGCATGAACTATCAGGTATCATTCCTATTTCTGGATTACTCGCAGTTATTACTATGGCAGTGACGGTTCTTAAATTACATGAACATTTAGCAAAACGTCTTGTGCTTAAGTTTGAAAAGATATGGGTGATTGCAGAGATTATGTTATTTGTTCTAGTTGGAGCGACTGTTGATATATCAGTTGTAGTCAGTGTGGGTTTGACTGCCATCATACTAATCATAATTGCAATGATCTTTAGATTGATTGGTGTGTGGATATCACTGATTGGTTCACCGCTCAACCAAAAAGAAAAACTGTTTGTTGGATTCTCTTTTATGCCTAAAGCAACAGTTCAAGCAGCTATAGGAGCAATTCCTTTAGCATATGGTTTTCCCAATGGATTATTGATTCTAACAGTTGCTGTTTTAGCTATTTTACTCACAGCTCCTGTAGGAGCAATTCTCATCGACGTAAGTCATGAGAAATTACTGAAAGTAACCAATATACTATAAATTCACAAAAAAAAGGGTACAATATAAATATATGTATTCTTTTTTTTGGTATATTTATGAAAAAGTGTTAAAATAACTGCGATGTTTTATTCATTAGAATATTTGTTTACCTTTTTGAAAGCCCATAAAACATAAGGAGATATACTTTATGAAACGAAATAAGTTTATTGTAGTTGGATCAGGTCGATTAGGATCTAATATAGCGACTCAAATGTCTGAACTTGGTGAAGATGTCATCATTGTTGATGCTACAGAAGATTCCTTCAGAAAATTAAAAGAATCATTTTCAGGATACCAACTTGTTGGTGATGCAACAGATTTATCAGTTTTAGAGGACTCATATATCAAGCATGCAAAAACAGTTGTTATAACAACTGACAGTGACAATGTAAATATATTTTTAGCTCATATTTGTTATTATATTTATAATGTACCTAAAATTTATGTTCGTCTTGCTGACACAGATAAAGGTGGTTTGTTAGAAGGAACGTATATTAAGGCTATTTATCCATTCACGTTATCACTCAAAGAATTTATAACATTAAACAAAGAGGAGGCTACTAAATGAAAATCGTCATTACAGGCGGGATGCATGAAGCCGACTTCATTATAAAAATGCTTAAGGAAGAACATCACCAGTTGATTGTTATTAATCAAGATAAGGAATTTGCTGAATATATATCAACCAATAACGATATTGCTGTATTTCCAGGTGATCCTACAAAAGCATATGTTTTATCCGATGCAGAAGCTGACAATGCTGATGTACTTTTAGCTTTATCAGATAGTGATACGGACAACTATATTACTTGCATCACTGCAAAAAAACAATTTAACATTAAACGTACAGTCTCAAAAGTAAAGAATCCTAAAAATGTTGAACTTTTTAAGAAACTAGGCGTTGATAGTGTAATATCTTCAACTTATTTACTTGCTCAAACCATATTAAATGAATCATCAGTTGAAAACATCATTAAGACTCTATCTATAGAAGATGAAAAGATTGTAATGATTGAAATGGGCGTAGAAGAAAATTTCATGCTTGTAAATAAACGTATTATGGATATTAACTTTCCAAAAAATATCAATATAAGTTGTATTTTTAGAGATCCACATGTCATTATTCCTAAAGGGGATACTGCGATTAAATCAGGAGATAAACTCATTATTATATCTACACCAAATGAACAAGAAGAAATTACGAAATTTATCAAAAAGAAAAGATGATGAATATGCAAAAAAAAGTGACTTCTGGATATCCCCTCATTATTAACTATTTGGGTATCTTTGCCGTTTTAATTGGTTTTATCAATCTCTTACCACTTGCTTTGCTTGCATTTAGACCTGAGGAAGTGCAATATGCACACTATTTTTTAATTCCTGGGTTGACAAGTATTGTTATAGGGTCTTTTGTTATTTTCTTATTTAGAGGAAGAGAAAAAGGCAAGCTTGAACGACATCAAGATGCAGTATTAGTCGTAGCAATATGGCTTTTAGCTATTTTGATTTCCTCTGTGCCATTTATTTTAACAGGAACATATAATTTTACTCAAAGTATTTTTGAAGCAACCTCTGGATATTCTACAACAGGTTTGACCGTTGTTAATGTCGAGAACACACCAGATTTGTTCTTGCTTTTTAGAAGCTTACTACAATTTTTTGGTGGTGTTGGTCTTGTTTTAGTCTTAACATCAGCAATCTCGGATAAATTTGGAATGAGACTCTATAGTGCTGAAGGTCATAGTGATAAATTAATGCCTAACCTAATCCGTTCAGCTCGTATGATACTTTCAATTTATATTGGTTATATAGCAATAGGTTCTGTTTTCTATGTTATCTTTGGTATGTCAGCATTCGAAGCAATTAATCATTCAATATGTGCAGTTGCTACTGGAGGGTTCTCTACTAGAACTGGCAGTATTGGATCATATAATAGTGTACCTATTGAAATGGTAACAATCGTATTAATGATCTTGGGTGGAACGAATTTCTTTGTTCATCTGATGTTAATCAAAGGGAAACTTAAAAATGTATTTAAACATGTTGAAATTAAATTACTTGGTATTTTATTATTAATTTTCATCCCAATCATGACATTAAATGTCTTAAAGGTTTATGATGGAAGATTCTTATATGCACTCCGTATTTCAAGTTTTCAATTTATCTCAGCGGTTACAGGTACAGGTTATCAGACCGTTTCAACATTCTTAACACTCCCAAGTTTATTCATATTAGGGATTATAATTCCAATGGTGCTTGGTGCTGGTATGGGTTCAACTGCTGGTGGTATGAAACAATACCGCGTAGCATTAGCATTTAAGAGCATGTATTGGAATATTAAAGATCAGTTAGCTCATAAAAAAATAATAAGAACACATTTTATTAACAGATTAGGATCAAAAACGATTGTTGATAAGGATGATATCATACAGAATCACTCATTTTTAATGATTTACTTAGTTGTTTTAGTTTTGGGTACTCTCATTTTTTCAAGTTTCGGATATACCGTAAGGGATTCATTATTTGAATTTGCATCTTCATTAGGAACTGTTGGTTTATCTGTGGGGATCACGGGTTATACAGCGCATCCAGTTATTTTGTGGACATCAGCCTTGGGTATGTTTTTAGGAAGACTTGAGTTTTATGTTGTTTTTGTAGCTATTGCTAAAATTTCACTCGATATTTCAAAGAAAAAACCAAAACAAATTAAAAAACTGGAATCCTAGGGTTTCAGTTTTTTTTAAGGAATATTTATAAATATTGGTTTGTGCTAAAATATAGGTAGAGATGCATCTTATCACTGATACAATGCATCTTATCGAAATACCCTTTTTTTAATCAATAAGGTGTATTATACTCAAGATAGGAGGAACCCTTTAGATGTTTAAAATCATTTGGAATAAAGAAGAAGTAGATGATATCAAGTTAAAATTATCAAAAGATTTTGATCTTGTATTAACAGATGATCCAAATGAAGTCCCTAAAGGTAAAGTAGGTATTATTTTAGATGAGGACAATATAGAAAAAATACGTCCAATTCTAGAATTGATGGCACTTGAAAGATCGCAAGTGTTATTTCAGACCTCAAATGGATATGTACAACTTCAAGTCAAAGATATTTCATATCTTGAAGCATATGGTGATGATATTTATTTACATGGAGCTGAAATGACAAATCAAGTCATCAAACAACCACTTTATCAATTGGAAGAGATCTTAAAACCCTATCATTTTGTTCGAATTGGGAAATCCTTTATCGTTAATATCTCTAAAATTAGATATATTAGATCAGGATTTAATGCAAAATTGGATATAGAACTCATTACTGGGACTCACCTTGAGGTTTCACGTTCCTTCGTTAAAGATTTTAAGAATGCTTTAGGCATTCAAAAAAAGGAGGATTAATATGACTTTATTTGGTTGGATCATCGTATCAGTTGTCTCAGTTATCGTGATTTTATTTGGTATTCGTTTTGCTAAAGATATCATTTGGAATCAAAAACTAGGGAAATTTCAAAAATCAAAATCAGTAGTTATACCAAAAATACCAAGACTCTATTGGATTAAAAGATCCTATGGTTTTGTTTTAAGTTCGCTTGTTTTACTTACGGTAGTAGCATCCGGAGCGTTTGCAATTCCAAATATGCTTGATGGACGTACTTTACTTAATGCTGTACCAGTTGGATCAAAATCTACGCTTTTAAGACTTATTGAAGATACAAGTGACAGTGATTGGTATAGTGGCGTTTTTTTTAATGGTGGTCTAGAAGATGCACTTGACTCACCTGAAGCAGATGGAGCTTCTCAATCATCAACAAGAGATTTTATAGGAACAAATGTTCAAGTTGACGGTGTGGATGAAGCGGATATCGTTAAAACGGATGGTAATACAATTTACTATGCAACACGTTATTATAATGAAGTTAGAATAATTGATGTTAATCTTGATGGTACTGTTGAGCCACAAGCAAATCTTGATTTAGGTGACATGTACACAGATTCGATTTACATCACAGATACTCAACTTATTGTTATTGGTTATATCTACACATATATCCCTTATGTTTATGAAGATGGTTCAGATCATTATGGCTGGACATATGCATCATATACTGGTGCAGTCTATGTTTATGACAGAGAAACAATGGAGTTAGACTATAAGTTAGAAACAGATTCCAACTTTTATCAACATCGATTGATTGGAGATTCACTATTTCTAATATCAAATAAATCTTTATATACAGATGAACTAAGACCCGAATATAAAGAAACATTGGGTGGGAACTTATCAGTTAGTCATTTAGGATATGATTCCATTTATTATTTTGATGACGTTCCAGTTTACAATATGACTGTAGTTACTGGTATTAAACTGAGCACTTATGAACTAACATCACAAGCATTCTTAGGCAATGTCTCACAAATATTTGCTTCAACTGATGCAATTTACACGGTTAATAATTATTCATCTTGGACTTTGAATACTCATGAAAACCATGTTCAAATCGTTAAATATGCACTTGATGCAGAAAATGCGACCGTAACCTACGTTGGACAAAAAGAATTGCCAGGATATATTGGGAATCAATATTGGATGGATGAATATGATGGATATTTTAGAGTCGTAACAAGCTCTTGGGATCCTATACATAATGAACTTTACGTATTAGAAGAAGATGATAACACAGATGAACTAAGAATTGTTGGTGCAATTCGAGATGGATTAGGTAAAGAAAATGAAACTGTGAAATCTGTCAGATTTAACGAAGAAGAGGCGTATGTCGTTACATTTGAACAAATAGATCCTTTATATACCATTGATTTATCAGATCCAAGTCAACCAGAAATTACATCTACAATCGAAGAACCAGGATATAGTACATATTTACATGTATGGGATGATGCAAACCATTTAATTGGATTTGGATTTTCTGCAGATCTTACTGGTCGCGTGACAGGATTGAAGATTAGTGCTTATGATACCACGCAAACACTTCCATTAGATGATTATCAATTAAACAACCAAGATGATGAAGGTATCTTTTCATATAGCTATTCTGAAGCTTCATATAATCCGAAAGCAATGATGATATCTCCTGAAAAAGGTATTATTGCATTTCCTATTATGAGTTGGAGCTATGATCAAACACCAGAAAGTTGGGATTATAGTTATGTAAGTCAATATTTAGTTTTCTACATTGATTTTAGCGCAGAACAAATCATCTCTGATCCAATTGTGATTAGTCATGATGCATCTGAATATTATATTGGAATCGATAGGGGTGTATATATTGATGGAATTATTTACACATTATCCTATAGACAACTTGTCAGTTTTAATTTAGAGACAAAATCAGTTTTAGAAACAATAGATTTTTAAAGTATATTTCAAAATACACACACTTTAAATATATGCGATTGACTAAATAGAACTCATTTTAAAAAGCCGTTTGACGGCTTTTTTCATGTTATAATATATATATAAATGAAGATGTGTTAATTTTTTTTAGGAGGAATGTCAGATGGACTCAATAGACAAATTTTGGGAAAGATTTCAAATTGCAAAACCAGAATTTAAAAACAAACAATATATCGAGGCTTTTTATTTCGATTTAACAAAAGAATCAGCAACACATTTATTACAATTGGTACTAGAGGGTAAAAAAACAGCGACTAGTTCAAGTCTTTTAGTCTACAAAATTGAAAATGAGAAGATTCCCATGCCTAAAGACCTATCCATTGTTACTGATTTTGATGGGAAACCGTTTTGTGTTATAGAAACCAAAAGCATCACAATATTACCTTTTAATAAGATGACATTTGATATTTGTAAAAGAGAAGGCGAAGATTTATGCTTAGAAACATGGGTGGAAAAGCATACACATTTCTTTACTGAAGATGGTAAGATGACAGGATATAAATTCACAAAAGACATGTTGATTGTTTTTGAAGATTTTGAGGTTATTTATAAAGAAATATAACATAAAAACTTTTTTTGATTTTTTTTGTTTATAACATATTGACAATTATCGATATATAGTGTATTATCATATTGATAACAATCGATATGAGGTAGAAAAATGAAACCAGTAAATTACGTAGATGTATTTAAAGCATTAGCAGATGAAACAAGAGTAAACGTCATCAAAATACTGAGCAAAGAAAATAGATGCGCATGTCAAATTCTAGAAGCATTTAACATCAGTCAATCAACTTTGTCTCATCACATGAAACTTTTAACAGAGAGCGGTCTTGTTTTAGCAAGTAAAGATGGCAAGTGGGTTCATTATAGAATTAATGAGCCATTATTTAAGAAAATTCAATCATTTTTTGAAGATGTGGACGCAGCAGATGTTTCATGCTCTAAGTGTAATAATTAATGGGAAATTTTATAATAACTCAAATATTAGGCATGCAGTGGCTTAATCAGCTTGTATATAATCTTTTGAAACTACTATTTGGAGAAACATTTGCTACCGGTAATTGGGGTAGCTCATTACAATTTTTCATTTTTGATTTTATAAAAATTGGCATTTTATTATGTTTCTTAATCTTTTTGGTATCATATATTCAAAGTTATTTCCCACCAGAAAGAACAAAAAAGATTTTATCAAAGTATAAAGGCGTTGGAGCAAACACTTTAGGTGCACTCATGGGAACCATTACTCCATTTTGTAGTTGTTCATCAATTCCTTTGTTTATAGGTTTTACAAGAGCAGGTTTATCATCAGGTGTTACCTTTTCGTTTTTGATATCAAGCCCATTAGTTGATTTGGGTGCATTTGTCTTATTAACATCCATATTTGGGATTAAGATTGCATTGGCGTATGTCGTAGTTGGATTGGTCTTAGCAGTTATCGGTGGTACAATAATAGAGAAGACAGGTTTAGGAAAACATGTTGAACCATTTGTCCTTGATGGAGAAAATATCGATATTGACTTTATTAAGTTGAACCAAAAAGAACGTTTAAGTTATGCAAAAGAACAAATGATATTTACATATAAGAAAGTCTTCTTATATATTTTAATTGGTGTAGGGATTGGAAGCATTATCCATAATGCTATACCACAAAGTTTTATTGAATCTGTATTAGGCTCAAATAATCCATTTTCTGTATTATTTGCAGTTATAGCTGGTGCACCGATGTATGCTGACATATTTGGAGCAATTCCAGTTGCTGAGGCACTCTTTCTTAAAAATGCAGGACTTGGTACCATCTTAGCATTTATGATGGCTGTAACAACGATTTCTATTCCATCATTTATTATGCTAAAAAAAGTTGTCAAAACTAAATTACTCATGGCATTTGGTAGTATTGTTATTATCGGAATCATCATCATAGGGTATACATTCAATTTAATTGAATATCTATTTATATAAAAAAGGAGAATTCACATGAACATAAAAGCATTAGGTGGGTGTTGTACAAGATCAACACAAAATTTTTTGAATATTCAAGAGGCAGTTAAAAAAATGGATTTGGATATTGAGGTTGAACAGGTTTCTGATACAAATGAAATCATGATGTATGGCGTAATGTCTACACCAGGGTTAGTCATTAATGGAAAAGCAGTAGCATCTGGTAGATTATTATCAGTTGAGGATGCAATGGCATTAATAACGAGACACAAAGACTAATAACAGCTTAAAATATTGGAGAAATAGATGAAGAAAATCAAAGTTGCATATGTTTGTGTCCATAACAGTTGTAGATCTCAGATGGCAGAAGCTATTACAAACAATAAATTTGAGGATTTTTTTGATGCCTATAGTGGAGGTACAGAAACAAAACCACAAATTAATCAAGATGCCGTCAAAATAATCAAAACTCTTTATGATGTAGACATGAATCAAACACAGAGCTCTAAGCTCATTGATCTCTTATCTGAAGATATCGATATCTTGATTACTATGGGTTGTAATGTTGAATGTCCCTTTGTTCCATGTAAATACCGTGAAGACTGGGGATTAGATGATCCAACAGGTAAAGATGAAAAAGTATTTAATGATACAGCATTAGTGATTGATCATAAGATAAATAATTTAAAGCAAAGAATCATAAAAAAGAAGATAATTCTATAAGAAAAACAAGATGACTTTGTCATCTTTTTTTTTATTATTACTCACATAAATGATAAGGCTTTAGTAGTAGTAAATGAAATATCGATTCATCAAGGTAGTTTTGTTAGTCCTTTTAGAAGGATTGCTAAGTAGGATAATTCATTGATTTATTTTTAAAAATAAGTATAATAGGATTAGGTTGGAGTTATAGCTCAGCGGGAGAGCACTTGCTTGACGTGCAAGGGGTCCTGGGTTCAATCCCCAGTAACTCCACCAGTATATGATACAAGTGAACCTAAAGTGTTCATAGAAAAAGTCTATAATCTAGGCTTTTTTTGTATTTATAAGTATCGTTACTATTATAGAATATGGTATTATTTGAATGTTAGGTTCGTTTAAGTCACCACAAATTCCACCATAAGTCGATATATAAAGCATAAGCATTTGAGAATGTTTTTTTATTACAATAATTTATATAATATTTCAGAATACTTTATAATGCTGATTATGCATTATGTTATAATGGTAAAGTAGAGAATGAGCGGGTGAAATAATGAAAAAACCTAACATAATTATCATTGGCGGTGGCGCTAGTGGGATGATGGCAGCAATCGTTGCGAAAAGAAGTGGTTCAAATGTGACCATTCTTGAAAAGAATGTACGCATTGGAAAAAAGATACTAGCAACTGGTAATGGAAGATGTAATTATACGAATATATTGACAACTCAGGATGCTTACAACCATCCTTCATTTGTGTTAGATGCACTTGGCCAATTTTCTGCGGAAAATGCAATTACCTTTTTTGAGGAACTAGGCATTTCACCTAAAATTGAAGATCTTGGTAAAGCTTATCCATTATCTGAACAAGCTTCAAGTATTATTGAAGTCTTTTTATTTGAACTAGAACAACTTAAAGTTAATATAATCACAGATGTATTTGTAAAAGAGATTAAGAAAAACGGAGATCTATTTTCAGTTATTCTTGCAGATGGAAAGTCTTATCAGGCTGACAAAATTATTTTAGCAACTGGTGGTAAAGCAATGCCGAGTACTGGAAGTGATGGTTTAGGTTATCCTATAGCACGGAGATTAGGACATCACACATCAACTATATTTCCAGCTTTAGTAAAACTTAAATTAGAGAGTCCATATCTTAAGGGTTTAAATGGTGTTAAAATATCAAGTAGTGTTCAATTACTAAACCACAATCAAATATTGCAAGAAGAAACTGGGGATATATTGTTTACTAGTTATGGCATTAGTGGGCCAACAATCCTTAATCTTAGCAGAAAAGCAAACGAGTTATTATTAGCAAAAGAATCACCCATCATCAATGTGATCTTATTGAATTCAGTTAGTAAAAAGGATGTTGAAAAGAGATTTTCTTTGGCTTCTTCTAAACCAGTAAATTTTAGCTTAGTTGGTTTAATCAATAAAAAAATTATACCAGCTCTCATAAAAGATGCTGGAATTGAAAAACAAAATACACGTGTTTCTGATTTGACTAGGGATCAAAAATATAAACTGATCAATTCATTATTTGAATGGCAATTTAAATTAATTGGTAGTAAAGGTTTTGAAGATGCTCAAGTAACTGCTGGTGGCGTAGATATCAATGAAATTGATTCGCGTACAATGGAATCAAAATTAATTTCCGGATTATATTTTTCAGGAGAGGTCATCGATATCGATGGCATTTGTGGCGGATACAACCTTCAATGGGCTTGGTCTAGCGGATATGTTGCAGCAGTTCATGCGACAAAATAGAGGTATATATGATTCGAATAAATGATTTAAGATTAGAATTAAGAGATGCTTTAAGTCTCGAACAAGAAATATCCAATTTAAAAAAATTGGTCATTTCTCTATATCCTATACAGGAAGCAGACATCATCGATTTTAATTTACATAAAAAAGCAGTAGACGCTCGCAAAAAAGTTCATGTGTTCTTTGTGTACGCTGTTGATGTTCAACTTAAGAATGAGAAAGAACTAATTCAAAAAAACTTTAAAAATATTAAGCTTGCACCCGATATGAAATATAATGATGTTAAACATGGTTTGGAAAAACTAAAATATCCACCAGTGATTATCGGATTTGGTCCTTCAGGATTATTTGCAGCACTTATTTTAGCGAAGCGTGGTTACCAGCCATACGTTTTAGAACGCGGATATGATGTTGACAGAAGAACAATTCACGTCTACGAATTTTGGAAAACAGGAAAATACAATAAAGATAGTACTATTTTATTTGGAGAGGGTGGAGCTGGAACTTTTTCAGATGGAAAGCTCACTACTTTAATTAATGATGTGAGATGCAGATTTGTTTTAGAATCTTTAGTAAAAAATGGTGCAACCTCTGAAATTTTATACATTAATAAACCGCACATTGGAACAGATATATTAACTGTCATCATGAAAAACATGAGAGAAGAAATAATTAATTATGGTGGGAAAATCAGATTTAAAGCTAAAGTAACTGATTTTTTAATTGAAGATGATGAACTCAAAGGCTTAATTATAAACGATAAAGAAACCTTATTGACAAACGTCTGTCTCTTAGGTATTGGACATAGTGCAAGAGATACCTTTGAAACACTTCATCAAAATAAAGTTCAAATCACGCAAAAACCATTTTCTATAGGTGTTAGAATCGAACATCCACAATTAATGATCAATAAATCACAATATGGAGACTTTTCAACCTATAAAAACTTAGGTGCCGCAGATTATAAACTCAGTTATCACGGAACCAATCAAAGAAGCTCATATACATTTTGTATGTGCCCTGGTGGTTATGTGATGTGTGCAACCTCAGAAGCAAAAGGAGTTTGCACAAACGGTATGAGCAAATCTACTAGAAATGGTAAAAATGCAAATGCAGCTTTACTTGTCAATGTTTCGCCAAGTGATTTTGGTTCGGATCATCCTCTTGCAGGAGTTTACTTTCAAAGAGCACTTGAAACTAAAGCTTTTGTTGCTGGTGGAGCAAACTATAACGCACCAATACAATTGGTTGGAGATTTTCTAAAAGATAGAATGAGTAGAGAACTCGGATCAGTTAAGCCATCATATACACCAGGTTATAAATTTGCCAAAATGACTGATATTTTACCGAAATATGTTACAGATACAATGAAGGAAGCACTGATATCTTTTGATAGAAAAATAAAAGGTTTTGCTATGGAAGATGCAGTATTGACGGGTGTTGAAACAAGATCTTCATCACCTATTAGAATACTTAGAAATGAAAAACATGAGTCAAACATTAAAGGGATTTACCCTATGGGTGAAGGTGCTGGATATGCTGGTGGTATCATGTCATCGGCGGTTGATGGTATAAAAACAGCAGAAAAAATCATAGAAAAATACAAAAATAATTAATTTGAAGGGAGTTATGAAATGAATAAAAAAGTGACTAGTAAAAAAACTCAATTTAAGGGTATTAAACAAAATCCTTCTTTATTAGGATTTGGGTGTATGAGATTTCCAGTTTTAGAAAAGGGTAAACCGGATATAGATGAAGTCTTATCACAAAAAATGATAGATTACGCTTATCAAAATGGTGTGAATTATTATGATACAGCCTATCCTTATCACCAAGGACTATCTGAACTATTTATAGGAAAAGCGCTCAAAAAATATCCTAGAGATTCATTTTATCTTGCTTCAAAATTGCCAAGTTGGTTGATTAAGTCAGCTGATGATGCAAAAAGAATTTTTAATGAGCAATTAAAAAAATGCCAAGTGGAATATTTTGACTTTTATTTAGCTCACGCATTAGGAACAGAACAATTCAAACCTTATCTTCTACCTGGAGTTATGGATTTCTTGTATCAGATGAAAAAAGAAGGAAAGATTAGACATCTTGGCTTCTCATTTCATGACACATATGATGTTTTAGATACAATCATTCATATTTATGAATGGGATTTTGTTCAATTACAACTCAATTATTTGGATTGGGACTTTATTAAAGCTAAAAAACAATATGAAATTGTTGAAGCATATGGCGTTCCTTGTATCGTTATGGAACCCGTAAGAGGTGGAACACTAGCTACATTATCAGATGAAGCTCAAGAAATCTTTAAATCTTATCGTCCTGAAGTAAGCATTGCATCATGGGCAATTAGATATGCAGCCTCAAAACCTAATGTTATGCTTGTTTTAAGTGGTATGTCTAATCTTGAACAAACAGTCGATAATGTTAAAACACTTACAGACTTTGAACCAATAAATGATAAAGAACAAAAAATTATTGATAAGGCACTCAATGTTTATTTAGAAAGTAAAACAATACCATGTACGTCATGTAACTATTGCATGCCATGTCCACATGGTGTTGAAATACCTAAGAATTTTGCAAATTACAATAAGTTTGCTATTTCTAAGAATAAAAATGAATTTATTCATGAATACGAACACAATATGGAATTTTCTAACGCAGACTTTTGCATCAGTTGTGGTGAATGTGTAGAATTATGCCCACAACATATTCAAATACCTGAGCGTATGATTGAAATTTCAAAGCTTTTTATTGAGACAAAAAATAAATAATTTATAAAAAGAGGAAAAATCATGTACATAATTAAGGAAAAAAGAATTCTTGCACCGAAAGTTTCCCTATTAAAAATAGAAGCTCCATATATCGTTAAAAATGCAAAACCTGGTCAATTTGTTATTTTACGAGTTGAAGAAAATGGTGAACGCATCCCAATGACGATTACAGAAGCAAATCCAAGTGATGGTACAATAACCATTATTTTTCAAGTTGTTGGCGCAACAACGCAAAAACTTGATCAATTAAATGTTGGCGATGCACTTATAGATTTTGTGGGACCATTAGGAAGAGCAACCCATTTAGAAGGATTAAAGAAGGTTGCTGTTATTGGTGGTGGAGTTGGGTGTGCGATTGCATATCCAGTTGCTAAAGCATTACATAACCAAAATACGATCGTTCATTCTATTATTGGATTTAGATCAAAGGATTTAATCTTTTTAGAAGAAGAATTCAAGGCATGTAGTGATAAATTAATCATTACTACTGATGATGGATCAAATGGAAATAAAGGGTTTGTTACGGATGCACTTAAAAGCTTATTAGAAAATGGCGAAATCTATGATGAAGTCATCACGATTGGACCACTTCCAATGATGAAATTTGTGAGTTTAACAACGAAACCATATGGTATTAAAACAATTGTTAGTATGAATCCAGTGATGATTGACGGCACTGGTATGTGCGGTGGATGTAGAGTCACAGTTGGTGGAAAAATGAAGTTTGCATGTGTTGATGGTCCAGAATTTGATGGTCATCTTGTTGATTTTGATGAAGCAATCAGAAGAAACCAAATGTATGCTCCTTTTGAAAAAAAGGCATTTGATGAAAACTGCAACTTGCTCAAGGAGGCTGCTGATGTTAAATAAATCGATGGTTAAAAATAGCATGCCACTTCAAGATCCAAAAAAAAGAATTCATAATTTTAACGAAGTCTCATTAGGATATACTTTAGAGCAAGCAATAGATGAAGCGAAAAGATGTTTAGGTTGCAAACATAAACCTTGTGTTAAAGGATGTCCTGTAGCGATTGATATCCCTTTATTCATTGAAAAAATAATTGAAGGAGATATTGAAGCTGCTTATCAAGTTATTGGCAAGTCAAGTTCACTACCTTCTGTATGCGGAAGAGTTTGTCCACAGGAGAGCCAATGCGAACAACTATGTGTTAGAGGAATTAAAGGTGAACCAGTAGCAATTGGTAGATTAGAAAGATTTGTTGCTGATTATCATCATAAGCATAATCATCAAGAAACGGTAAAACCTCTTTCTAATCATCATAAGGTTGCAATTGTAGGTTCAGGTCCATCAGGATTATCATGTGCCTATGATTTGGCTTTACTGGGCTATTCTGCGACTATATTTGAAGCTTTACATATTCCAGGTGGTGTCTTAGTTTATGGTATTCCAGAATTTAGATTACCAAAAGAAATAGTCCGTAAAGAAATTCAAGTCTTAAGAGACTTTGGAGTGAACATAGAAACAAATGTGATTATCGGAAAAACCTTATCTATTCAAGATTTATTTGATGATGGATTTGAGGCAGTCTTTTTAGGAACAGGTGCTGGATTACCTAAATTTATGAATATTGAAGGAGAAATGCTCAATGGTGTTTATTCTGCTAATGAATTTTTAACAAGAGTTAATTTAATGCGAGCCTATCAACAATCAAGTTCCACACCCATTCAAATTGCTGAACGAGTCGCAGTTATTGGTGGAGGAAATGTTGCTGTTGATGCTGCAAGATGTGCTAAAAGATTAGGTGCAAAAGAAGTATATATGGTTTATAGACGCTCAATGAAAGAATTGCCTGCAAGACTTGAAGAAATAGAACATGCTGAAGAAGAAGGTATCATCTTTAGACTCTTATCTAATCCTACAAAGATTATAGGTAACGATAAAGGATTTGTTCAAGGTATCGAATGTGTTGAAATGGAATTAGGAGAACCTGATGATTCAGGAAGACGTAGACCAATTGTCAAAAAAGGATCAGAATTTATTATTGAAGTAGATTCAGTCATTATGGCGATAGGAACAACACCTAACCCACTTATTGCATCAACTACTCAAGGATTAGATACTGATAAATGGGGCTGTATAATCACTCAAGATGAAAGTGGTTTAACTTCAAAAGAGATGGTTTATGCTGGTGGTGATGTAGTTACTGGTGCAGCAACAGTTATCTTAGCAATGGGCGCTGGTAGAAGTTCAGCAAAAGCTATTGATGAAAAACTTAGATCAAAATAATTAAATAATATTAAATAAAAAAAGATTTCTTTGCTAAAAGAGATCTTTTTTATATGGTTTTACTATTTGTTATTTTTTTGTTAAATATAGTGCTTGAACAATCATATGCAGATTTTTTTCAAAAGGCCAAATAAACCATTGATGATCTTTACTCTTTAGAATAGAAGATATTGAGTAAATTCCATAATCTCCTAGACCATAACCATGTGTATCACGGTATGATGTATATAGCTTATCCATTAAATCTTTTGAATGAATATGGCGTTCGACTTGTAAGTAGAAAGATTCATCAATTTGACTTTGAAAAATATCAGAGAAAACAAATAATAATCCTTGATCATCTAATAATTTAAAGATGTTTTGGTTGAATTGATCAATAATGATTGTCATATTTTGCAAAGACAATTCCTGGATTAAATTTATGAAATCTTTAGAATGCTCCATTTCTTTTAAAACAAGTGTTGCATTAAGTATTTGATTATAAATGAGTTGAGTGTAAATTGGTAAGACGATAATGGCATCATAAAGGCCTTTATTTGAATCCATGAACTGGTATTTACTATTTAATTCAAATTTATTATTCAAATAAGTTTCAATTTCTTTTTCAGATGATAATAAAATTAAATCATCGACTAAGGTATCAAAAAAACCTGATGACTCAAAACCAGTGTAATCTGTTTGTAATAAAGAGAAGTCATCTGTTGCAAAACCCTGATTTAAGATACCTTGCATCATCCCTTTAAGATCAATATCGGATAAGGTTATATTTTCAAAATAATGCTTTAAGAAAGATAAATCAATATCATCGCAATGCCCAGCCCCAACAATCAACAAATTTTCCTTTTTCTCTTTTAAATGAGGCTCAAAAAATGAGTTTATTTGAGTGCGATAAGAAGACCATCTTTCATATCTTGTTTGATCGCTTTGATTGATATCATGATTAAACTGTTCAATTAATTTCATCTTGTCACCTAACCCTATATCTATTCTACCTTAACTTAATAATTCTCACAAGCCAGACATTTAAATAAAAGAAAAAAGCATCCTTTTCAGGATACTTTCATCTTATTAAACGCGAGGTTTTTGCTTATGTGTAAGCTCGGGTGTATTATCTTTAACTGCTTTGCGAAGTTCATCCATGTAGGAATTTGCTTCTTTAGCCTTAGCTTTTTTATATAAGTAATTATCGATGCCTTGTGCTGCTCTGTGTCCATCAGCAACGCCAGAAATCAAATCAGGTCCGCGCATGATATCTCCACCAACATAAAGCCATTTTAGGCCTTCAACTTGACCATATTTATCAGCCTTGATCTTACCTCTATTAAATGTAACTTTATCTTTTAATGTTTCAGGGAAGTAAGTATAGTCTGGAGTTTGTCCAATAGACAAGAAGACTTGAGTTGCTGGAATGTCAATGACGCATTCTTTATCAAACTGAGGATTAAATCTACCATCGTTATCAGTTAAACATAGACATTTGTACATACGAACACCTACGATACCACCATTTTTAAGAATGACTTCTTGAGGTCCATTACCACAAAAGAATTGAATACCTTCATCAACGCCTTCCATAACTTCATCATCACTTGCAGGAAGTTCATCCCAATTTTCAAGAGAAGTAAGTTTAACGCTACTCTTACCATATTTAAGCATTTGCAATCTTGTTGCACTACGTGCGACATCAAATGCAACATCACCACCACCGATAACTAAAACGTGTTCTTTGACATTAATATCTTCAAGTTTTAGCACACCACGTTCGTAATCTCTAACTTGTGGTAAGAAATCCATAGCTGCCATAACATCTTTGTGATCAGAACCAGGTATATCTAACATACGTGCCTTAAAGAAACCAGTGCCTAAATAAACTGCATCGTATTTCTTTTCAAGAGTTTCCATCGTGATATCTTTTCCGACACGCATATTGGTTTTAATATTAACCCCAATCTTTTTAATGAAATCAATATCTTTATCGATTGCGTAATCAGGTAATCTATATGCAGGTATGCCATATCTCATGACACCACCAGCAAGAGCTTTTTCTTCGAAAACATCTACTTTATAGCCTAATGCTCTTAAATAGTATGCAGCACTTAAACCAGATGGCCCAGCACCAACAACTGCTACTTTAGCATCAATAACTTCAGAAACTGGTTCTGAAATAACTTTTTCATAAATGTCAGCAGGCGCACTATCAATGATATAACGTTTTAACCATCTAATAGCAATCGCTTCACCTCTTACAGCAATTGCGCAAGAAGTTTCACAGTTATGTGTACATATTCTTCCGCATACACCAGGAAGCGGATTTGTTTCATAAATCTGACGAAGTCCGCCTTCAATATCATCTTCCCAAATAGCTCTGATGTATTGAGGGATATGCATTTGAACAGGACAACTAGAAGTACATACACCGCATTCTACACAACGTGCAGCTTCAAGTTTAGCAGTTTCCTTTGAATAGCCTTTAACGACTTCCATGAAACTTGATTTTCTTTCTTCTGCGTCAACATGCTCCATAGCAATTCTATTTAAATCAAGTAAATCGCTGACTTCATCTTTTTGATATCCATGTTCAACGGTTTCACCTTGCCATGTTTTTTCTGGCATCAATAAAAAGTCTTGAGGATCAGTACTTGCATAAATATATTCTTTACTCATTTCAAGAGAACCAGTCGTACATGTATCTACGCATAATGCGCAGAAGCAGCAACGACCATAATCAATAATTGGTCTTTCTTGGAGTTTACCAGCTTCATCCTTGACATCAGTTCTTTCAGTCATAATAATAGCTTCAGTAGGGCAAATTTCAGCACATGTGCCACAGCCGATACAAAGTTCCCAATCATTTGTATGAAAACCTCTTAAATTATCAGGAGCAGTTCTTGGAGAAGCATCTAATCTACTTTTTAACTTAATGATTGCATTATTATTAATATAGTTTGAATTTTTCTTGGTAAAGATGTCATTCATCATATGACTGACAGGTTTTTTGAAGAGATACTTAAAGTGTCTCATAGGATTTAATATACTAAGTGTGCGATATTTTTTCTTCATCTTATCCTCCTATCGGTCGATCTCTGGGGAACAAACACCCATCGTATCTATCCATAATGCTGCATCATCTAATCTAGTGCCAGGTAAATATTTTTCGACACCAAGCAATCCTTGAGGATAGCTTGCTCCACGTACGCCAACGCGATATGGATTGGTTCCACCATTTGATACCATATAATAACCAAATTCACCACGTGACGATTCCACAGGGCTATAAACATAACCTTTAGGAACAGTCCATCTCATGGATTGGCCTCTAGCAAGAGGTACTCTAACAGGACCTTCAGGCATTTTAGCTATACATTGTCTAATAATACTTATTGACTGAATAATTTCCTTTAACTTACAGTCAATACGTGATCTTGCATCACTGTAATCAGAAGTAGGAACTTCAAATTCAACTTGATCATATCTTGCATAAGGCATGACTTTTCTAATATCGTAGGGTTTACCTACAGAAGAACGCATACCAATACCAGTAACACCTAATTCCCAAACAACATTAGCAGGTAACATAATTGTATCTTTAATACGTGCTACGATTGATGGGTTTTCAATGCCTAAGTCACGATATTCTTCATATCTTGCTTCTAGGCTATCTATAAATGCATGAATATCTTTTTCGATGCCTTTTGGTAAATCTTTTCTTACGCCACCAGCAATAATATATTGATGATAGACGCGGTGACCACTAATTTGTTCAAATATATCCAAAATTGAGTTTCTATCAGCATGAGCATGATACATCAAAGTATAGTTACCAGTTGGACCACCTAATCCGCCATAAGCCATTAAGTGAATAGAAAGGCGTGCTAATTCTAAAATAATCATTCTAATCCAATGTGCACGTTCAGGAACTTTTAGGCCTAAAAGCTTTTCAACTCCCATAGCAAATGCCATTTCATTGATGTCTGGTTCTACAACACAAACACGAGGGATCAAACTAATATTGTTAATCCATGTATGTCTTTCCATGCCTTTTTCAAAGCCACGGTGTAACATGCCAGGTAATAAGAAAGATTTTTTGATGATGTCACCATCAACATAAAGGTGAACAGAAGCATTACCATGCATACCGGGATGCTGAGGTCCTAAAAATAGTTTCATCTGTTTCATGTTACTCGCCTCCCTTAAGTGATTCAGCACGTTTTTTTCTTGCTTCACGTTTTTCTTTTTTCTGGTTTTTATCACTTAAAACAAGGTAATCTTCTTTATATTCTCTTTTAGTGAATTTTCTGTCACTATAAGCTTTAGGATCAAAATCTTTTCTAAGTGGTGGAATATCATCCCACATTTCTAAGATGAGTTGTTTTTCATAGTCTGGATTTCCAGGAAATTTAACACCGAAAAATTCATGGCATTCTCTTTCATAATACTTAGCACCTGGATAGATATTGATAATTGATGGCATAACAGGATCATTACGATCAATCTTAGATCTGATTTGAACATGAACAGGACGTTCCCAATTCATTAAAATATAAACCATTTCCATTTTTGTTTCTTCAGGCCAATCAATTGCACTTAAATAAGACATTTGAATCCATCCAGCAGCTCTTAATGAAACTAGTGATTGGATAACATCTTCTTGATTAAGAACAAAACTCACTTGATATTGATCGATAACATCCGTTTCAAGAACTTTAAAGTTTCTGTTCATCATTTCTTTTAAAAATTCAACATTACTCATGGAATTCATCATGGATAATTACCTCCCCGAGTGCAGCCTTTTGATTCTCTTTATACCATTCATTATTTTCTTTATACTTAATCCAGCCTTTAGCTGTTTTATTTCTAATCTGTTCCATCAAATCAACAAAACCATTCATAACTGATTCTGTATTTGGCATGCAGCCAGCAACATATGTATCAACTGGAATATATTGATCTAATTGGTTAATCACGGCGTGTGAATCATGATAGATACCACCGTTGATAGGGCAACTGCCCAATCCTACGACATATTTAGGTTCACTCATCTGTTCATAAGTGTAGATAACTCTTCTTAACGATTTAACAGATAAATAACCAGATATAAGTAGAATGTCAGCTTGTCTAGGTGTTGCCATTGGCCCCATACCTAAACGCTCCATATCATAAGCTGAAGTCATTGCTGGTGGTAGTTCGATTGCACAACAACCTGTACAATACATAAGCATCCATAGAGAGTTTCTTCTAAAGAAATCTCCTATTTCCCACCATTTGCGATCAACTTCCTCTTTACTTAATTTTCTTGGTTCAGTAAATTTTGTACTTTTCATCTAGACCACCCATCCAAAATAAATTGCGATTATCGCTTGTGTAACTGCCATAATTAATGGCCATTTGTAATAGAACTTAACAACTTGATCAATTTTTAATCGTCCATTGACGTTAGAGATTAAGTTGAGTACGGTATAGACTGCAAAATACTTAACAAGGAAGAGGAAGATGTTTTCTGCACCACCTAAGAATAAGTGAACAAATAAACTGACTTCAATAAATACCGTAATTTCATGCATAATGAAGAGCATACCTAATTGTTTTCCGCCATATTCAACCATAGGTCCTGATGCAATTTCAGCGGGTGCAATATAGGTTTCAAATGGTTTTTTACCAATCATACCCATTAAACAGATCAAACCAACAATACCACCTAAAGGTAAGGCGATAAAGAACCAGTTATTTCCAGCACTTTGCTGAAAGGCACCAATAAGTGAGAGACTACTTGATCCTGATATCTTAATGATTGTAAGAATAACAACCATAAAAGGTACTTCATAGGCTAACATTGTAGTTAGTGCACGCATAACGCCTATACTTGCGTATGGGTTACCACTACCAGAAGCACTCATTGCCATACCTAACATCCCTACAGCAATTAAATAGACGAAGATGAAGAAGTTATCATAACCCGCGAATGCAACGATGTTATTTGTTAAAGGCATGAACATTGCTGTTGCAATGATACCTCCTAAAGCCATAATGACACCAAAATCAAAGATCCAGCCATGACTTGTTGCTCTCTTACTTAAGAGTTTGAAGATATCAATAAATTCTTGATACCATTTTGGTCCGTATCTCTTTTGTAATCTTGCGATTACTTTTCTATTAACGCCAGCAACACTGGTTTGAAGAACAAATCCAAATACTGCGACTCCGAATCCAATTAATATATTTAGTAACATTAGATTTCACCCCACAATAGGAAGGCTAGAATGGCAACAATCCAGAAGACTGATACCTCTACGTACTTGGACATAAATAAATATTTCGCAAGTTTCCCTATCTCTTTCACTTTATTTGCTAAAGCATCATAAAAGTCTGTCATAATTGTTGCTTGTTTTTCATAAAGTCTTTCTAATGGAGCATAAAAGTCAACACTATAATGAAGTAATTCTTCAGTATGTATGAAGTTTGCAGCTGTATAAGTATCCATCAATCCAACTTGACGTGATTTCTTTAATAAGATGAAGATGATAAATGCTACGACAACACCAAAACCAAATACTCCAGCAATTAATGTAGGATGTAACACACCGTTATAACCAGTGATTGTTAAAGCAGGAGAATTAATGACTAATGGAGCATAATTACCAAGTTCAGGTAATATTTTGTTAATGAATCCTAAGATACCATTTGGAAATACACCAGTATAAATGTTAAGAAGTGTAATGATTACCATAGGTATAAGCATCAAAATTGGTGCTTCTTTAATTTTCTTAAATTGTGGGAACTCTTGACCAAGGAATAATGCAGCAAGTGGTCTAAAGACGTATAAGAATGAACCGATACTTCCAAAGAAAACTGCAATTGATATAAAGATTAGTCCTTTATCAATGACTGCCTGGAAAATTAACCATTTACTGATAAACCCGCCCATTGGAGGAATACCAGCCATAGAAATGATTGCAACTAGGTAAACAACGTAAGTAATTGGCATCTTATGAATGATACCACCAAGTTCGCTCATCTTAGTTGTTCCAGTTCTGTGAGCTACTGCAGCAATTGCCATAAATGCACCAGCACTTGCTAAAGCATGTGCTAAGATATGGTAGAAACCACCAGCAAATGCAACAGAATCAAGTAAACTGAATGCAACAATGATATAACCACCATGACTCATAGAAGAATAAGCTAGAAGTTTCTTCGCATCATCTTCCTTAATTGCCATTAAAGTACCAAATACAATCGATGCAGCTCCTAATAGAGCAATAATATAATGTGCAAAAGGTAAGCCAATCGCTGTAATCATTGAAGATGCAGGAGATATTCTAACAAGTGCTAAGATTGCAACAAATGCGCCTAATTTAACAAGTGCACCAGATAGAACTGGTGAAAATGGATGAGGTGCATTACCATGAGCAATCGGTAACCAAATATGTAATGGGAATACGCCTAACTTTGCAAAACCAGCAATGATAAATGAAACGAATACTAAAATTGCGTTTGTTCCAGATAGACTTGCTAGACCAGCTGTAATATCAAATGATCCAGCTTCTTTAAACATAATAAGAATACCGAATAACATTGCAAAGCTACCAGCTGCAGAGAATCCGAAATAGGAAACCGCTGCTGATTTACTCTTGCCAAGTGGAATAAGGAACATTGTCGTCCAAACAATTAATTCAAAGAAGAAGAACAATTGCATGAAATTATTTGTGAAAAATGCGCCAAGTACGCCAGCCAAGCTCAATAAGAAGAGCATGTTATAAGCATTTTTGTATTTATAATGATCTACGAAATATGGGTGGAAGAATGAAACCATCGAATAAACAAATGCAACGATGATTGCAAAGTAAACGCCCAAATAAGTAAATTCAAATGTAAAACCAGGTAAATATAGAACAGTTGTATCCAATGTTGCATTAAACCCATAAGCTGAAAGTGATACTAAGACAAACATCGTTGCGAAGATTGTGACAATTGAACCAGCAAATGAATTTATTTTAGTAACGAAATATGAAAGAAAACTTGCAAGCACTAAAAATAAGATTAGAAATTCTATACTAGCCATTATAAATCACCCCAATCTCATCTTGCATCGTATCAATGCCGTTATCTAATGAATCAAGTGGTGCGGAATATAATCCGAACAATATAATCATTAGTGTAACAACTGCAAAGACAGCTTTATAAGGTAAATCGAATTTAACATTGATTTCTTTTTCACCACTATACCAAAGTTTGATAAGTAGTTTAACGAAGTAGATGCCCTCTACAAGACTAGCAACCAAGATTAAAGCAACAATAGCCATTTGACCTGCAACTGCAAGTTGAGTCAAATAGTTGAATTTAATCACGAAGCCAGCGAATAATGGCAAGCCCATTACAGATAATGCTGCAACTGTAAAGGCGATACCTACGAATATATTTTTAGCAAATAATCCTTGTAAGTCATTTACATCATCACTCTTAGTTTCTTTAGTAGCTCTATTAATGATTAGATAAAGCACTAATTTGCTTAAAGCGTTTGCGATAACTACGTAGACTGCCCAAATGATAATGCCGTTTACGAAGAGTAACACGGTAATACAGGCTTGAGAAATACTTGAAAATAATAGAATCTCTCTTGCTTTCTTGCTTGAGAATGCCATAGCTTCACCTAAGACGACACCCAAAGCAAGTAAGACAGTGACAACCAATAGTAATTTGCCTTCAAACATGAATAGATTATTAATAAGTCTTCCGAACATTAAAGAGATTGCTGCTGCATAAACACTTGCGATCATTGGACCACTTAATGTGTTTGAATGCTTTAAGATACCTTTAACCCATGCATTAAATGGTAACAACTTAGCTTCAATACCAAGTCCCATAAACATGAGGAAGAATGGAAGAATTAAACTTGAATAAGCAATGCTAGCAGTTTGGATTTCATGAATCATATCCATCATGTTTAATGTTCCAAACATGCCATATAAAATCATTAACCCAAATAAATATAAGATACTGCCTACTGTACCGATAACAAGATAGTTAAAGGTTGCCAAAGGTTTTTTGTTTGTTGTGGAAATTAAATATGCAGCGATTCCAGCAACTTCTAGGAATACGAAGAGATTAAATAGATCGCCAGTGAGTAATAAACCATTAAGTGCTGCCAAGGCAACAAGTAATATTGAACTTAATTTTTTATATTCGACTACATTTAGGATTGTAACGATAAAGAATAAGCCATTAACAAGATACAATGCAATTCTTGCATATGAATCTAAGAATAAACTAATACCAAATGGCATTTCAAAGTCGCCGATAATAACAATACCTGATGGAACGAACCATAAAAGGATTATGTTTGCTGCTCCAACTAGTAAAAGTAATACAGGTGCTATCTTCTTAGATAATATTGAAAGAAATGCTGCTAGTAAAGGAATTGCGATTAATAGAATTGCGCTCATCATATTTCCTCCACCTCATCTATCTCTAATGTTTTGTATTTTTGATAAATGCTTTTAACAATTGCAAGTCCTAGTGCTGTTGTACCAACACCAATAACGATAGCTGTAAGAACTAAAGCTTGTGGAAGTGGATCAACAAATAATAAAGCACTTGAATTGTTTACGCTTGTTAAGATAGGAGCAATCCCATCATAAACAAACCCGATACTTATAATGAAGATATTTAATCCGATTTCTAATACATTTAATGAAATGACGATTTTGATCACATTACGGTTTGTTAATAAACCATATAAACCAATCATCATTAAGAGAATTGCGGCATATTGGATCATTGTGCTTCCTCCTCTGTTAAGAAATTGTCAATCATACCAGAAATTTCGCTACCAACTTTTAATCCAATTAAGATATAAATGATTGGAACGATTCCTGAACTTAATAAGTCACCAACTGTACCGTTTGGTAAGAAGTTTTGCAAAAAGTAAGTTGCAACAACTAACCCTAACAAACCAATGATGACATAAAGACTACCTGCAATACTTTCTAAAATTTTGAATCCTTTAATTCTAGCTCTGAATTCATCATCAGCTAAATATAAAAGAAGCATTGCACTTGCTATCATTGCTCCACCAGGGAAGCCACCACCAGGTGTCAAGTGACCATGTAAGGTTACATAAACGCCAGTCATGATGATGATACCAAAGAGTGCGCGTGAACCCACACGTAACATAAAGTTTGGTTTAAAGTTAAGTTCCATTCTCTTTTGTGCTCCTGCAGAGCCTAAAAGTAATGCAACACCTAATGCACTAATAAAGAGCACGGTCACTTCACCTAACGTATCAAAACTACGATAATCAACAACAATTGATGTTACGATATTCGCAGGACCACTTTCTGGTTCTAAAGTTTGACCAAAGATGATATCCACATTAGAGCCTTTAGTGATATAACGTGTTGACACACGTTCAGCTAAATTAGCAAATCCAAAGTCATCAAATGTAGTATTGGCATCTAAAGCAAAGATAATGAGTAATCCTAAACCAATTGTTAGGACAAAAGCTAACAGTTTTTTCATTTGGATTCCTCCTTCTTAATAGATAATAAGGTGAAAACAAACAACGCAGTTACTAAACCAGAACCTATAACAGCTTCTGTTAAAGCAACATCTGGAGCTTTCATCACGACGAAGGCAACAACACTTAGCATGCTCAGTGCAGAAAGGAAAATGACACTTTTAATCAAACTCTTTTCACTAACTGCCAAAAAGGCGATGACAAGAAGAAGTATTGATAAAACAAGCATAATATAATCAAGCATTATCATGGTCTTCACCTACCTTTGCCATAGCATCTTGAACTAAATTTGAAGGAATGTTTTTTGACTTATAAGTTGCTTTTGCGATTGCACTTGAACCAATTGGATTAGAGATTGCGATAAATACGATAATAACAACAATCTTTAAGATCCAAGAGGGTTGAGCAAATGCAATACCAACTAATATGGAAAATGCACCAAGCGTAGTTGCTTTTGTTCCTGCTTGGATTCTATTAAATGTATCAGGCATTCTTAAGATACCTAAACCACCAAGTAAAAAGAAGATACCACCGATAACTAAAAATACATAACTAATGATTTCCATCTTGTTTACCCTCCACATAACGTGCAAATACGATTGTTTCTAAAAATGCTAAGATTGCATAGATGATAACAATATCTAAATATAGATTATTGTTAAACACTAATGCTAACATTGAAATAACTCCAATAACAATCATGTTAAATGTATCTAATGAAACAACTTTGTCACTTAAGCTCGGTCCTTTGATAAATCGAATCAAAGTAAATAATAAACCAAAGCCCAACAAAGCAAATACGATAATGTCTATCGTCATTTGAAGATACCTCCTAAAATTTTCTCAAACGGTCCACTAATTAGTTTCTTGTTTTCTTCTTCACTATGTCCCTTAACATCAACGGTATGAACATAAAGATAGTCATCTTCAATATCAATCGATAATGTACCAGGTGTTAAAGTGATTGAATTAGCAAGTGTTAATTTTCCGAAATCACCCTTAAGATCTGTTTTAATCTTAACAATACCAGGGTTAAGTGGGATTTTAGGACTTAATACTCTTCGTGCAACATCAAAGTTAGCTAATATCAATTTCCAAATAAAAACTGGAAGATAAATAAATAGAAACTTGACGAGTTTGACTGGTAATAGAAAGTCAATTTTATAATTGACAAATTTCACTAATAGTAAAGTTAAAAAAGCACTAACGATAGCGCCTAGAATAACTTCATATATTGTGAATGCAGCCAAAAACATGTAAATCACGAACAAAACAATAAATGTAGCTAAATACTTCATTTGATTCCTCCTAAATGCATAATTTTATATATATATAAACATTATCAACCCGATTTACGTTTAGTTGAGGACGTAAAAAAAGACGTTAATGAGTATTAAAAAACAATTGCGCGTAGTTGAATTAGAAAGTCCTTCTTGCAGCCTTGTAGTTTTGAAATATAAATTCCAAAAAATTATGTGAATGAATATTAAACTTTAGTAGTTAGACATATGCGCTCTTTAATATCAACATTATATCATTAAAAACTTATTAATAAAAGAGAAATAGTAACATAATGTGTATTTTATAAATAATAATTGCGAAAGACACAATCTACTTAAAAAAAGCCGATTTATAAAGTTTTTTACAGATAAATCTCCTATAAAATACATACGAAGTTAGAATATTCTATTTGTTTGATATAATATAAGATATCGAAAACTCTTAATTTAGACTGAAAGGAATGAGTGAATCTCAAAAAGGTGAATATTTATGCTAGAAGATCCAGTATTATTTAGTCTAACAGCACTCATGTTGGTTTTGATTCCAATTGTAAGCTACCACCTTGGAAAAGCGAAACGAAAAAGATATTTCACTTTACCACTTTTTGCTATGGGTTTAGCTTTTACATTATTTTTACTTTTATTTATTGTTGTATAGTTTCGTTATTTTTTATTTTTTTTTTTTGTTT
>CAZKLF010000008.1:0-49656 GCA_964553665.1 uncultured Mariniplasma sp. | reverse complement strand
AACAAAAAAAGTAGACCTTTTTTATTTAGTGTCTACTTTTCGGGGTTCAGTTCAAAATTAGGCTACTTTTCTTTTTAAATAATTGATTTATGGTGTATATATACTCCATGCTTCTCCGACATCTGAATAATCTAAAGGAATTAAACTCTGGCTTTCAAAATTGGCAATGTATGAAATTGAATTATATAAAACAATATCTCCAACTTGGTAAACATTGTAATTCAACCAATTATCTGATATTTCAAACCATTGTCCTAGTGAAGCACTTGCAATATTAGGTTCAACAGCAAATAGATCATCCATACGTGCTTCATAATAAGTATTTCCAACAAGAACAGTATCACGTATCATATAAGTTGATACATCACTATAAAGTGAAGACATATCACGCAACCCTAATGAAGTACCTATTGTACCAGGAGGTGTCGATGCATTATATAGATATGTGTAGCCTTCTTGAACTAACCATATGATATCGTTATAAATGAACTTTTCACCAGCTACATATGTTTGACTGGTATTTAAAGGGGAAATCTCTGGTGTATAATCATAACTTTCTTGATGGCCCCAATCTTCAAATGTAGGATCTTCAATAATGGTTACAGTTACATAATATTTTCTAGGTAAAATTGAATCTTCGAAAAAGAAGGCACTACCATCAATTGTTACTTGCTGAATTGAAACCGTAAATGAATAACCAACAGGCAAATCGAGATAAACTAAATAAGTGCCATACATTGTTGTTTGAAATTGACTATTTGTATAAGTATCAGTATCTGCTTGATAATAAGCAAAAACGGACATCGAAACTAAAATATCTTGATATGTACATTCTTCTGTATAATCATCGCCCATTTGGCAAACATTGACTTTAACAAAAACCTTTTCAAGTTCGAGATCAGTATCATTTTCGACAGTCAAATTTACCTTAATGTTATTGGTGACATCCTGAATTGCAATATAATAATCTGTATAATGTGTAGAATATTCATCATAATCATGTGCATAAACTCGGTATTGAACAAAGTTAAACATATCACCAATCGGTGTGAAATCTGTAGATAATAATTCGGATTGATACTCATAACCGATATTAACTTGATCAACAACACGTCTAATGATTGCTCCATCAGGTAGGACAAAGGTAGGTAGATAAGCACTAAGATTTGTCTTTTGCACTTGCCCAATGATCCAATAGGTCTGATACTCATCATAGTCGCCATAATAAATACCTGTTGTAGGTAAGACTGACATGAGACGGGTTTCAGGATATTGTAGGTAGCCTAGATAAGTAAGTGATGTAATTTCAGCAATATCTACGATCGTATTAAAACCAGAAAATACAGTGTCAGATACGAAATAGACATTATTAAGATGGCTATCATCATTTTTAACTTTTCTTACTGTAATACTATCGAATGTGTACGCCCAACTTAAATTTTCGCCCCATATGAAAGTGCTCGAATGATAAGCTGAATCAATTTGATAGTACCCAATTGGTGTGTCATGGTTAAAATCCACTTCATAGCCCAATGAAGACAATATACTAATGAAATAATCTGAATCTTCAAAGGCTTCATCGATACCATTTTCTGGTGTAAATGATGAAGTCATTATCATTTGATCATCTGATGAAAAATAAACATATTCAAAATCAAATTCAACACGAATCGTTGGTGAATCCGCATAAAGAACAGTTAAATACGCAAAAGGTAAATCAACTTCTCCACCATTTTGATAAACATGTAGTGGCGTCCCAACGACTTCTTTTTCGTATAAGGTGTGCGTATAGGTAAATGGTGTTCCATCTTCTGCTTCTAAATAATAAGTAATGATGTATTGATGACGATATGTATCAATCATGCTTATACTAAGATCCATCGATATTAAGGTTGAAAATGGTGATACTTCAATACCCGTTAAATAATCTGGCATCATCGTATCCATCAAATCTTCATAAGAAACATTAGATAAAGAAGATATGTTGGTAAAGTCTACGATTTTTGTCTCACTATCGCTTGCAATATAATACATTCCAAATGGAATGCTTGATTCAATTTGATTTGCTACTGGTTCTAAGAGATCTCCATTGTGTTCGATGCTAATAATAAATCCATCAGCACTCTCAATTTTATCAAAATATATTTGAGCTATCTCGCCTGTAACCAATTCAAGTTCCATACGATAAGATCCACTAGGCAGTAAGTTGGTAACTTCAAAATCTACTGTAACGGTTCCATCTCCCCAAGTACCATACAGATTATTAAACCCACTTGAAGTTAAAACAATACCCTTATCTAATTTATATAAAGATGTTTGTATTTTAACGCTAGTATTGTTATCAAATAATGTTAAGATTGGTAAAACATTATACTCATTCGAAACATTGAGTGTTGCATATGTAAATGTCATGATGCCATTGACACCATCAGACTTGTAATTGATCATACTAGTTGCTGTTACATCTCTAAAGTCAACGATTGTAGGCATAGCATTAACACCATTCATATATAGTAAATCAAGTGCTGTTAAACTTTGATCTGCAGTTCTTATGATTCTAATTGCATAATCCTTATAAGTAGATGGATTGAGTACATCATAATTTGAAGAAAAGACACGCACACTACCATAATGGTCTTCTACACTATCAATTAATACATTATTAATATCATAAATAGCATCATAAATACCATAAGATAGTGGTATTGTTGCTGATTCAAGCATTGGTAGACTATTATCGTAAAATGTAGCCCCTGAAGCTATTGTATATGTTGTGTCATCTAGATTAGCTTGGAAATAAACACCTGGATCATCATAAATAGTCATCGTACCAGTACCCCCAGAGTTTGACAAAACATATGTCACTAGCTCTTGGCTTGGCCCAACGTATTCATAAACAACAGGATAACTTGGTGGAAAGGTAGGAACAATAGTTTTATATGGTGCATATCCAGCAGCAGCACTTTGAGCTGAACTTACTACATAACCTGTTTGTCTCCACCAGAAATTATTTGATGTCGTATATTCTTTAATGGCAGGAAGATGAACATGGACATAATTCATGCTTGCGCTAGTTTCTTGAACATAGCGATCATAAACAGCATCAGGCACAGAATCACTTCTATTTTTACCTGTAATAAATGTAGTAAAATCGTCATACGTGACATCATAAGTTCCAGTTGTATGATAAGGTCCAATAGGCTCATAAACCTCGCCTACCTTTTTATAATCGCCAACCCACTTATAAGTCCACTCGTCATTTTCATATGTATCTGGCACTTTAGTTCCAACACCTTCTGAGGCTTCTACATAACTATATGAAGAAACCTGGTGAGATGATGTTCCTGAAAGAATTGATGCATTGCTAGGTAAATAGTAAGTAATGAGTCCTCTTTGTTCATCAATGACTGGTTTCTTTAAAGTAAGTCCATCTTGGATTGGAACGCCAAAAGCATCCACTTGTAAAACTTCAAGATCATAAATAGTTGTTGCATAAGTATCCTTAATTTGTCTCATGTCAACTGTTAATTTATAAATCACACTATCAGGGTCAGTATCAATACCGAGCCATGTAATATCTGGTTCGCTATTTAACAATTGTGGATTTAATGCATCCAAATCGATATGATCAGGAATATAGATGCCATTACCTACACCACTACTACTAGCTAAAGCATAGATACCTGTAAAATAATCTGATGTGTCTGTTTCTATTTTAGCAAGTAATGGATCACTTGTCTTATCACGAGGTAGATAGGTAAAATAATTTCTTAGATATTGATTAGTTCCAAAAAAGCTAACAGGAGGTTTTCTAAAAATAAATGTTTCATTAAAAATACCCGTTATTGTATCATCTAATGTATAACCTGTAATATCTTTACCATAGTCAGCAATATGTGGAAAATCACCAAGCGCAAATAATCCAAATGGAGCAACCGATGTATCATTAGGATTGGTTGTTGACATTTGATTTAAAATGAATAATAATAACTCTCCACCTAAACCATCTTCTGTTAATGATGAATCCAGTGTAATTGTTGGTGCATTCCCTAATAAATTCCCTAGACTATCAAAATTAGCATAATATCCAAAATTTATTAAATCAATTGGATATAGTGCCGTTGCTGAATTAGAAAGAAACTCCCACACTTCCGATCCTGTATGAAACTTCCCTATAAAAGTACCAAACGCATTATAGACAGTTTGGACTGGATAAACACTCATATTAATTGTAAAAGTTCCATCATCAGTAACACCTAAAGTACCTAGTGTGTTAAAGTTCGAATGTCCTGTAGTAGTCGTCACATGATTAAATGCAAACCCACCAGGATATTGTGCAGCAATATAAGTGTCAATCATCTCTGTTGTAAGTGCTGTTACCCAAGTTGTTCCATCTAATGAAACTTCAATACCATTATCGACTACGATGTCAGACTGAAATTCTTGAACCTCAGAAACGTTTGTAATCGTGAACCACGCAAATGTTGTCGTACCGAATACAAGTACCGATATGAGAACCGTAACAACTGATAAAACTAATTTTCTAGCAATACTACTCATGATTTTTTCTCCTTTTTTTTATAAATCTATTTTTTACTAACTGCTGCTTTTCGCAGCTTTAAATTTCAATTGAATCTTAATTCTATCATTGAGAATGGAGTTAAATGCATCTGCATCCCATCCTTCAATCCAGATATTAACAATAATTTTCCCTCGGTAAAGTGTTTTTCCTGTGCTACTTGATGCGTTTGAGGGCTGAAGTGTAGCTACAAGTGAATCGTCATTTTCAGCTTGGTATGGATTATCAATACCAAATGTTGAAAGTTGATACATGATATCTTGCAATTCATCTGGAGGTGTAATTGGGATTTGTGCACTTGCAAGAAAATAACTGAATGCTCCAAATGTTACCCCATATCCTCTTTCACTGTTTTCTGAAGGATCAAAGAGGAATGACCTTAATTCTTGTTCATCTCTTTCATCTAACAGGTTTTGAGTGTCTTTGATTTCTGTTATCGAAATTCTAACTGCTTCACTTGCGTAATAGATATGTTCTTCATTTTTTTCTATGACATCATCAAATGTCGGACCATTAATAAATGTGAAATTCGATTTCCAAGAAACGCCTTGTGATACGACGTATGTTCCACTTAGATCTGAATCAAATGTAACTTGCTTACTTACATTCTCTACTAAATAAATCTCATGTTCTGGTCTATCTGTCTGTAGCCATAATTCAAATGAAACATAATGATTGTTGGCTACAATGGCGTCCCCTTCATTGAGACCACCCCTTGAGAAGTTAATTCCATCAGGTGATGTAATATCTGTTAACGCTACATCTTCCAATAGATTTTCTAATGCTATTGAAGGAAGATCTCTTGTATAAGTAACACCATCTAGTGAAATCAATAGTTCGTTACCACTAGTTGCTGTAAGTGACATGCCATCAAGTGAATTGACTGATGCCATCGTAATCCAAGCATATGTGACTGTTCCAAAGATCATTACGATTAATACCAGTGCTATAAGGGACATATAAAATCTTTTTACGTGTGTAAACATTTATTAGAATACCTCGTCATCAATTACGAAAACCATTTGTAATTTAGCCATTCCACCAATAATAGCATCTGTTGTATCTGGATCATGTCCCTCAAGCCAGACGATGACGCTATATTTTTTCACTTGGTTTGGTCTAAAATTTGTTATCTTCTTTCTTGTAACAATACTGTCAGACAAGAAATACTGTGTTTCTGGTAATGTATATGGATAGATTGGATAATTTCCAAATTCATCTGGTTTATCGGGTTTTTGAAAAATCGTTTCAACACCATCTTCTATAACCAGTACTCTAATTGATTCATCTAAGTTGTTTTGAATTTCAGAAATTTTAATACTATAGATTACATCAACGATTTCATTACCTTCATTCCTTATATAAAACGTGTACGCGATATAATCATATTCAGGATCAACAAAATTTCCATTTGTTTGACTAACATCATCAATCTTAATCCAAGAATATGTAATGTCTCTAGCTTCTGAAACGGGTAATGTCATCAATTGCGGTTGCCTTGTTTCAAATGTTATATCGTTTGAAAGCACAATACCACGTTGATATGCATTGTAGTCAACTGACATAACGAAGTTTCCTGAGTTTTGACCGTAATAACTTATCAATGCGAATAATACTGTTAAGAAACCAGAGATTGTGAAGCCTATTTTTATGAGCTTCTTTTTTCTGAGTAACTTCTTCGGTGATAGTAATTTGGTCAAATACATCAGCAGACACATCCTTTCTACACGCCTTGATTATAACTTTAAGATTTTTCTATTCTATTAACTAAAGATTAAGTTTTTATTAATTCGACACAGTCTATTAGAAATAAAAAAAAAGATCCCTTAAGGGATACTTCTTAATTGGAATTTTAATAAATATTTAATTTACTTTTTTATACTATTTTCATTGCTTTAAGGATGATTTTATATAATTCAACACCTTTTGATAGGACTCTTTCATCAAAATTGAAATAACAGCTATGTAGTGGGTGTATATAATTTTTGGTTTCATTTTTGGTTCCAAGCATAACAAATAACCCGGGAACCTTCTTTTGATAGAAAGCAAAGTCTTCAGCAAACATCATTGGTTTTAGTAATTGATATGAGTTCCTATTTAGATTTGATTTTACCAATTCAAACAATTGATGATCATTAATGACCGGTGGATAATAATCCATGATATTGTTTTCTACTAAAACGCTAAAAGCATCTGCAATCGATGAATCAATTTTTCTCATGCGTGTTTTTAATTTTTCATATAGATCTGGATTAAAGCTTCTAATAGTCCCGCTGATTTTCACTTGATTAGCAATGATGTTTCGTGCTTCTCCACCGTTAATGGTTCCAATTGTTATGACTGCAGAATCTAATGGATTAATATCTCTACTGACAATTGAATGATACATCGAAACAAGATGTGAAGCTGCTAAAATCGCATCATTTCCTAAATGTGGTTGTGCAGCATGAGCAGATTTACCGTTTATGACTAAATTGAATTCGCCATTTTGAGCAAGCATAGGTCCATCAACTAAACCATACAATCCTTCTTCTAATCCAGGGAAAAGATGAATACCGAAAATATGACTAATATTATATTTTTCAAGTATGCCTTCTTCTATAATAACTTTAGCGCCGCCTGGTCCTTCTTCAGCAGGCTGAAAGATAAAAACAACTGTTTTGCTAAGATTCTCGAGTTTTGAAACATAGGAAGCAAAGCCTAAAAGCATTGACATATGACCATCATGCCCACATGCGTGCATCTTATGTGGGTGTTTAGATGTAAAACTTACATGAGTCTTTTCATCTACTGACAGTGCATCCATATCAGACCTAAATGCAATCGCATCATCTGATAATCCTTTTTTATGTACAATAATTCCTGTTTTTGCAACGACTTCAATTTCATATCCCATTTCAACTAACTGCTTTTTAAGGTATTCATGGGTTAAAAAGAGGTCAAAAGCAATCTCTGGAATTTGATGTAAATCATGTCTATATCTTTTTAGTTGATTATTATCCATTTTAAACTCCTAATTGATTCAATTTTTCAATAGCAAGTAATTGTTCTTTGAGATCAATATGAGTTGGTCCAGAATATCCACGCATACTTCCATCTTTTCCAATAACTCTATGGCAAGGGACAACAATACCTATTGGATTTTTCTTACAGGCTTGACCTACAGCTCTTATAGCTTTTGGTCTACCAATTTGAATGGCTATGTCTTGATAACTTCTTGTTTGTCCATAAGGTATAGTAAGTAAAGCATTCCAAACTTCTTGTTGAAAAGGAGTGCCTCTATTATATGAAATAGGTAAATTAAATTCATTTCTTAGATGATGAAAATATTCATTCAATTGTTTTTCAATTTCACAACTAAAAGAATCTTGACTGGTTTTTATACCGAGATCATCAATTATCATATCTGTTATTTTCCCATTATCAATCGTGAAAAAAATCATGCCCAATGGGCTTTTATATTTACCAATCATATAAACCTCCATATATTTATTTCAATTCTTTATTTTTAGAGTCTATTTTGGCTTTTATTTCCATGAAAAACGCTATCAATAAGAATAATAACAGCGAGTAAAAAATGAGATCTTGATTCGTCTTGAACTGTTATGACGTAAGAATCACCCCATGATACCCATTTTTTTTGGACATTTGCTAGCTCAACACCATTTTCAAACAGTGTGAAGTTATGAGCAAAATAATCGCCTTCTAAAGTAATATCGCCCAATTTACTTTCAATTTCAATTATCGGTTTTAAAAAAGAAAACTTTCTTTTGATAACAGCTACTTCATTACCATCTACATCAGTCAAATAATATTTTGCTAAAAAACTAAAGATCTGTTTTCTGAAATTGTATAAAATAGTATCTGTAGATGTTTCGACAAATTTCATTTTTTTTGAAATGGATATTAACTTCCCTTCACAATGATAAATCACATTTTGTTCTTCATCAAATACTTTATATCGATCTCTAAAAGAAAATACTTTTTGTTTCATATAAAAGTTTTTCATATTAAGCTCCTTTGATTTCTATTTTTCTTATGTATTCATTATACCTAATTATTGCTCAAATTTTGTGTGATACGTAGAAAAACATTGTTTTTTAAAATAAACAAATAAAAAAGACTGGTATTCCCAATCTTCTCTTGCTGTAATATTGCATTGTTGATAATTGCTTTGAATTATTTTAACGATCAAACAAAAGGTTTAACTATAGAGATACTATTCACCTTTCATATCAAGGAAATTAGACGCATCATTGATATAATTTAAAGATGACAAAACGGATTCACCAATAGCTTTGTCAATATCATCGGGTTTTACATTAAAAGTTTCAACAATAAATTTTTTCTCAATATATGCATTTTTTGTCATGATATCTACGAATTCCATGAGATCTAAACCTGATTCCACGCCTTTTATATTAAATTCTTTAACTTTTCTTTTCATGCCTATTCTATATAAAAATTTTGGTATAATTATGATTTTTTTAGAAGGCATTCCCATATATTTGTGAAATATAGTCAACATTTCTTTCCACGTCATATTATAATATCCAACTGGATAATTATTCGCCCCTTTGCCCTTTTCTAAAGCTCCACATATACACTCGGCAACTTGTTTAACTGTCACCATGGTTGTTCCACCCTTAGGATAAAAGGTTACATTCCTCATAAATTTAATTTGTTCAATTAAAAATGTCCAAACTGGCTTTCTTCCTGGTTGAGTTCCAAATATATATGGCAGTTCTAAAACTGAAACGCTCATTTGACTACTAACATATGATAAAGCCATAGTTGCTTGATCTATTCTGCTTCGAATATATGGATGATGTTCATATAAGTTTAGCTCTGTCCATTCTCTAGCAAAATAAGAAAAATATGAGCCTAAGATGACCACATGTTTAATCCCGACTTCTTTTGCTATTTTTAACATTCTTTCTAATGGAAATATGTTGTACTTTGCATAAAATTCATAGATCGGTTTTGTACCTTCGATTCTTTCATCTACACCAGCAGCAAAAATGAAGCCTTCACAACCCGTCATTAAATTTCTTATGCTTAAATCGTCTAACTCCATATAATTAGCAAATTTCAATTCCATCTCTTTATGTAGAGTTTCACCAGCAGGTATAGGTGGTAGAGCAATAGATGAAACTTGATGTCCTTTTTGAATTAGTAATCTAGCAGCTTCTGACCCTAAAAGTCCAGTACCGCCAACTATAAATACTTTCATTTAATTACCTCTTTAAGAAATTAATTAAGCTCTAATAAAGCAATATTTTCTAGGTGCACTGTTTGAGAAAACATGTCAACTGGTTGCAAAGATTTCAATTTGTATGTTTTCATTAGCACGAGTAAATCTCTAATCTGCGTTCTTGGATCACAAGAAATATAGACAATTCTTTTTGGTTTTAGTACTAAAATAGAATTCAAAAATTTTTCAGATGAACCATCTCTTGTGGGATCCATAATCAAACAATCAATTTTTCCCTTAAAACTATGAATATAATTTTCAACATCGTCATTAACAAATGTTATATTATCAATCTGATTGATTTTTTTATTATTTAAAGCATCGTGATGAGATGATATATTCGTCTCTATCGCAATAACTTCTTTAGCTTTCTTAGAAGCCATTAAGGAAATGGTACCAATACCGGAATACGTGTCCATAACGACATCATTAGGCTTTATATCTGCCATGTCTAATGCAGCATGATATAATTTTATCATCTGCATAGGATTAACCTGATAAAACGATTTAGATGATAATTTGAATTTAAGTCCATCAATTTCATCTTCAATAAATCCTCTACCGTAGATGATTTTTTCTTCATCTAAGAGGACTAATTTTGTTTTTTTCTGGTGTATATTTTGAATAACTGTTTGAACATTGGGGATTTCTTTTATGAGATCAACAGCAATTTTCTTTCCATTTGGAAGTAATTTCCCATGTGTCACAATAACGACCATCATTTTACCAGATGCATATGCCTTACGAACCAAGACATGTTTAATCATGCCTGTTTCTTGATCAAGCTTATATGCAGGAATCTTGTATTTATTAAGTAATCCCTCTAAAAACTGAAGGACCAAATTACATTCCTTGTCTTGAATAAAACAATTGACAAAAGGAAGAATGTTTTTGCTGTTTTCCTGAAAGAGTCCCAATCTCAATTTTTTGTTTTTTGTTGTAGCGGTAGCAACAACTTTATGTCTGTAATTCAATGGGTTTTCACTTGCCAATATTGGCAAGATATTTGTTTTAATATTATTTCTTGCTACAAGTTTGTATATTAAATCCGCTTTCATTCTAAGTTGTTCATCATATTTGATATGAAGGAAATCACAGCCTCCACATTCATAAAAAATCGGACAAATAACTCGAGTACGATTAGAAGATCGCGTGATAACATCATGCTCATGAATCACTTTATTTTTCCTATTAATATATTCCGCTGTTTCATTAGGAAGCATATAGCGAACTTTAAAATTATTTTCACATACTGCTTCTGTTAAGTCGTTAAGTTTTAAACATTTTATTTCCATTTGATACCCCTATTCTTTTATAAAACAAAAATATTTAATACTATATATTTTTTATACCTTTAATCAGCAAATCATGTTTGATTTTATATATTTCTTCAACAGCAAAATGAAGTTTTGTTACAACATTTTTCTTATTCAACGGATAAATATAATAGGTGTCTTTGTGAGTTGATAAATCAATACAGTCACCTTTTCCAAAATAATCATATTCTATATGAAGACCATACATTGATAAGGGTTCTTTAATAAGTTCTAATTTTTCATTATTTTCCATGCCTTCTAAAACAAACCCATTAATATCATGTTTTAGTTTGCCTTTTCCAAGGGAAATATAGCCATCTGCATTGGGTAATGATTCTATTGATACTTCATCTTCAAAATAATATGTCCCATCTTCTATTTGCTTTCTAACATTTGCTTTTTGGAACTCAAACCAATCAGGTATATGTGGAAACTCAGTTTCACCTTCGGTAGCCTTTAATTGTCCATAGACATCCATAACATATGTCTTGTGACAAGCTGTACACCATATTTTATCTTCATTTGAATCCATAACATGTTCTTTTAAACAACTTGGACATTGATATAATGGTTTATGAAGGTTCTTCGCTCTATCTTTAAAATTGATCTTGATTTGATTATCTTTTTGCCATTGATATTCATCATATTTAAATGCTTTGCTTATTCGATTATTAATTTCTTCAATAGTCAAATCTTTAATTTCGTTTTGTGTCACAATTTGCGTCATATCCGCAGCCAATGGAACTTTTCTCATATCCAAATTCCAAACTGGTTGAGTTAAGTAATTTCCATGCATATTTAAAACAACAACTGGACGCTTTAATATCTTAACCATTTTTCCGAGTGACTCGGGTAAAATTGCAGTCGTACCAACTAAAGAATATCTAGCTTCAGGATAGATTGCACAAATATACTTTAACTCTTCTAAGCTATATTTGATGTGTCTAACTAATTTGATATCATTGGTAAACTTACGTTTGCAAATCGCGCCAACATTTCTCAATAACCATTCTCTTTTAATATATCCATCAATTGCAACTACATAATTTGCTCTTTTAGGAAAAATCGCTGCAGTTGTTACTTTAAAATCTAGGAAAGCGTGATGTGTGGCTAATAAAATATAGGGTGGTTTAAGTCCTTTCATATTAACCTTATTAACTTTTAATTTTCTATGCCAAATTGTTGGAAAACTTAATAAATAAGCTACGGGTGTCAAAAAGAATTTTTCTTTTAACGGTTTTTTATCAAAATCAAATCTTTTTATATTGTCCATAAGAACCTTCCATCTTTCAGTTTTTTTATTTTAGTAATCCTTTTCTATAAAAACAACTTGATTTGCTCCTTTACTCTTTGCTAAATACATTGCATGATCTGCTCTATTAATAGCTTGTAGTAGACTTTCATTTTTATCAAGAATTGTAGCACCAACTGAAATTGTAGTTGTTACATTTTTATTTATTTCTCTAGATCCAGAATTTTTAACTAATATTCTCAATTTTTCTGCAATATACTCGATATTGTCAGGATCAATATACCTTAATAAAACAAGTAGTTCATCTCCGCCATAACGAATAACAAAGTCATTAGCTTTTAAATTATATTGAATTGTCTTTGAAATTGTTTTTAAAACCTCATCACCAATTAGATGACCATAGCGATCATTTTTCATTTTAAAATCATCAATATCAATGAATAAAACTCCTAATTTTTCATCTGATGGAAATCCTTTTGCAAGTTCAGGAAATTCTTCATTCAAAAATCTTCTATTAAAAAGCCCAGTTAAAGGATCAAGCATGTTTAAGCGTTTTTGAATCTGTAGCTTTTCAAGTAATGAATTAGATTCAGTTACATCAGTAAAAACTTCAATAGCACCAACAATCTCACCATCTTCTTCATAGGGTATGGCTCTCACAAAAACTTTGACACGATGCCCATTCTTATGATGTAAATACATATATTTTTCAGTTACTTCATTCAATGCCATACTATCAACTAAAGGACATCTACCATTACACATATTTACGCCTGTGTCGTCCACATGATTTAACATATTATTGAAACAAAATGAATGCACCATATCATCTTTGCTAAATCCACTAATCTTTGATGCTTCAGGATTAAAATATAGAATTTGTCTTTCCTTGTTCACTATATAAATCGCTTCATGAAATGATTCAAATAATATTTTTAGTTTTTCAATAGTTTTCATTATTTATACCTCGTTATTGTTTTTTAAATCCTTGACGTTTTTGACTTCCCCATGATCCACTTTCACGAAGTGCTGAGAAGGTTGAGAAAGCACGTTGTATACTCATTAACTGACGATAACCAAAATTTTCTACGATGGCTATGAATATAAGTATACCCGTTTCTTTATTGGAGTAAAAGACATTTCTCTTTTCCGATATTCTTAAAGAAAATAGTGAAATGATAATTCCTAAACCAATTGTTGCTACAAAAAGCAAAATGATAATCGGTGTATTAAGCAATCCCATTGATAAACCGATAATTAATGCTATATACCCCATTGTTTCGAGGAATGGACCAACCATTTCGAAAATGAAAAAATATGGAAATGCAATCAATCCAGGCTGCTTATATCTAGGATTAAACAATAAATTTCTATGATAACTGAGGATATCTAATAATCCTCTTTGCCATCTATTTCTTTGTTTAAGAAGACTTCTTAAATCATTGGGTAACTCGGTATAACAATTTGCATGATGAACATATTCAACCCGATAAGGTGCTTTTTTCTTCAGAGCCTCATAAGTCAACCTAACAACTAGCTCCATATCTTCACCAACAGTATCTTTCTTTAAATCACCACTTATCGTTAAATACCCACCTGTTTCAAGTAATGATTTCCTTTGAAATAGACCAAATGCTCCAGAAACAATCAGTAAACTATGAATTTTTGACCATCCAATACGACCTGATGTAAATGCTCTAAGATATTCTAATGTTTGGAATCTTACAAGTGTGTTTTCAGCTAAGCCACTATGTTCAATTTTTCCTTTGTCAACAACACAACCATTTACAGGAACGATATTACCACCAAGTGCTATATGGTCAGTTGTATGATCCAAAGTAACACTCATTAGCTTAAGTAATGCATCTTCTTCTAATAGAGAATCAGCATCAATCCCACATATGAAATCATTCTTAGCAACATTAATACCTAGGTTTAATGCATCAGCTTTCCCGCCATTTTGTTTATCTATTACAATAAGGTTTGGAATATGCTTATTGACATATGCGCCTCGTAGCGCTTTTGTCTTTAGTTTTAGTGTAAAGAAAGGATGTTTTCTTTCTAACTGAAAATGTTCTATTAAAACATTGATTGTATTGTCTTTCGAACCATCATTAACAACAATAACTTCATATTTTGGATACTTTAGATTGAGCAGTGATGTAACACTTTCGATAATGCTTTTCTCTTCGTTATATGCGGGAGCTACAATCGAAATACTTGGTAATATACCATGTTCGAATAGTAATGTTTGTTTTTTTATATGCCATAAATCCAATCTTTCCTTCGATCCTTTAAGTGCAATCATAAGTAAAATAATATAGATTAGATTAGCAAAAACAAAATATATGACCAAATAACTATTGAAATTAATAATTAACAATTCAAAAACATTGACAGTCCCACTAAAGATTAACTTGAATCGTGTTACAAAAAATAATAAAGGGAAAAATAGAATCGTGATTATAATCCATTGCGAAATCCAAATAATTTTTGATTTTTCCAATGGTGAACGTTCTCTTTCAACAATGGGTTGTTTTAATTTTGGTAAGTTTAACATCTTTAATAATTTGTCATTTAAGTATATTGAAAATTGTTCGCGTACGTATTTATCATTTTCTGCATGTTTTGACATTAAAGGTAGTAGTATTTTTTCAATTTGACTTTTCTTATTGATATTAATGAAGTCAATGAAGTCTTCTACAATATGTAGTTCTAACATATCTTCTAAAATATGTAGAATATATTCAAAACCTTCACTTTCAACCTTTAACATTAAATAATCAATTCGGTGAGAAAGAACATGAGCAATTGCTAATTGTTGATTTCTATTTTTTGTACGTGCATACCATTGTAAAACGAATAACATCAAACTTGTTGAGTCATATAGAATTTTAGATAAGCTATTAATACGGTCGTTATCTAAACTTGATCCATCCATGGATTTGATTAATGCCTCAACCATTTGCTGGTCTACAATTGAAGCTGCAGCGCGAATTGAAACTCTTTTTATTTGATCGTCCTCATTTTTGCAAAATAATTCATTTGCTATTTCATGAGGATGCATTTTAGAAATTGCTTCTATTGCTAAAAGCTTGATATCTGGTTCTAATACAGATTCATGAAATAATCTAAGCGCGTAATTCTTCAACTTTTCATCAATTGTATTTGCTGCAAGACCTATAAGTAACTTTTTGATTTCAACACGTCTGTCGTTAAAATACGCGGGAACAAACATCTGTATACTTGTATAATGATTTATCAATAAAGCTTGTATCCACCTTTGATAATTCGCGTCACTTCCAACTACACTTTCAATTATTTTATCAAAGATACGTACATTCAAAAAATCCTTTAGTGCATAGACCAAATAAAAACGAACACTGTCATTTTTCTCTTTATCAAAGCGTTTTTCTAGTAACTCCCATGCTTTAGGGGTATTTAACGTACTGATATAAAAAATAGCAATCTTTCGTTTGATGGAACTTAAAGAATTAAGTCTTCTGAATTGTCTTTTAGTAAATTTCGTTAAAATGAGATCATCAATAACTCTTTTTCTTACCTTGGGTTCTATTTCCACCTGTGTTTCAATATCAATGAAGGCGTCAAAAAAGAATCGATTTGTCAATTCCGACTTTACTTCTTCTTGATCAAAATATCTTTTAAATAAAAAGTCTCTCGCTAATCCCTTTTTGACTAAGACTCTTCTATTAACACTTTTTTGAATAACAATTGCAAGAATCAAATAAAATGAAACGACAAGGAACCCCCAGAATATTAACCATGCTATCTGAGTTGTCATAGGCGGCGCATCCATTCTTTAAATCTTGCAACATGTCCAATCAATTCCTCTGGTATTATTGGTTTTTCTAGCATTAGATTGACATTGAGTGTATTTGCTCTTTTGATATTTTCAAGTGTTTTATTGTGAGAAACCATAATAAAAGGAATCTTTTGGAAATCTTTGCTTTCATTTAATATTTTTTTAAGTGAAAATCCATCAATCTTAGATAGATTTATCTCAGAAATGATGAGATCGATTGGAGTTGTATCAATAATTTTAATAGCTTCTTCTACACCTCTTGCTATTTTAACGTCAAAATTAAGACGTTTGAAAATGCGATTAAGCATATTTAAATTTACTTCATCCTCATCTACAAGTAAAATACTACCTTCAGAAGAAGACAATAATTTGTATTCTTTATCAATAATTAGACCGGTCCCTTTAGTTTTACCTACCAGAGCACGTTTTTCTAATAAAGAGAATATTTCATCAATTTTTTCATCGGTAGGTAAATCGCGATTGATTTCCTCTATACCAACAGTACTAACCGAAGCTGTTACTTTTTCGATAAATAAATCGGATTCACCAATCTCGTTTCTTAGCTTAATTGCGAAGTTTTGAACAGCTTCTAATTTTGAATGATCTAGATAAATCAAAACACCAGGTCCACTTTGTTTGAATACTAATGTCTCAGGATCCTTAATTTGTTCAATGATATAGGCCATATTCCTAATGGATTCATCACCTGTTTCATTGCCAAACTTACGGTTAATCTCGTTTAATTGGTCTAATTGAACCAAGACAAACCCTTTTTTGAATTCTTCCTTATCTGACTTTTCTAAATCTATTTTCACTACCTGCTTGAAAAAATCTTGATTATAAAGATGCGTTATCGGACAGCGCAAAAATTTATCTTTCGCTTCTTCAACTTCGCTGTTAAGCAAATTAATACGTTCTTCTAATTCTGAATTCTCTTTATTCAAAGCATTCGTTTTCATTGTCATTTCAATAAACTTAGATAAATACACATTGGGCTTAGCAAGAGCATAGTTATCATGATATCTATTAACTAAAGGTTCTAAAACAGTTATCCAAGACAAACCCTTTTCAACATAAATATGCTCAAAAAAACCGTGCCATAAACGGTAATCATCTAGAGCTGTTTTATTTAATACAAGTGGATCTGCTTGCAGAGCAAATGGTGTACCAACAAAAGTATTTAAAATTTCTATTTTAGAATAATATTTTTGAAGATGATTAATCATATGATTGATAATTTCTCTGTAATTTACTTGTTTGTAACCCTTTTCATCATAAGTAAACACTTGATAATTATTGTAAAAATCAATTCTTTCAACATACTCATAAATTGTACTAAACACTTGTTTCGAAATTAGATATCCAATAGCAGGATAAATCATTTGAATATGTAGTTTACTTGTAATTCTAAGTGGTGGTTGGAGATACAAACTACTAGGCATCATGGATTTATGAAAATCAAAAATAGCCTTTTTTAAATTTCCAATGCTCGGATATGTATCAACATCACGAAAACTGCTAAAAATCGTTGACGAGAATAATGCTGAATTTAAGGGCATAAACGTCATGAACATCTCTGGATCAGGTAAAAAAACCATTGGCAGAAATTTAAAAATGATTTGATTTTGATAAACCAATTTACACTTCAAATCACTTATATAATCAATTTTATTAGGTAGATTCATGCTACTTATTTGAAGACCATAATATTTATTAGTTATAATGGTTCCAGTAAATCCTAAACTAAATAACTTTTGAACTCCGCTTAGGTTACTCATTGAAGTGAATTGAATGATAATGTGTGTAATTTGCGGGATTTCTATTAGTTTTTTTAATTCTGTGATAAATTCATCAAAAACTTGGAATGGTGGGATATCAATTATTATATTGAGTTTCTCTATTTGAACAAAAAAAGAATTATAGGTTCTTTTATCATCTACTATAAAAGATCCTAAGTGATGAATTTTATTTACATTTAGGTCGGTCACATCCACATTATTCATACAGCACCTCACTTATTGTTATACATTAAATTTTACCATATTTTTAAGCATATTATTCATGCAATTTCCTTAATTTTGATATAAACCCCCATAATTAAAAAAAAGCCTAGTTACACTAGGCAATTAATTCCATTTTCTTTGCTGTTTTATAGATGATGTCTACTGCATGGTCTAATTCTTTTTTTGTATGTAGTGCAGAAACCATACATCTCACTCTTCCTTTACCTTTTGCTACTGTAGGGAAAACAATACCTGAGACATAAACTCCATTTTTAAGTAAATTTGCAGAAAATTCTAATGTTCTGCTTTCATCACCAATCATTATAGGCGTTATTGGTGTTTCACTTCTACCTATATCAAATCCATAATCTACAAGTGATTTTTTAAAGTAGCGTGCATTTTTCCAAAGTTTATCAGTGTATTCTGTTGATTCTTCTAGCATATGAAATGCCTCAATGATAGCTGCTACAGCAGATGGCATCATTGCTGTAGAAAAGAGTAACGGTCTACCACGATGAAGTAACCATTCTTTCATCCATAATGAACCACAAACATACCCACCAACAACTCCGATTGCTTTTGACAATGTGCCTACAATAAAGTCAACTTGGCCGTGTAGACCAAAGTGATCAACCGTGCCTCTACCAGAACGTCCTAATACACCAGAACCATGCGCATCATCAACATATGTTAAAGCTTTATATTTTTTAGCTAATTTAACAATTTCTGGCAATTTAGCAATATCACCATCCATAGAGAAAACACCATCTGTGATAATTAAGACATTGTGATATTGATCTCTTCTTTCTTTGAGTATTTTTTCTAAGCTTTGCATGTCAGAATGTTTAAATACTGCGCGGCTAGCCTTAGACAAACGAACGCCATCAATAATGGATGCATGATTTAATTCATCTGAGATGATTAAGTCATGTTCATCAGTGATTGCTTGAATAACTCCTGCATTGGTTACATAACCAGATTGAAAGACAACTGCTGCGTCTTCTTTTTTAAATCGTGCGATTAAACGATCAAGTTCTTCATGAATAGTCATGTTGCCAACAATCGTTCTAACTGCACCAGCTCCAACACCATATTTTTCAATTGCATCAATAGCAGCTTTTTTGATTCTTGGGTGATTCGCAAAGCCTAAATAGTTATTTGATGAAAGGTTAATTACGGGTTTACCATTTAACCTGATAATCGCATCACAAGGCCCATCATTAATAGGCAATTTTCGATATAATCCATCCGATTTTAATTCATTTACTTTTAAAAGTAGATATGACATAACTTCCTCCTTTATTATGGAATAAGAACAACTTTTCCACTATTTCCTGATGCCATGATTTGAACAGCTTCATCAACTTGAGACAAAGGAAATACGTGTGTAACGATCTTTTCTAAATCTAATTTTCCACTTTCAATTAACCCAGCAACTTGATGCCACGTTCCAAATAAAATACGTCCTACAACACCATAAATTGTGATGCCTTTAAAGACAACATCATTTGATAAATCAATCTCAATGTTTTGAGGCGTGATACCTAACATTGACATTTTTCCACCAGGTTTAACATATTTAAATGCATTTTCAATTGCTTGTTTATTACCAGAAAATTCAGTAACAACATCAACCCCCATGCCTCCTGTTTCCTCTAAAACACGTTTGATTACATCTTCTTTAAGTGGATTTATGACAACATCAGCACCTAATTCTTTGGCTAATTTTATTCTATAATCATTGATTTCAATAGCAATAATCTTACTAGCTCCAACCACTTTTGCAATATTTACACCCATCATACCAATAGGTCCACAACCAACAACAGCAACCGTTTTTCCTGTGATATTAAAGTGTAACATCGTGTGTACAGCATTTCCTAAAGGTTCTTGAATCGATAGATATTTAGGTTCTATTTTCGATTTATTTACAATAAGATTCTCAGCTGGCATTCTTGCATATTCTGCAAAACAACCATCAGTGTCTACACCGATAATTTTTGTGTTTTTGCATATATGAAATTCACCTCTACGGCAAAACTCACACGTATGACAAACAATGTGCGTTTCGGCAGAAACAATATCTCCCACCTTTACTTTCTTAACTAAACTACCTACTTTTAAAACTTCCCCACTAAACTCGTGTCCAACAGTTAACGGTGGTTTTATCCGCCCTTGACTCCAACGATCCCATTTGTAAATATGAACATCTGTACCACAAATGGATGTTGCCAATACCTTAATAAAGACGTCATTAGGTCCGAGGACATCTGGAACGTCTTTCTTAACAATCGTGAAACCAGGTGCTCTGGTTTCTTTGATTACCGCAGTCATTTTCATTTCTTAAGCTCTCCTTTTATGCTAAGCATCGTATCTCTACATATATTATACTAAAGAAAGCGCTATCATTCAATGGTTTAATACTTATCTTGTACGATTCTTAATAAAGCAGCTCCAGATTGATCAAGTTTTATCAAATAATGCTTATTTTCATAAACAAACCCAAAATCTCTTCTAAGTGTAATTGTCGCATTAGTTATTTCTTGAATTGGTATAGATAAGTTTAATGAACCTGAAAAATTAAAGTAGTAACTACTATATTCAATTTGTACTCTACCAACAGGTTCTAAATGCTCATCTTCCCTACTCATATAATTGAGAAAACCAGTGGCTTCTAGATTTGTCTCTCTTAATTTATTAGAAAATTGTTTTTGAAATTGATTCCATTCAATTAGATTATCATATCTAAAGTTATGAATAAATCCATAGCTATCAATGAATCCTTCTTTATGACAATGACTGCACTTTATCTTATTTCCTTTGGATTCAATCGTATTTATTGATTCACAAAAAGGACAGACATAAACAACATTTTCGATACCTTCTGCAAGTTTCTTACCTGGATGAGGAATCATCTGTTTTCTTTGATATTCATAATCGTTATTATAAAGTACTTTTATAATCTTATCATTGATTTCTTCAGTACTCATATCTTTGATATGCTCTTTTGGAATGGTTAGTTGATAATTCAAACTAATCTGTCTATTTTTTCTTTTTCCTGTTGCCCATCTTGGTTTTGATAAATATCCGCCTTTTACGTTGCACGTTATCACATCAACCCCAAGTTTTTTAATGAGTTTCATCGTAGATTCTTCGATATATCCAGTCTCGCCATAAAAAGTAGCATTCCCTTCAGGAAAAATAAGAATTGGATATCCTCTTCTAATTGAACCTATGAGTTCTCTTACCGTAGTCGTATCACTTGCTCCTTTTGACTTAGGTATCACATGAGCAATTTGTGTTACTAAAAACTTTGTAGGTTGCTTTTTAAATAATGTTTGTGATCCCACAATAAAAGGAACCTTCTTCAAACGTAAAGGCACATGAATTACATCAAATAAAAATGTATGATTGGCAAGCATGATATAAGGTTCTTTTCTATTGAAATTAACACTTTCATCCTTAATTATTGTTCTTTTAGCATCAAGGCGCATCCAGATATATACCAAAGGTTTAATTATGCTTATTAAAAAGGCTTGTTGTTTATCTTTATTTCTCTTTTTCATACCTTTTCCTTCAATAAATAATTTTGCAGCATGATCAGTGTTTTAGAATCACTGATTTGATTAGAATTAATTAACTTTTTAATTTCCTGAGGCTCAAAAAATAGACACTCTATATTCTCATCTACATCCATTGCTTTAGGATTTTCTTTCTTTATACAATCTTTAGCAATAAACAAGTCAATATATTCATCTGAATATCCAACGCATGGATATACACGTTGATAAAATTCCATATGATCAGTGATGTGTCCAGTTTCCTCTTCAAGTTCTCTATGGGCACATTTATAACTATCTTCTTCTAAAAAATCTTTCTTTCCTGCTGGAATTTCAAGATTTATCTTTTGAATCGGATATCTAAATTGTTTAACCAAAATAATTTTATGATCTTTTGTGATAGGTAAAATAGCTGCTGCTCCTGGATGTTTGATATAAACTCTTTGGCTTGTCTTTTGATTATCTAAGATGACTTCATCTTCATAGAGTTCCATGAAGGAACATTCAAATACTTTTTTACTCGATTTTGTAGTTTCTTTCATTATGACCTCGCTTTAACCTAAAACTCAATAGTTTTATATTTTTTGACTTCATCAACGACTAAATTTCCACCATATACATCATAGGTAACTATTGCAGGAAAATCTTTTACTTCTAGTTTATGAATCGCTTCTGGACCTAAATCAGGATATAAAACAACTTCACTTTTAACAATACATCTTGATAGAAGTGCACCTGCACCCCCTACGGCTTGTAGGTAGACAGCTTTCTGGCTAATCATATCTTTGATAAACTCATCACTTCTATCGCCTTTTCCTATCATCACTTTCAACCCTTTTTTCATAAGAGGTGTGCTATATGCATCCATCCTATAGCTAGATGTTGGCCCACAAGAGCCAATAGGTCGATTTGGTTTTGCTGGCGTAGGTCCAGTATAATAGATAACCTGTCCATCAAAATTAATAGGTAAATCTAATCCCTGACTTAATGTTTCAGTTAATCTTTTATGTGCGGAATCTCTACCTGTATAAATGACGCCAGAAAAATAGATAATATCTCCAGCCTTCATATTTAAAATGTCTTGATTACTAATCGGTGTGGTTAGTTTCATAAGATTCTCCTAAATCACTATAGATTTATGTCTTGATGCATGACATTGAATATTGATTGCCACAGGCAAAGAGGCTATATGACACGGGTAAGAGGCAATCTTGACAGCTAAAGCAGTCGTTGTCCCACCAAATCCCATTGGACCAACGCCTAATTTATTAATATCTTCAAGGAGCTCTTCTTCAAGTTTTGCTAATATTGGATCTGGATTCACATCTTTCAAATCTCTCATTAATGCTTCTTTTGCTATCATTGCTGATTTTTCTAGGTTTCCCCCGATACCAATACCAACTGTGAGTGGCGGACAAGGTTTCCCACCTGCATAAAAAATGGTGTGCAACACCAATTTCTTAATACCATCAATACCATCTGAAGGAACTAGCATTTTAACTAAACTCATATTTTCACTTCCCCCACCTTTGGGGGCAACTGTAATTTTAATTTGATCACCTTGATTAAATTTCACATGGATAATTGCAGGTGTATTATCATTTGTATTTTCTCTTGAGATAGGGTGTTTTACAACTGATTTCCTAAGTAATCCTTCTCGATAAGCTTGTCTAACACCTTCATTAATCGCATCATATAAATCAAAACTAAAATGAACATCATACCCGATTTCTAAAAAAACAACCACCATACCTGTATCTTGGCACATCGGTTCATGGTTTTCAAGAGCAATCTCATCATTTTCAATGATTTGCTCTAATACATTCTTTCCTATTTCTGATTTTTCCTTTTTTATTGCCTCTCGCAACTCATCAATAAATGATTTTCCAATGTTACAATTAGCATCTAAAGCAAGGTTTTTGACTGCAATTATTATCTCGTTTATATCTACATTTCTCATACATTTCACCTGTACTTATTATATCATTAAAAATCTTAAAAACAAAACGACAATCTACTGTTGTTTTTTTAACTCATTTGTATTAAAATACAAGTGTATGAAAACGCTTTATTTTTTTATATAAAAACCCTGTTTAAGACAATTTGACCGGAGGAAAAAATGAAATCAATCGTTATAGGCGTTATCGGAGCTGATGTTCATGCTGTAGGTAATAGAATCATTGAGTATACATTAACCAGAGAAGGATACAACGTGGTTAATGTTGGTGTATTATCATCTCAAGAAGATTTTATTAATGCAGCTATTGAAACATCGGCTCATTTAATTTTAGTATCATCATTATATGGTCACGGAGAACTTGATTGTCGTGGTATGCGAGATAAATGCAACGAAGCAGGACTAGATAATATTTTACTCTATGTTGGGGGTAATATCGTTGTTGGTAAGCAAGATTTTTCAGAAGTTGAAGAAAGATTTAAAGCTATGGGATTTAACCGTGTTTATCCTCCTGGCATAACAATTGATGATGTTTTGCAAACAATTAAAGAAGACTTGGGAGAATTATAATGCAAAATTACCTACTTGTTGATTTTGGATCAACATTTACAAAATTAACTGCAGTAGATCTTGATAAAGAAGATATTATTGCAACCTCAAAAGCAATTACAACCGTTGACACGAATATTTTCACAGGCTATGAAGAAGCCCTAGAAAAACTGTTCAAGAAAACAGGTTCTAAAATAGAGTTTGATCAAATTATCGCTTGTTCTTCTGCTGCAGGTGGGTTAAAAATGGTCGCTATAGGATTAGTAGAGGAACTTACAACTGAAGCTGCAACCAGGGTTTGCCTTGGTGCTGGAGCAAAAGTAGAATTGGTTTTATCACATAACATCAATAATGCTGAAGTCCAAAGTATATTAGATAAAGATATTGACATAGTTCTTCTTGCGGGTGGTGCAAACGGAGGAAACTCTGAATGTGTGATTCATAATGCAAAAAAACTAGCAAAATCTTCTATTACTGCACCTATCGTATTTGCTGGTAATAAGGATGCTGTTGATGAGATCATAGATATTTTATCAGCTGCAAAAAAAAATTACTATATATGCGAAAATGTTATGCCAAGACTTAATGTTTTAAATATTACAAGTGCAAAAGATCAAATCAAGGAAATCTTTGTTAAAAATATTATTGAAGCAAAAGGAATTAAAAGAATAGAAAAAACGATTGACCGTGTTGTCCTTCCAACTCCTAATGCAGTTTTAATGGCTGCTGAACTTCTTTCTAAAGGGTTTGATGATATCGAAGGATTTGGAGATCTAATGATTGCTGATGTTGGTGGAGCAACGACAGATATCTATTCAATGGCTGCAGGATTACCAACACAAATGAATGCTTTATTATCTGGTCTTGAAGAACCTTTCGCTAAAAGAACAGTTGAAGGTGATTTAGGAATGCGATATTCTGCATTAGGTATTTTGGGCACAATGAGTCCATCTGAAATAAGTCATTTTAATAAAATGGGTATTGATATAGTTAAAGAATCAACGAAAAGATTTGAAGTTATTGATTTCATTTCCGAATCAGATCATGACTATATCGTAGATGATATTTTGGCTGCAAAATGTGTTGATACGGCAACTTCAAGACACGTTGGCACACTCAAAGGTGTTTATACACCTATGGGGATTATGTACTATCAAATTGGTAAAGATTTAACTAAGACAAATTATTTCATAGGAACTGGTGGCGTAGTTATCAGTAGTAAAGATCCAGAAAAGATACTTAATAGAGCATCAAAAATAGAAAGCAAAGCGATGGAACTTAGACCATCTGCACCTAAATATTTACTAGATAAAGTCTATATTTTGTCTGCAATGGGTCTTTTAAGTATGGATCATCCTGAAATTGCGCTAAAAATCATGAAAAAGCATATTACTGAAATCTAGGGAGAATAATCATGCAAGTTGTAAACAAAAAATGGCCGTTAGAAAAATTTCTTGAGGTTCGTAAAGAGGTTTTAGCATCTTGGATTACTGGGAGTGATCCAATGCTTGATTTAGATGTTGCTGTAGAAACATTAAGAAATGTTCCAGCTCATAAAAACTTTGCTTTAAAGCTTATTGAAGCGAAAAAACAAGGTAGGACTCATGTCCAACCTCGCGCTGGTGTTGCAAGACTTAATGAACACATCGAACTCATGCAGCATTTAGAGGCTGCAGGAGCTGATTTTTTGCCAGCTACTATCGATTCTTATACAAGACATAATAGATATCAAGAAGCTGAAGAAGGTATTCGGATTAGTGAGAAAGAAGGTCGGTCATTGTTAAATGGTTTTCCTGCTGTTAATCATGGCGTTGCAGCCTGTAAACTAGTGCTCGATTCCGTGAACCTTCCACTTCAGGCAAGACACGGTACACCTGACGGAAGATTACTTGCTGAAATTATCCATGCTGCAGGATGGACATCTAATGAAGGCGGAGGCATTTCATACAATCTTCCTTATGCAAAAAATATTTCGATTGCCGATTCACTCTATTACTGGCAATATTGCAATCGCTTGGTAGGTTATTATGAAGATCACGGTATCAGTATTAATAGAGAACCCTTTGGTCCATTAACTGGAACACTTGTTCCCCCTTCAATCGCCATAACAATTGGCATTATTGAAGCACTTCTTGCTGCTGAACAAGGTGTGAAAAATATAACTGTTGGTTATGGTCAATGTGGAAATGTCATCCAAGATATTGCATCCATTCGTGTCTTAAATGAATTAACAGAAGAATATTTAAAAAAATACGGATATGAAGATATGGTTATCACAACTGTATTTCATCAATGGATGGGAGGATTCCCTCGAGATGAAGCAGCTGCGACAGGTTTAATCTCGATGGCATCAACAGTTGCTGCTTTATCTGGAGCAACAAAAATGATTACAAAGACCCCATATGAATCGATTGGTATACCCACGAAAGAAATCAATGCCTACGGCATTAGGGCTTCAAAAATGGTCGTTTCACTTTTAAAAGACCAAAAATATCCAGCAACAACAAAACTTAGAAATGAAATGAAACAAATTCGTAAAGAAGTCACATGTTTACTAAATGAAGTTTATAAATTAGGAAAAGATGATTTAGCAGTTGGCACAATTAAAGCATTTGAAATGGGTGTCATTGATGTTCCTTTTGCTCCAAGTAAACAAAATGCGAATAAAGTGCTTCCTGCGAGAGATAATCAAGGATGTGTCCGCATTTTAGAATTTGGCAATTTGGGAATGAACCAAGAAATAAGAGATTTTCATAAATCCAAACTTAAGGAAAGGTCAAAAGCTGAAGGTAGACCAATCACCTTCCAAATGACAGTTGATGATATATATGCTGTTAGTAAGGGTCAATTAATCGGAAGACCAGCTATAATGAAAAAAAATCATGAAAATAATTGACGTAATATTAACAAAATCCTACACTGGTTTCTATTTTGATGATCAGAAAGCAATTAAAAGAGGCGCTGATCATGATGGGTTTTTGTATATTGGTGAAGCAATGACTCAAGGATTCTCTAATATTAGAGTTCCGGGTGAAGCTATTTCAGTTCAACTACTCTTGGAAAATGGAGATATCGGTTTCGGAGATTGTGCAGCCGTTCAATATTCTGGTGCTGGTGGTAGAGATCCCTTGTTTTTAGCTAGTGAATATATTCCTTGGATAGAAAAACATGTTAAACCTTTACTTATAGGTGAGGATGTTTCATCTTTTAAAAAGCTATCTGAAAAATACGATCAATTAAAAATTGATGGTAAAAGAATGCATACGGCAATGCGTTATGGTATTACTCAAGCTCTTTTATCAGCTACAGCTATCTCAACTAAAAGAACTTTAGCTGAGGTCATAAGAGACGAGTATAACCCTAATTATAAAGTTTTAAGTTCCGTTCCTATCTTTGCTCAATCAGGTGATGATAGATATAGTAATGTTGATAAAATGATACTTAAACAGGTTGATTCATTACCTCATGCACTGATTAACAATGTCAAAGATAAGTTAGGCTATAATGGCGAACTTCTATTAGAATATGTAAAATGGCTAAAATTACGCATTTTACAATATAGACAAACTGATGACTATATGCCAATAATTCACATCGATGTCTACGGTACGATTGGTATAGCATTTAATAATGATATATCAAAAATTGTCGATTATCTAGATTCACTTGAAAAAATGGCATTTCCATTTAAATTACGTCTTGAAGGTCCTATTGATGCAGGTGATAGAGAAGGAACTATGATTGCACTAAGAGATATTAGAAAGCAACTTGATGAAAAGCATATCAATGTTGAAATTGTTGCAGATGAATGGTGTAATACTTTAGAAGACATTAAATACTTTGCTGATAATAAAGCTGGACACGTCCTGCAAATTAAGACGCCTGACTTGGGTGGTTTGAACAACATCGCAGAAGCTATTATTTATTGTAAAGAACATCATATAGGGGCTTATTGTGGTGGAACATGTAATGAAACAAATATTTCTGCAATAGCAACAACAAATGTAGCCATTGCATGTCAAGCAGATTTATGTTTAGCTAAACCTGGTATGGATTTTGATGGTGGATTTATGATCGTCAAAAATGAAATTGAACGAGTTATCGCTAGATCTAAACAAAGAAAATAAGGAGTGTCTTATGAAGATAGCATCAGCTGGAACATACGAATCAAATGATTGTTTAGTTACTATTAAAGAATCAGATGAATTGATTATAGAGATACAAAGTATTGTTTATGCCCAATTTAAGGATCAAATAGAAAAAGTCATTAAAGATACTTTGTTAGAACTAAAAATCAAAAATCTCTATATATCATGCAATGATAAAGGAGCTCTCGATTATACAATCAAGGCACGTTTATTGACTGCTATAAAAAGGATGAGTGAAAACCATGCGTAGAAGTCTATTATTTATTCCTGCAAATTCTCCAGCAATGCTTCAAAATGCTGATATTTTTGCTGCTGATGGCATCATCTTCGATTTAGAAGACGCTGTCGTTGTTTCAGAAAAAGATGCCGCATTATCTTTATTAGATCAATATCTTTCAACATTTAACTTAGAAAATTTAGAAATCATCATACGTATTAATAATTTGAGTACTTCTTTTTCACCTGATGAGTTAGCTATAATTATTAATGACAGAATTGATACAGTCATGTTACCAAAAGCAACGTATCAAGATACTTTATCATTTTCAAAATTACTTGATAAAGTATCTACTCAAAAACATCTATCTAAAACAATAACAATCATTCCCATCATTGAGTCCGCTATATCAGTTATTGAAGTTAATGAAATAGCTTCCGTGCCACGTGTTTCTGGTCTTCTTCTCGGTGGTGAAGATTTAGCTACAGATTTAGAAGTTCAAAGAACAGAAAAAGGCTTAGAAATTCTTCTATCAAGAAGCATGGTTGTACTTGCTGCTAAAGCAAATCGAATTGATGCTATTGATACCCCTTATACTCATATTCAAAATGAAGATGGCCTCATTTTTGATTCTAAATTTGCAAAAGGTTTAGGAATGAATGCTAAAGTTTGTATACATCCTAATCAAATAGATACGATAAATGAAATATTTTCACCAAGTCAACTGGAAATCGATGATGCTAAAAAAATTATGTTGGCATTAAGCCAAATGGATCTAAATCAAAAAGGTGCATTTTCAATTGATGGAAAAATGATCGACAAACCCATTATTGAACGTGCGAAAAAATTGCTTGAAAAAGCAGAGAAATGGAAACTTATATAGGTGTAAAATGATTAATTCTTTAAATAGATTTGTGCCTGATGGTATGAAGCCTTATCTAGATGCTAGTACTTTCAAGCAAACTAAAAAAAGAATATTAATTCCTGAAGTATTATCAAACATCAAAGAAAAATCAGTTCATTCGATTGCTGAAATTTTTGATTTGATTCCTATTTGTGATGGAATGACATTATCTTTCCATCATCACTTAAGAAATGGTGATGGTGTTATGAATATGGTTATTTCAGAAATTAAAAAAAGAAACCTTGAAAATATGACATTTGCTCCAAGTGCCATTTTTCCTGTCCATGAACCTCTCGTAGAATTAATTAAAAATAACAATGTTACAAAAATATATGCAAATTATATCAACGGACCAGTTGCTGATATAATTAGCAAAGGTTACTTACAAGATTTAGTTGTTATGGACACACATGGAGGTCGTCCTCGTGCAATTGAATCAGGAGAATTGATGATTGACGTTGCTTTTCTAGCTGTGCCAAATAGTGATAAAAAAGGTAATGGCAATGGCATTGAAGGCGTCAGTGCTTGTGGTTCTTTAGGTTATTGTATAGCTGATATGAAATATGCCAAACACAAAGTAGTCATTACTGATCATATCAATCAAGTTATTAATCCTATTGAAATAGAAGCTAAGTATATCGATTACGTTGTTCAAGTCAACCAAATAGGAATATCTTCTGGTATTGAATCAGGAACAACAAAACCAACCAAAGATCCTGTTCAATTAAAAATAGCAAAGGATGCTGTTCGTTTAATTGAATCCTTAGGATATTTAAAATCAAATATGAGTTTTCAAACTGGAGCTGGTGGAACAAGTTTAGCTGTTGCTGAAGAACTAAGAAAAAAGATGTTGGCCTATAATATAAAAGGTTCATTCGCATCAGGTGGCATCACAAGCTATTTAGTTAAAATGCATGAAAACGGCTTATTTAAGCGTTTGTATGATGTTCAATGTTTTGATAGAGATTCAGTTTCTTCTCTAAAAAGAAATAAAAATCATCACTTGATCAGTGCTTCAAAGTATGCAAATCCTTACGAAATTAACCCGATTGTCAATGATTTAGATATTGTGATTCTAGGGGCTACAGAAATAGATCTAAATTTTAATGTGAATGTAACTACTGATTCAAATGGAAAAATAATTGGTGGTTCTGGAGGACATGCAGATACTGCATATGGATCTAAATTAACGATCACTACAACGAATCTACTTAAGTCTAGAACCTCAATGATTAAAAAGTGTGTTACAACAGTTACAACGCCAGGTGAATCTATTGATTGCCTTGTCACTGAGCGAGGTATTGCAATTAATCCAAATAGAACTGATCTCATTGATAAATTAAAAAATACCAAACTTAATATTGTTTCTATACAATCTTTATTTAATAAAGCTCAAGAAATAACTGGAGTTCCTAATAAATTAGAACTCGAAGATAAAGTTGTCGGTGTTATTAGATATCGCGATGGTTCTATCATTGATAGTATCTATCAGATTAAACGTGATGACCTATGAGTTATATATTGAAAGATTGCATCACACAAAAAGAATTATTGGATGTTAAGTCTCTATTAGAGAAACAGGGATTGAGATTTGAAGACAAAGTTACATATACTATGGGTTATTTTGATGGCAATGTTTTAATAGCTACTGGTTCTCTTTATCGTAATGTCATAAAGATGATTGCTGTTGACACAGATTATCAACATGAAAATATTACTGCCCTAATCATGACAACACTCACTCATAAACTACAACAACAAGGCATCGTAAAATATTTCCTTTACACAACACCTCAAAACAAAAAATTTTTTGAACAATTTTCTTTTTCCTTAATTGACGAAACTGAAACAATCTCTTTATTAGAAAATACAATCTACCCAATTAAAGAACACCTAAAAAATATAAAAAATAAGTTGCATCTTAAGGAAGGAACAACTGGAGCAATTATCATGAATTGTAACCCTGTTACTTTAGGACATTTACATTTAATTGAGACATGTGCAAAAGAAAATACAAATGTCCTCATTTTTCTTGTTGAGGAAGATCAATCTATTTTCTCATTTGAAACAAGATTTCGATTATTAAAAGCAGCAACATCTCACATTGATAATGTTCATATTATTCCTTCAACACCATACATCATATCTTCTGCTACTTTTCCTACTTATTTTTTAAAAGAACTCAACGATGTTTCAAAATTATTTATGGAGCTCGATGTTTCTATTTTTTCAAAATATTTCATTCCACTTTTTGATATCGATTATAGATATGTTGGTGAAGAACCTTTGGACCCAACAACTAACGCCTACAATCAGTGTCTTAGAAAAATATTGGGAAGACAACTCATCATTATTAAAAGACTTAGTTCTAATTCAATTGTTGTTAGTGCATCTTTAGTAAGAAAACTCGCTCAAAACAAACAATATGATGAATTGAAATCTTATGTGCCAAAAACTACCTATGAGTTTTTAATTTCTGAGCAAGGACGTGTATTATTTCATGAGAAATGATATCTTAACTGCTCGCGAGAAAAAAGTTTATGAGGTCAATGAACTTTTATCGAAAAATCATGTAACAGTATTAATCAAAGCGAATATTCCAGGAATTGATAAAAATATTGCAGAAGCACATTTTTTAGTGCGCTTATTTAGTCTATATATTCAAAAATCCTATCAAATTAAACAAACTTTCTCCAAAGAAAGTCTTGATGGACCCTATGACATACTGATCATTCATCAGATTTCCGCTTCAAAACTCAAAAATGATCTTATTAAAATTGAAACTACTCATCCTTTAGGTAGATTTATTGATCTTGATGTTTTTTCAGACAAGCCTGAATCCCTATCTCGATTAGACTTAAATCTCCCTCCACGTAAATGCTATATTTGTGGTAAAGATGCTCACATTTGTTCTAGAACACTCAAACATTCTATCGGAATCTTACTAAACCATATAGATCTGGAAGTTAAAAACTATTTGCGTGACCAAATTGAATTGATTATTACGCACTCAATATTTAAAGAATTGGATTTAGATTACAAATTTGGATTAGTTAGTAAAAATTCAAATGGATCCCATGTTGACATGAATTATGACATAATGAAGAGTGCTGAAATAGCGATACTTCCCTTCTTAGTTGATCTATTTATCTTAGGCTATGAATCAAAAGAGTTAAAAAATCTTTTATCACAATCTAGACCAGTAGGCATTGATGCAGAATCTAAAATGCTAAAAGTTACTGGCGGAATTAATGCATACAAAGGGCTCATTTTTATCCTTGGATTAACATTATTAAGCCTCGGATACGCCTTGAAGCATAATCAAATCTTTGAGGATATATTTGAGAACATCAAAGAAATGACTCATTCCATTTATGATGATTTTAAAAAGAAAGAGCAAACAGCTGGTATTCAAGCATTCCAAAAATACCGTATTTCTGGAATTAGAGGTGAAGTCACACATGGATTAATATCTGTTAAATCAGCATTACAATTATTAACAGATGAAAGTGATTTGACCTTAAGACAAGTCCTCAAACATCTTATACTCATCAGTGAAGATACTGTTTTTCTAAAACGCTCAAAATCATTAGAAACTTATCATCATATCAAACAATTAATTCAAGACACTGACATCAGTGATTTAGATGAACTCATGAAAATGAATCAATTAATGATTGATAAAAATATTAGTTTTGGTGGCTCAGCTGATCTATTGATTGTTACCATTTTCTTAAAATCTATTAAAATGAAGTTCTTTTCATAATAAAACACCTTCATACTTTTATTCTAGTATGAAGGTGTTTTATATATTTTGTTGTTTTAATAAGACTATAAAATCTATTAATAAATGAACTTTTTTTTATTAAAGTGCTTCAGTAATCGATTTTCCTTGCATAAGAAGAACTAAATAATCAGGTCCACCTGCCTTTGAATCAGTACCACTCATGTTAAACCCACCAAAAGGTTGATAACCTACAATAGCACCTGTACATTTGCGGTTCAAGTATAGATTACCCACATGAAATTCTTTTCTAGCTTTTTCAAGATGCTCTCTATTTTTAGATATAACTGCACCTGTTAGGCCATATTCAGTATTATTGGCAACCTGTATCGCTTCATCAAATGATTTTACTTTACAAACTGCTAAGATTGGTCCAAATATTTCTTCTTGCATCAATCTAGACATTGGATCTAAGTCAACATAGATAGTTGGATCGATGAAATACCCTTTTGATTGATTTGCTTTACCACCAATTAAGCATCGACCTTCTTTATTACCAATATCAAAATATGATGTGATCTTTTCGAAAGCACTTTGATCGTTAACAGGTCCCATATATACATTTTGTTGATCAGGATTCCCAACTTTAATGGATTCAGTCAATTTAACAATTTTCTCAATCAAAGTATCATAGATAGCTTCATGAATGATCGCTCTAGAGCAAGCACTACATTTTTGCCCAGAAAACCCAAATGATGATTTGACGATCGATTCTGCAGCTAGATCTAAATCTGCACTATCGTCAACAACAATTGTATCTTTGCCACCCATTTCTGCAATGACTCTCTTTAACCAAATTTGTCCTTTATGAACCTTTGCTGCTTTTTCATAAATACCAGTACCTACTTTTTTTGATCCTGTGAAAGAAATAAATCTAATTTTAGGATGTTCAACAATATAATCCCCTATAATTGCGCCACTTCCAGGTAAGAAATTGACAACACCATTAGGCAACCCTGCTTCTTCTAAAACTTCAATGAACTTATATGCGATAACTTGGGTTGTGCTCGCTGGTTTAAGAATAACTGTATTACCAGATACGATAGCTGCAGTTGTCATTCCAGATAAGATAGCAAGCGGAAAATTCCAAGGTGAAATAATAGCTCCAACACCTAGTGGAATATATTTATATTGATTTCTTTCTATGTTTTTTCTGCTTAAGACAACATCATCGATACGTTCCATAGAAAGCATCTGTCTAGCATAGTACTCTAAAAAATCAATTGCTTCAGCAACATCTGCATCAGCTTCTGGCCATGGTTTACCAGCTTCTTTGGTCATTAATGCTGAAAACTCAAATTTTCTTCGTCTTAAGATTGCTGCTGATTTAAATAAAACATCAGCACGTACTTTTGCATCAACATACTTCCAAGTTTCAAAAGCATTTAATGCAGCTGCAATTGCTAAATCTGTTTCTACAATTGATGCTTGAGAAATGGTCCCAATAACTTCTTTAAAATTTGAAGGATTTAATGATTCCATTTGCTTTTTAGTCTTAACCCGCTTGCCATTAATAATCAAATCATAATGATTTCCCATATAGCCTTCAACAATAGATAAACCTTCTTGATAATTCTTGATGTTTTCATGTTTCGTAAAATCTGTGAGTGGTTCTGTTTGATACGTGTAAATTGACATAATATACTTCCTTTCTATACAACTGATTTTTCTATCTTTTTATAACTAAAATCCTTAAAACGATCTAATGATAAAGTAGATAAATCTACTGTTGATTCTTCACCTAATATCATTTCACTTAGAAGTAAACCCGTCATTGGGGCAAACATGAATCCATGTCCACTAAATCCACAACCCATATAAAATCCATCTAGTTGATCAGTATCACTGATGATTGGTTGTCTATCAGGCGACATGTTGTATGAACCTCCCCATTGCCTAATGACATGAAGATTTCCTATAAGTGGCATAATATCCGTAACTGTTTTTGCCATTTCATCTAGAAATTGCCAAGATGATTCCATATCGTGGCTCTTCACAGCATCTGGATTACCTCTTCCCATTAAAAATGCGCCTTGTGGAACTTGTTGGCAATATATATTCTTAGAAAATGACATAACCATTGGACCTTGTATTTTCTCAATAGGCTCAGTTGCTAATATTTCATGTTTTTCAGAGTAAACGGGAATTTCAACACCTGCCATTGCTCCAATCTCTTGAGCATATCCTCCAGCAACATTAATAACCTTAGTAACCTGATACACATTTTTGTTTGTCCTGACTTGAACTATTTTCTTATCTTTTGTCTCGATACTAAGTGCTTCTTCAAAAAATGAAAATGTTACACCTAATTTTCTTGCAGCTAAATAATATGCTTCAGACATTTTAAAAGGATTTAAATGACCATCAGAAGGACAATATGTAGCGCTTATAAAAGCATCTGGATTTAGATGAGGAACTATTTTTAAGGCTTCACTTTTTGTAAGTTGATGCGAAGGAATCCCCAATTTATTTTGAAGTTTTACGTTTTTTGTGAACTCATTATGTTCTTTTTTTGATGTTGCAAGAATTAAGTAACCCTCTTGCTTCAATTCAAGATCATCATCATAGTCCAAGATTTCTTTCGCTTTTTCAAAGAATTCCATGCTTTTTTTTGCCAAGATGCAGTTGTTTTCTGTCGCCCACTGCTGTCTTACACCCGCTCCACAGCGTCCTGTAGAACCATTGGTGAAATAGCCCTTATCAATCACATAAATGCCTTGAACACCTTTTTTGGCAAGATTATATGCAACACTTACTCCACTAATACCAGCGCCAATAATTAAAATGTTAGCTTTCATCATCAAGATCCTCCGCTATCTTTTTAATTAATACGCCTGTTGTTACAGGTCTAACTTTGTGAATTTCGACTTCTTCAATCGGTATATTAAAATGCTTACTAATCTCTCTTTGTATTAAATGTCCACATGTATTTCCTTGACATGAACCCATTCCAACTCTTAGTAATCTCTTTAAATCCTCAAAAGTTGTATATCCTTGGTCCATTAAATCATGAATTTGCTGTAATGTGATGTCTTCACAACGGCATATGATTATATCTTTTTTACTCATGTTTGCTCCTAATTGTGACAAACTCATGCAAGTGAATAACTGGAACTGATACAGTCACTAGCATTGTATGATCTTGTTTCTTATTTAATGAGGTTTGCTCTATTTTAGCATCGCAAATGACATCACCCTTGCGATTAATCCCATGCCAAATATCACCCTTATTTGGATAAGGAAGTAATTCATATGGAATTTTAAATAATGCCTCATGCCCTTTGATCTGAGCAACTATAATTGCAAGCCCAGGGCAACTTGTAACACAAATGCCACAACCAGTGCATGCTTGGATGTCTAATTTTGGTTGCGTATTGATATTTGGACCAATAATAATCGCACCAAATGGACAACTTGTCTCACATGGATTACATGGAATATCTTCATAACATTCAAGTATTGCTTTAGGTCTAACTAAAATATTTGATTTAGGAAATCTTGATAAAACTTGCTCATTACTGGGTACTCCATTACGATTTAGCATGTAAGTAACCCTCCTTGAGCTTTTCTAATCCAACTCTAGTTTTAGTTCCAAAAGGACCATCTCTAAGCATGGATAACTGTTTTTCATAATATGCTGTTTCTTTTAGATATCCAGGATGTTTAACATTTAAAAACTCAGTTACATATAACCCAGTTAAATACCCCTCCATCATTGCAGAACTTGCTTCTTCAATACCAACAGCATCACCACAAACAAAAATAGAATTCACTGATGTTTGATGGTGCTCATTTACGACAGGTACAAATCCACCTAGTTCTTGAACATATTTAGTTTGTGCACCAACCATTGATAAAAACTGATGCATCGGTGTCAAACCAACTGAAATACATAGTGTATCAACTTCAATTACTTTCGATGTGCCTTGAATTTCTTTCCAATTTTCATCTAATGAAACAATCTCAATAGCTTTAAGTTCAGTTTCACCAATTGCTTTTTTAACAGTTGTTGATGTCAAGATAGGCACTCCGAGTCTTGCTATTTTTGATGCATGCACTTTATACCCACCAATTTTAGTTGATGCCTCAATAATAGCTTTAACTTTAACACCAGCTTGCAATAACTGATAAGAAACAATGAGCCCGATGTTACCACTGCCTACCATAACAACTTGATTGCCTGGTAGGACACCATATAAATTCATCAAGGTTTGTATAGCTCCTGCACCATATATTCCTGGTAAATCGTTATTCTCAAATGCTAAAAACTTCTCACTAGCACCGGTAGCAACAATAATTGCATTCGCATGATATCTTATATATTTATTTTCTACTAGTGCAGTTACAACATTATCCGAATAAAGTCCGACAACTGTTGCACCTTTTAGCATTGTAAGGTTAGAAAAATCTGACAAGTCTGACAAAAGTTTTTGAGCTATATCATAACCTCTTGTTTTTGCATATTGTTCTTTTGACCCAAAAAATTTATGAGTTTGTTTAACCAATTGACCGCCAAAATGTTCATTCCGTTCAATAATTAATACTGAGATTCCAGCTTCAAGAGCTGTTTTTGCTGCACAAAGTCCAGATGGTCCACCACCAATGATAATTAAGTCTTTCTCGATCATTTGATAACCCCCTTATTTGTTTGTCTTTCGACAACCATTCCAGAGATTAATGGTGTAATACAGGTTTTGACGTTAGGCATACCATCAACTATCATTTTACATGATGCACAATTTCCTATTGCACAATAAAAACCTCGAGGTCTGTGATTTATAGTACTATAACTAAAGATTTTAACATCTAGTGCGTGTAGTGCTGATGCAATAGTATCTCCTTCAAATCCCGAAACTTCTTTACCTTCAAACATAAAAAAAATCACGTGTCTCTTTGGAAACTCTAAAATTGGATGTTTATCTATTCTCATGATTGTTACCTTTGTCTTTTGTAGTCTATATGTTTATTTTATCATATAAATATATGTTATAAAAGAGGAACAATGGAAACGCTTGCATAAAATCATCTAATAACGATAAAGTAGTGAAAAAATAGCTCAAAAAAACACGATTTCTCGTGTTTCTAGTTTTTTTATAATTCTATAAAACTTCTTCTATGTACTTTTCAATATTTTTTGGTTCAAATCCTGGAGCAAAACGGTATATAACCTTACCTTCTCTATTAACTAAGAACTTAGTGAAATTCCATTTAATCTTATCACTAGTTGCAAGTTTAGATAGAATGCTTGGTTTTCTCGCTCCTGTGATGTCACGTCTTATCTCGTTTCTTAGAAAGATATAGAGCGGATGAGTGTTTTTACCGTTAACATCTATCTTAGCAAAAGTTTCAAATTTCGTTCCGAAATTCAAGGTACAAAAAGATTTCAATTCAGTATCTGTCCCAGGTGCTTGTTTTAAAAATTGATTACATGGGAAATCCAAAATCTCTAAACCTTTTGACTGATACTTTTCATACAAAGCTTCTAAACCTTCATACTGTGGCGTAAATCCACATTTTGTAGCCGTGTTCACGATAAGTAAAACTTTGTCTTTATAATCTGATAATGAAACATCTTGTTGGTTTGTATTCTTTACTTTAAAATGGTATATATTCATTTAATCCTCCTATGTTACTATTTATATTTTACCAAAATAACTTGATTATACAAAAGGAGTTGCATTTAAGGAACCATATGAAATTATAAGTGTATTAAAATAATCCGATCTGTTGCAGTTAAACTAACTAATTCATTTTTATGTAAATCTTCTTCAAAAACGATTAAATCATCATGATGGAAATAACCAAGTATCATATAATTCCTTTTCATCGCTTGGTAGACTGATTCAATAAGCTGTTTTTTTGTTTCAAATACTAATGGAAACTCTTCATTAAAACATTCGCTAGCTGGTTTTATTAAAATTGACAACTTATCTTCATTATGACTATCTGGCTCTATTGTTAATAGATCTTCATAAAATGGAGCTGTTTCTTTATATAAAGCTAATTTGCTTAATAGTAATGAAATAATTTTATTAGAAATAATCGTGTTATTGATATTAAAGTCTTTGACTATCGGATCATTTTTCGGATTTAACAATTCAACGATGATATGAACATTGGGATTCTTAAGTTTTCCTTCAAGATAAATTAAATTATCAATGACGTTGGCATCTAATGCATCGTCTTCTTGCTTTTCATCACTTAATAAAAGAATTGATGTAGGTTTTTGTGACTGATTGAGTCTTCCTACAAATGCTTCAATTTCTTCTTCATTAATCCATGTTGCTTGAAATTTAGATTGGTGAATCGCTTCATATTGTTTAAGTGATTCTAAAATGAACTGAAGTTTATTATTTTGACCAAGAATAAATATTTCTATATCAGACTGTTCAGCAAGTTTTTTTGTTTTTAATTTCTTAAAAGACAAATGATGATCAGATTGCTTTGCTTTCACATCATCACTAAGTGATAGAACATAAAGTAAGCCTTCATGTACCATGAGCGGTAATGCATGTGAATAATGCTTCATGCATTCATCAAAAGATACGTTTTCAAGTGTATATACTTCTGATCCTTGAAAAGAAAATAAAGCTAAATAAACATCCTCAATTCGATTTTCAATTAAAGTTTGAGCAATAATTTGTCCTAAACGTTTGTCAAAACAAATTGGCATAATGATATGTTCGTGAAGCTTTTCTACAACTCTAGAAAGTATAAGTATCTTATCGTAACTATCAATATACTTAATCTCAACGACAATTGGTGGCTCATATAAAAACTCGATAGGACCGAGTCCTAAAATAACTTTAATAACAGATAAATCACTTTTTGATACGTTTTTATAAACAGTCTCATGATTATCGGGGTTCATAATTAAAATTGCTTTAGCATGTTCTATTGATATATCCAAAAGATCACTTCTAAGTAAAGGATCACCATGTTTAACTAGAACATTCATTTTAACGATACTTTGTTCAATCTTTGTTTTTTGGATTGCATTAATAATTTGTTTTTCAGCATATGTTTTATCAATATCAGCCAGAATGATTACCGTAACTTCTTTATCTTCGACATAAAGTAAATCAGATACTAATTCTGGAACTTTACTATTCCAATTTAGGATTGCAATATGTTGATTCAAATGAATTTTCCCAGCACCACTATTTTTCTTTTGAATATAATCCTTAATTGCATTTGTTGTTAAAGCAATAATAGTTCCTGAAAATAAGATAAGTCCCGTAACTAAAACTGACGTCGCTAAAACGAGCATATCTGGATTTTGGATACTTAGTATCGCATTTGGTGCTAGCATCCATTTAAGACTACCATTCGCGAATGCATCAATAAAATTACTGAATTCATCATCAATAAAAAGTGCGATGATTGCAGCAATTGTTAGGATTAATAGATTGATAAATATCATTAGCAAAATAATATAGACTAAAGGTCTTTTATAAGTCTTTATACTAATTAAACTCTTTGCTCTAGCAAACTTCTCTTTAATTTTCTGCATAATATACCTCTTAATTAGTTTTATTATATGATATATTCGTTAATTTTTAACTTTTTTTTGAAACCTTTCTTTATTTTTTACTCAAATAAATCAAAATTGTGAAGATTCTATGTCTGATTTCACAAGAAATAATTTATCCTTATCTTTTAGTAATATATAAAAAAGAAACACCATAAAAGTTGGTATTTCTTTTTGATTTTATTTAGATTATCATATCTTTCTTAATAATTTTAATCAATCTAAACTTTCACTATCTTCTAATCGTTGATCTTCTTCATCTTCTAATGGTTGATCCTCTTCATCTTCTGATAGTTGGTCTTCCTCATCTTCTGATGGTTGGTCTTCATCATCTTCTGATGATTGGTCTTCCTCATCTTCTGATGGTTGATCTTCATCATCATCTTCATCATAATCGTCATGGTCATCTTCTACTTTTCTATCAGATTCATATTCATATTCATCTTCATCATCTGGTTTAACAAAAATTTGATATGAAGTTAACCCGGTGATATCATCTGTTTTTATTTCAATCTTCATTGTTCCAGAATCTTCTACATTACCAATATATGTATCGTACTCGATTTTCAATATGCTCTTTCCATTTTCTTGATCATACTTAAATTCATATTGTCCATAATTCTGTCCATCGTTAAACTCGAAATCTATTTTCTTGTTGCCATCTTCTTCTTCAACCTTGATTTTACTTTGTGATACTGTAATACCATTTTCTACTATTTTAAGATAATACTTGCTTTCATCATTTTCTGTTTTGAAACTTGATTCAACATAGTTCAATGAATCAGTAATTGTTTTAAAAGTGATGACTTCTTTATCTCCATCAGATTCTTTTTTACCTAAGAAATCATATTGTGAGTTTCTGTACATGAAGATACCCTCAATAACAAACTCAATTTGATCACCTCTAGTGTTATATGCAGTTGTATTAAAATACAAAGTATAGGTCAATTCATTGCCCAAAAGGTCCATTGATGTAAGAATAACTTTTGATTCATAAAGCGAATTATCAGAGATAGAACTAATACTTGATATACCAAAATTTTGACCAGTAATTGTCTCTATCATTTCAAGATATGGTTCGATAGTTGCTACTGTATTAGTACTGCTCAATTTATTGACTAAACTAAGAGCTTGATTCACTGAAACTGTCGTAGTCGTATATTTGCTCATCAATGTCGCTGTAGAAACAGCAGAAACAGATAATGTGTCTTGAAGCGCAAGGTTTGTATACGGGTTAACTGGTTGAATTTCAGTCTGGTTATTTAACAAACCTAATCCAACAAGAACTATAACTAAAGTAAATACTGTTGCTAAAACAAACTTCACTTGTAAAAATTTTTTTGCTTTAGTTATTAATGGTTCAATAACTATCGTTTCATTAGGTTCCATATTAACTAAATCCCAGTCAATTTTTGGCATAGTAGTTGGAATATGTGATTCAATACTCTTATTAATTAATAAACTAATTTGTTTCTTGTTCATCATATCCTCCTACTTTTTTAAGTTTTTTCATTGCTTTATTATATATCCAAATAACTGTCCCAATCGGCTTTTCTAATACTTTCGCTATTTCACGATGCTTCATTTCTTCAACTACTTTAAGTAGCACAACTAAGCGCTCATCTTCGTCTAATATGCTTATCATGCTATTGAATTTTTCTTCTTCATCGGGTCCAATCTCATGACTAACTAAGATTTGACTATAATCATTTACATCTACAATGGAATGATTTTTATATTTTCGATAATTATCAATTGAATGATGATATGCTATTTGTAATATCCAATTTAAGAAGTTTGTATTTTCCTTGTATTGATGAATGGACTTTAACATTTTCATGTAAACTTCTTGCATAACATCTTCTGAGAGTACATGATTTTTTGTAACAGCGAAAATGACAGAATAAACCGCTCTTTTCGTTTTTTCGTATACATATTCAAATGCTATTTCATCTTTGTTTTTGATTCTGTCAATATAAGACTGTTGGATTATCATTCAAAAACTCCTTTAGCTTGATATTAGTCTACATAAAGTAATTAATAATATCTTACCATTTGATAGCAAAAACTTGTTTACATATACTCTTAACAATGTCTTATATTAAACAGTTGCACCTGATTCTAAATCACCAGTTGTCTCTTCAGGAATCTGATCTTCTGTAGCATCTCCATCATCTGTTACATCATTATCTTCAACTTCATCAGTTTCATCAAAATCATCGTTTTCATCTAGATCATCATTTTCATCTAAATCATCATTTTCATCATGTTTGTTGCGATCAGACTCATGTTCATATGCATCTTCATCATCTGGTTCAACATATAATTGATAGCTAGTTTCATTTGTGAGCTCATCAATAAGCACTTGAACTTTGATTTTTCCTGATTCCTCAACGCCATTAATCAATGTATTATATTTAATCTTTAATACATTAGTTCCATTTTCCACTTCAAAATTGAATTTATAATTGCTACTATTGGCTCCTTGAATATATTCTAAACGAATAGATGTTTCTCCATCTTCAAGTTCAACCTTGATTTTACTCTCATTAATTATTATTCCATTCTCAACAACTTTCACTAAAAATTTCTTTTCATTATCTTCAATTTTATATTCAGAATAGACATAATTATCTTTATCTACAAACGATTTAAATGATATTTTTTCTTCACCATCTTCAATTTCTTTGCGTCCAGTAATCTGATATTCTTTTGTTCCAATCATTAAAATACCGTCGATTTCATATTGTGTTTCACTTTCATCAACTGCTGGAGTAGCTTCTTCTGTGTCTGTTGCAGGTATTTCCTCTGTTAATGGGACTGTATTATAATACATTGTATAAACAGTTTGTCCGCCTAATAAATCCGAAACAGTAAATTCGCTCATCGTTTCATAATCTAAAAGATCTGATTCACTTGTCGTTACTGTTAATCCATTATTCTGTGCTAATAGACTCTCGAACATTTCTAAATATGGTTCAATTTGTTCTATCGTTAGATCAGAATTAGGTGCATCTAACTGTTGAGTTGTTTGTGAAACTACTGATAAAGGTTCAACTACAGTATCGCTTAACAGTGTTACTGTTGAAATTGCAGAAAATGAAAATACTTGCTCATCTGATGCAAATGCAAAAGATTCATTTAATGCGGTTAATTCAGCACATGCTGATAACCCGATTATACTAATTGCTAATAGAAATCCTAATAATATTTTCTTCATTTTGTATTCCTCTCTTTCTGTTACACTATATAAACGGAACTCACCACTGAATTTATTGGTACAAAATATATATTTGTTAAAAAAAGCACTTCGGCATGAAGTGCAATTTTTTATTTGTATTAATTTTGATTTTTTTGATTTTTTAAAGTCTTATTCCATACCGATAATAAATCTAGAACTACTAAAACACAGATGACTATTGTAAATATTTTTATACCTCTTTCGAATCCATTAACTACCTCATTTGTTGTTATTTCAAGATACTCTGCTATTTTATTAAACATAAGAATATTAAACATATTAGCATAATTGATAAATATAATTGTCACAATTGAAGTAAAAATCTTACCTAATGAATAAATTGATGTAAATTTAACATTCCATGCTGCATAAAACACTCTTAATATGGCCACACCAATGCTAAATAGTGCTGAAACAATCAATAGAGGAATAAAAGCTTGAACAACCTCCTTATTAAAAATTGGTGCAACCATCACAGAATTTTCATATATCCCTAAATAGTCTAAATAATTAATCAATAACAAAAGGAAAATGATTGAGAAGGATGTTTCAATAATTAATGAAACCACTGCACCAGTACGGTTGATCTTGTATACGTTTTGTTTAGGTAGTTCTGGAAGATTTTTCAACTTCCAATTTCTAAACTTTTTCTTCTCTTCTGCTTTTTCTACCGCCCAGCAAACAAGTGTGACTAGAGCAAATGCTGTAACGATTGATGAAATTAATTCTCCAACAAGCTTAGAGAAAACGTGACCTACCATTTCCCAAGGTGTGAAACTGCCTAAATCAATAAGCAAATCAATGATACCTGAAAATAAAGTAACAGATATAACAATGAGAATTACGACTTTTAGAACTCTGATATAATCATCATAATTTGCTGGTGAAATCAAATAACGTTCCTTTGTTTGATATTGTAATGCAAGCAGTCTAGGCTCACCTAATTCAAAAAGTACTTCTTCAATATGTTCTTCCGAACGATCTTCACCTAGCATATCTTCTATATTTGCATTAAGTTCTTTTTCAATTTCCTCTTTATTTTCTGCTGGTAATCTACGCATCACATCATAAACATATCTTTCAATTATATTTTTCATTTTATTTCCTCCATAAATATTTCATCCATTTCTTTCGCTAACTTATACCACTCATTTTTAAGTTCAATAAGAACCCACTTTCCCAAAGAACTTAAAATGTAATACTTTCTAGGTCTAGATTCTGTTGTGTCCCATTCACTTTCTAAAATACCCTGGGATTCAAGTCTTCGCAATAATGGATATAGCGTTCCAGCTTCTATATTGATATTCATTTTCTGGAGATCTTGAAGTAATGAATAACCATATTGATTTTTTTGGAGTTGACTTAGAACACTTATCATCTGTGTTCCTCTCCTCAACTCTAAAACTAAGTTTGATAAAACTGTCGCTTCACTCATAATTTCACCTCGCCTTCATTATACTGTATGTCATACACTATTGTCAATACTATATTATTATATTTTTATTAACAAAAAAATAAGGGCTTTGCCCTTATCTTTGTGAAAATAATTAAATAATTTATCTTATTTGGTGAAAAACCATATTTATCTATGCTTTCAAACTATATAAATTAGTAATCAATGAGTTATTTAGGGAATTCAAAACCTGTAATATTCCTTAAATAAGGCTTCATTAATATTTGTTATATATAGTATATTTCACAATAAGTTGATGAATTTTATAAAAATAAACTTAATAAAACTAATTTTTTTCTTCTCATATGCAATCCACTTTAATAGTTGCCAAATATTAGTAATATTTTATATTAAGTGATATAATAAATTAAAATTGATGTGTTTCCTGTTTAGGATAGTGTCAATGCGTTTTATTTAAACAATATCATAGAAAGTGGTGAAATTATGACTCAAAACAGTATGTCAACAACTGGAAATTTACCTACCCAGAAAAACTTGCTGATTTTTACTAGTTTTTTAGGCATTTTGCTTATTGCTGCAACTTATATATTTGGGTTACACGTCCTAGCAATTGCTGCTGTTTCATACGCAGTTTCCATCTGTTTTGAATTTCTATTTTCAAAAGTTAGAAAAAAGAAAATAGATAGAAGCTGGATGGTCACTCCATTAATATTCGCATTACTGATGCCTCCTACTGCACCTTTATGGCTTGTAGCTGTTGGTTCGGGTTTTGGGATCTTTTTTGGAAAATTGATTTTTGGTGGATTTGGTAAAACAGTATTTAACCCTGCTATTGTTGGTGTTTTATTTGTTCAGATTTCATTTCCAGCCTTTATGGCAACCATGTGGCTAGATCCAGTTACAGATCTAGTGGCATCAGTTACACCGCTTATTACTCTTGGTAAAGGTCTACCATTCAATTATGCATGGACAGATTTATTATTTGGGATGGTTCCTGGTACATTAGGAGAAACTTTTAGATTAGGCATTATTGTTTTAGGTGTAATTTTACTTATCCTTAAAATTGCTGATTGGCGTATTCCTGTCTTTTTCATTGGTTCAGTCTTTTTAATGACTTGGGTTGGACATCTAATCAATCCTACAACCTTTAAAGATCCTTTATTATCAATACTTACAGGAGGTCTAATGTTTGGAGCATTCTTTGTTGCTACAGACCCTGTGACTGCCCCTGCTAAACCAATAGGGAAAATGATTTATGGATTTGGTTTAGGATTTCTTACAGTACTTATTAGAAATTTTGCAGCCTTTCCAGAAGGCGTTACTTTCAGTATCATCATTATGAATGCAATCGCACCACTGATTGATAATTGGAACAATAAAGATGAAAAGATTATTGAGCCTGTGGAGGTGATGGTATGAACCAATATATAAAGATGTTATTATTTGTTGTCATTTTAGGCAGTATTACTTCTATACTATTGCTTACAGCTGACTACTTAACAAAAGATTTGATTGAAGAAAATAAAGAAGCCGATCTCAAATCCGCTATTCTAGATGCAAATGATATTTCTTATTCTTTTACGAATATACATGATGTTTTTGATGAGAAAATCAATATCATCGAGATTGATGGTCTCACATTTTATGAAGATGAAGCATCAGGTTCAGTCAGTTATTTATTTGAGGGTGGTGGTGTTTGGGGTCCAATCATCGGTATCATTACATTAGAATCTGATTTTGAAACAATTTTGAACGTTAAAATTCTACAACAAGAAGAAACTCCTGGACTTGGTGGAGTCATTGCTGAACCAGGATACTTAGCAACATTTATTGGCATTAAGATGATTCCTTCGATAGAAATCAACAAAGATACAAGTGCAAATAACGTCAATGAGATTGATGCAATCACTGGAGCAACAAGAACTTCAAAAGCAGTTGAACTCATTTTGAATAACGCATATACCGAGCATAAAACGGCTTGGGAAAGCCAAAACTAGGGAGGTGCACATATGAAACTAATAAGAATTAAATATACCAAGTGGTATAACATAATGAAAGATGGATTATCAAAGAATAACCCAATTGTCATTGCCGTATTAGGAATTTGTTCTGCACTTGCTGTTACCAATCGAGTAGATAACGCGATTGCTATGGGTCTTGGTGTTACATTCGTTGTTATGGCAAGTTCAGCAACCGTTTCCTTGATCAGAAACTTTATTCCTCCAAAGGTTCGTATGGTTACCTACATGGTAATCATCTCAACGTTTGTTATTCTTGTTCAATTATTCTTACAAGCTTATTACCCAAATATCGCTAAAGCACTTGGTGCTTATGTAGGACTTATCATTACAAACTGTATCGTTATGGGTCGTGCTGAAGCATTTGCTTCAAAAAATCCTGTTAGATATACATTAGTTGATGGCTTTGCAAGTGGTATGGGTTATACATTTATATTAATTATTGTTGCTGTTATACGCGAAGTTCTAGCTTTCGGTACAATCTTAAATATGCGAGTCATGCCTAGCACTTGGATTAACTGGACTGTTATGGCAATGGCCCCAGGCGGATTCTTCGTTTTAGGACTCCTAATTTGGGGTATTAGGGAATTATCGAAATACTATGAAGAAGCATAGGAAGGGGTAAACATATGGCTCATTTAATAGAAATTATTTATGGAACAATTTTAAATAACAATATCGCCTTAGTATACATCCTTGGTATGTGTCCTTTGATAGCAATCTCAACGAATGTTAAGAATGCAAAAGGTATGGGTATTGCAGTTGTGTTTGTAGTTACAATTACAGGGATCATCAATTGGCCTATTTATGCATTATTAAAAAGTACAGGAACAGAAAATTTAGCATTATTAGTATTCATTATCACAATTGCAGCTACTGTTCAGTTTTTAGAAATGTTTTTAGAAAAGTTTATACCTAAATTATATAATGCATTTGGTATCTTTCTTCCTTTAATTACTGTAAACTGTGTTGTTCTAGCTGTTTCACTATTCTTTGTCAATAGAGAGTATACTTTCTTAGAAACAGCAGCATTCTCATTTGGTTCTTCTGTTGGTTGGTTACTTGCTATCGTCTTAGTTGCGGGTATCAGAGAAAAAATGACTAAAAACAGTGACGTGCCAAGAGGATTAGCTGGTAAGGGTATTGTCTTTATCATTCTCGGAATCCTAGCATTAGCATTTATCGGCTTTACAGGAATCGCAAACATTTAGAGGAGGTATTATATGTTTTATTTCTATGTTCCACTCATTTTAATTGGTCTATTGCTTGTGATAACACTTCTCCTCATTTTAGCTGAAAAAGCTTTAGGTGGTGGTGGTGAAAAAGTGATTACTATTAACGAGGAAACGAAAATCCCCGTCAAAGGTGATGACACGCTGCTCAATACACTTGCACAACATAAAATCTTTATTCCTTCTGCTTGCGGAGGAAAAGCAACATGTGGTTTCTGTAAATTCAGATTAATCGAAGGTGGTGGAGAAATTAAGCCTACCGAAGAACCTTTCTTATCTGCTGAAGAAAAAGCAAATGGTGTGAGACTTTCTTGTCAAGTTAAAGTCAAAGATAATATGAAAATCGAAATACCAAATGAATTACTAAACGCTCAAGAGTTTAAAACTGTCGTTGAAGAAATGAAAGATTTAACCTATGATACGAAACTAGTTCGTTTAAAATTAATCGATCCTGAAACAATGCATTTTAAACCGGGTCAATATGCTCAACTTAAAGTTCCAGGTATCGAAGTCATTCGTGCTTATTCAATCGCTTCAAATCCTAAAGAAGCAGATCATATTGAGTTTATCATTCGTATGGTGCCTAAAGGACAAGCTACAGGCTTTGTTCATAAAGCTTTAGAAGTTGGAGACTCTATAATTGTTACTGGACCTTATGGTCACTTCTACTTACAAGAAGGCTCTAACCGCGAAATGATTTGTATCGCTGGTGGCTCAGGTAAAGCTCCAATCCGTTCTATTTTATATTATTTAAAAGATCGCGGTATGCAAAGAAAAGTAAAGTATTTCTTTGGTGCTAAATCGAAACAAGATTTATATTATACTGAAGATTATACTAAATCATTAACAGGTGTTGAATTTGAATTAGATAGAG
>CAZKLF010000007.1:0-76790 GCA_964553665.1 uncultured Mariniplasma sp. | reverse complement strand
TGAGTATATGAAAAAAGAATTGATAGGAACAGATTTTTATGAAGCAGTCAATGGAGAGTGGTTAGAAAAAGCAGTGATACCAGATGATCAACCTTCTATTTCAGCATTTTTAGAACTCCATTTAGACATTGAGAAAACGTTAATGGATTTAACTGCAAAGTGGGAAAGAGATCAAACAGACTTAAATGACAACATGAAGAAGTTTATCAAACTCTATCAAATGACTAAAGATTTTGATAAGAGAAATGAGCTTGGAACAAAGCCATTTGAAGTGATACTAAATAAGATTAATGGATTAAACAATCTAAAAGATTTGGAAAAATCTTTTAAAGAATTAACTTTGAAATCTATAAAAACACCATTTGAATTTGAAGTGATGCAAGATTTTATGAATAGTAACAATCAAGTATTATATTTTGGTGCTTCAAATCTATTTTTACCAGATACAACCTATTATAAAGATGAAGCAACCAAAGCACAGTTAATTGGACTTTTTACTCAAACTACAACACAGTTGTTAAGTCTATATGGTTTCTCTAAAGATGAGACAGTAAAACTTATTAAGGAAGCACTAGCTTTTGATGAGTTATTAGTTCCTGTGACTAAATCTAGTGTTGAAGCAGCAGATTATGTGAAGATGTATAACCCTTTAGCAAAATCTGATGTCAACAAATTAACGAAGAATTTCAATGTAATGTCTAATGCAGAAGCACTTGTTAAACAAGATGTCAAACAACTTATTATTTTAAATCCAGACTTTATTAATGCTTTTGATAGCATCATTAATGAAGAAAACTTTAACTTAATCAAATCATGGATGATTGTATCTAATGCAAGAAGTTTTGCGTCAGATTTAACTGATGAAATTAGAGTTGCGGCTGGTGCATTCGGTAGAGCTTTATCAGGTATTAAAGAAGCTCAAAGCAAAGAAAAATTTGCTTTTTACCAAGCTTATAATAAATTTAGTCAAGTCGTAGGTCTTTATTATGGCAAAAATTATTTTGGACCAGTTGCAAAACAAGATGTTAAAAAGATGGTTCATGAAATCATAGGCGTTTATAACGAACGTATTACAAATAGTACTTGGCTAAATGAAAAAACCAAAGAAAAAGCGATTAAAAAACTATCGACATTATCTGTTCATGTAGGCTATCCTGATGAATTACCTCCTTATTATGATCAATTTGAAGTCATTAGTTATGAACAGGGTTCAGATTTATTGAAAGAAAAATTAAAGATGACTAGAATCATTAATGAATTGAACTATGAAAAATATAATAAAGCACCAAATAGAAACATTTGGGGTATGCCAGCAAGTATGGTTAATGCTTATTATAATCCTACAAATAATCAAATTGTATTTCCAGCAGCTATTTTGCAAAAACCATACTATAGTTTAGAACAAAGTCCTTCTGAAAACTATGGTGGTATAGGCGCAGTTATGGCTCATGAGATTTCACATGCTTTCGATAACAATGGAGCTAAATTTGATGAAAATGGGTCTCTAAGTAATTGGTGGACAGATGAAGATCTAGAAGCATTCAAGAAAAAATCTAAAGATATGATTGATTTATTTGAAGGTGTTGAAACAGGTTATGGTTCTTGTAATGGTGAACTAACTGTCTCAGAAAATATAGCGGATAGTGGCGGATTAAGATGTGCGCTAGAAGCAAGTAAAAAAAGAGAAAATCATAATTTGGAAGACTTCTTTAAAAATTGGGGAAGTGTATGGCGTCAAAAATCATCATTAGAATATAGTCAGTTATTATTAAGAATTGATGTTCATGGACCTTCTATTTTAAGAGCAAATATGCAATTAAGTAATTTACCAGAATTCCAAGAGTTCTATCAAATTAAAGTAGCAGATAAAATGTATTTAGCCAAAGATAAGATGGTAAGTATTTGGTAATATATTATATAATCTAATAAAATAAAAAAAGCTATTTCATATGACTGGAATAGCTTTTTTGCACTGCCACGATAAAGTGGGTCGCTTTCCCCCCGTCTAAGAATGAGTTATAGAGTATAATATCAAAAAGCAATCGATCAAATTATGAGCCAATATAGTACAGATATTATTCCAAAAATATAGAAAAATAAATATAAAAGAGAAAAGAGCCTTTATTTAGGCTCTTTTCTCTTGAAAACTACAATTAAGTGTGTTGGTGAATGAAATACTTGTAGTTCGTTTAAGGTATGGATTGGTGGAGATGAGGGGAATTGAACCCCTGTGCAAAACACTTTATAGAGTACTTTCTACATGTTTATTCCATTTATAAATTCATGTTGTATACTAAATGAACAAAAGGCCACAACACTATCCTAAAGTGTTCGTTTACTATCTTAGGAACGATAGTAAATATAACTTACTTAAATTGGGCCGCATCAGAACCGTAAGTGAATTCAGATTTGGCTCGCACCTGTTCTTAGGCAGCGAAACTTAAAGATTGGTTTCCGGTTATAATAACCTCGGCTTTTTAACATGAGCAATCATGACATGCTTATACACTACTCTATGCCGTGACGAATCCAGAACATCCCCAGCGAATTTATCTTACATCAAAAGAATTACTTTGTAAAGTCTTAATGTTTTTTTATTAAAAATAAGGATGGTATAATGTAAATATGTTAGAAATAAGACAATATAATACATAAATACTGCTATAAAATACATAGGAGTAATGATATAATAGATTAAACAATCGTAAGGGGAAAATAATGATAAAAGCAATTATATTTGACATGGATGGAACGATCTTAAATTCAATCGATGATATTGTAGAAAGCGTGAATCATGCTTTTACTTTTAAAGGGTATCCAAAACAATCTTTAGATGCTGTTAGGATGGCTATAGGAAATGGAGCTACCACACTGATTAATCGACTCGTGCCTAAGCATTTAACAAATGAAGAAAAACAATCTGTATTTGACAAATACAAAGCACACTATGATGCGCATTCTAATGTGAAGACTGGACCGTATGATGGCATTATGGATCTACTGGATCATTTGAAACACAAAGGATACAAACTTGCTGTTGTATCTAACAAGCTCGAATATTTAGTTGAAGAACTCAATGCGACTATATTTCGTAATTATTTTGATGTATCTATTGGTGAGATCGTAGGTATTCCTGTGAAACCCGCTCCAGACATGCTTTACAAATCTTTAAAACTTTTAGGGATACAAAAAGATGAAGCACTATTTATTGGAGATTCTGATGTTGATATGCTTACAGCATTTAATGCCGGTCTAAAGAGTGTGGGTGTTACTTGGGGATATAGAGACCAAAAAACATTAGAAGAAAACCATGCGACATATATTATTCATAAACCAAGTGAATTACTAGATGTTATTGAAAGGAACCAATAAATATGAGTATGATTAAATTAGAAAATGTATCTAAATATTATAAATCAGAAGATACTGTATCAGTAGGTATGAAAAAAATAAACCTAGAGTTTTCTTTAGGTGAATTTGTTGCTGTTACAGGTGAGTCAGGATCTGGGAAGTCGACATTACTTAATGTCATTAGTGGTCTTGATGGTTACGAAGATGGCGAACTTTTCTTATTTGGAGAAGAGACATCGCATTATACGATAGCTGATTGGGAAAAATATAGAGGAACCTATGTAGGCTTCGTTTTTCAAAACTATAACATCATAGATTCTTATACCGTTTTACAAAATGTTTTATTGGCATTAGAAATACAAGGATATGATCCTAAATTAAGAAAACAAAGAGCTTTAGAACTTATTGAGGAAGTAGGTTTAACAAGCCATAAGAATCATAAGGCATCAAAACTATCAGGTGGACAGAAACAAAGAGCAGTTATCGCAAGAGCACTTGCTAAAGATTGCCCTGTTATTGTTGCTGATGAGCCTACAGGTAACCTTGATAGTGTTTCTGGTGCTCAGGTCTTAAAATTACTTCATAACATCAGTAAAGGTAAACTCGTTGTTGTTGTGACTCACGCTTACGAACAAGTTCAAGATTATGCAACACGTAAAATCAAGATGCATGATGGTGAGGTTGTCGAAGACAAGAAGATTAAAAAATATGACGAAGTCGTATTAAAAGATGTACCTCAACCTGCCAAGATGAGTTTTTTAACTTTATTTAGATTCGCTGTAAGAAACTTACTTGCAACACCTAAAAAACTTATATTCTTAATGCTCATGCAAATTTTAGTTGTTGCTGTATTTACACTAGTTTATACCAATCAAATTAGTAATATCAGAGAAATAGGCTTGGAACAATCCCAAGTTTATCCCAGTGTTCCTGATACGAGGTTGTTAATCGAAAAACGTGATGGAACTGAATTCACAACAACTGAGATTACATACTTTGAAAATTTAAGAAAAGTTAATTATGTCTATGAAAATGCAATGAATTTTTATAATCAAAATGATTTAAATATTCAAAGTAATTACAATTATGGCAACTTACAAGGCACGGATACCGCCTTATCACTTTCAGTAAAAGATATAGAAGGGGACTTGCCAGTTTTAGCTAATGAAGTTGTCATTAGTGCATATTACGATTCATTTAGTATTGGTGACACAATTATACTAAGTTATGGTAGTGGCTATTTTGGTGAGATTGGTGGAGATGGTGCTGTAGATACCACGCTTGGAACATTTAAAGTGGTTGGTATTGATAAACAGGAAAGAAGGATAATCTACTTCTCAGATGAATATTTAAAAACAGAATTCCCAGATCAAGTTTTAATAGATTACGAAAAATATTATGAGTTATACAATAATCTTCAGTGGTCTATGTACATTACCTATCTAGCAACTCCAGTTTATTTGGAACCAGCACGGGAAAATCAAACGGTTGATATTGAAATCAAAGGTGAGGGTGTTCGAACCACACTAAATAATCAAACATTAACCTTTTCTTCAAGAAATTACAATGACGACATTATATCACAAATTGTAACCGGTGTTTCAATATCTGTTCCTGGAACATTAGAAGAATATGCATCTGGTACATTGTCTGATGAATTTTCAGCAGATTTAATGGCCTCATTTATGGATATGGTGGAAGATGAATACACGATTACACCGAGTAATATGATTTCTCTTAGCGTTGATGGCTATTATGGTGGTAATCAAGTCATTAAGAGCGTCGATTCATCTGTCTATAAAGTATACTACCCATCAAATATTTCTGGATTCTTAAGAGAATTTTTGGTCTTTTTTGCAAGTTTAATGGCCCTTGTATTCTTATCATTATTTGGAATGTTCTTATATTCTATTGTTCATGCTGTTACACGTAACGTCATGAATGCACGAAAAAAAGATTTCGCTATCTTTAGATCGATTGGAGCGAGTAAAACGTCACTCGCACGACTTGTTGTATTAGAACAGGTCATGATGTCGACTACTGGATTTATCATAACTATCATTCTAATGAGGATTTTAAGTAGGAATGTTGGTTTCATTAAACTTTCTATCCAATATATGGAAAATAAGGATTATGCAATTTTGCTTGCTGCATTTATGCTCTTTGGAGCATGGCTAGGCTTGAGATTTAATAAGAAGGTATTTAAACAGTCTGTTATTGAGACTTTAAGTGCCAGCAGGGAGGAATAAGTCATGATCAAAGTCAATCATTTAGAGAAATATTTTAATAGAAGACAAAAAAACGAGATCCATGTCTTAAATGATATCTCTGTTGAGTTTCCCGAAAAAGGATTAGTCGTTTTACTTGGAGCCTCTGGCTCAGGGAAAACAACATTACTTAACGTTTTAGGCGGTTTAGATAAGGTACAGTCAGGTGTTATCGATTTTGGTGATGAATCTATCTCTCGTTACGATGCAGCAACTTGGGATAAAATTAGAAATGAAAATGTTGGTTATGTTTTCCAAAACTATAATCTTTTGCCAGACTTATCTGTATATGACAATATAGCATTTGTTTTAAAGATGATTGGAATAACTGACCCTGAAATTATAGAACAACGTGTTTTATACATCTTAAATGCTGTTAATATGTATCCATTCCGTAAGAAGAAGGCACTTCAACTTTCAGGTGGACAGCAACAAAGAGTTGCTATCGCGCGTGCATTAGTTAAGAATCCTAAAGTTATCATTGCTGATGAACCAACAGGAAACTTAGATAGTAAAAACACTTTAGATATTATGAATATTATCAAGCAAATTTCATTAGAAAAGCTTGTTGTTTTAGTGACGCATGAAAAGGATATCGCGAAGTTCTATGGTGATAGAATTATTGAAATCGTGGATGGACAGATCACTAAGGATTACGAGAATGGTGAAACCGAAAATCATAAGATTAGTAAAGATGATACAATTTATCTTAAGGATTTAAACACGGTTACTGAATTTGAAGATAAAAATATCAAAGTTGAATTATATAACGATCACGATGAAATTAGTGAACCAATCAATATACGGTTAATCATTAAAAATAAGACTTTATATTTAGATGTTGATTCAACATATAACAAAATTAATCTTGTTGATGATTCATCTGGAGTCATTATCAAAAATGAGAACTATGTTCGAAAATCAAGAAAAGAAATGATTGAAACGACTTTTGATTTAGATATGCTTGATAATAAAGACATCAATCGTCAAACTTCTGCAATTGTTTCATTAAAGTCTACTTTCAAAATGGCATTTAGAAAAATACTTACAACCACTAGAAAAGGTAAACTGATGTTATTTAGCTTTTTAGTTGCTGGCATGGTCATTTCAATTACGATTGCGATGCTTGCAGCAGTCGTTGTAGTCAAACCAGAACCTTATATGAACTTAAGCAAAGGATATGTGCAAGTTGAGAAGGCATCTGCCGTTGTGCTACCAACATATGATGAATTGATGACATATAAACCTGTTGATGATGACAGCTATTTTATTCATGTTTATTCTGGAGCAAATCTCTCATTTATCAATCCTAATGGAACTTCATCACAAGTAAGAGTTAATGGACAAATTGATCTTGTTGATTTTGTAAAATCAAGAGATTTAGTTGCTGGACGTTTACCTGAAATTGCTGATGAAATCATGATATCAAGCGCCATTGCTGATAATCTTGTCAAAAATAGTTCAGGTCAAGAAATTGGTATTTGGAGTTATCAACATATATTCTATGAAAATCTAAAAATAAGTGATCATGATATTAAGATTGTTGGTATTGTGGATACGGAAATCAGTTTGATTTATATGAGTAGAGAAATGGCAGACTTATATACTGTAATAAACTCAGGTATAGGTCCATTTCCTGTTTCTAAAACTTTCTATTCTGATACAGACTTAGTTGCTGGAACGATGCCTGAAACTGGTCAAGTGGTTATATCTGAAACTTATTATTTTTCCTTAACTGGTGGTAATGATTATACTGGAGCTTGGCCTCAAACTTTGTTGACATTAGATTATCCAGTAAGTGGTGTCCATGATATAACCGATGGGGCAATAATATTATTAGCAAACAGTGCAGATATAGAAAAAATGATTTATGGTGATGATCCTTGGATTACACGGATTTATAGTAGAGATCCAGCATCGTTAATTACAGAATTAGAGGATAGTATTTCAACTATTCGTGTTACAGATATATATCAAGATGCTTATGATTCAGCACAATCAATGCAACAAGTAGTCTTATGGTCTACACTTGGAACTTCGGGAGTCTTGATTGGATTTGCAATGTTAGGATTCTATTTTGTGATTCGCTCATCCCTCATTTCTCGCATTTATGAAGTGAGCGTCTATAGAGCTTTAGGTGTAAAGAAAAACGATATTTTCAGATCATTTGTTGTTGAAATATTTGTGTTAACAAGTATGTCTACTTTATTAGGATATATTCTAGCAACACTCGCTTTATCTAAACTTCAAGATGGATTATTTGGCGATTTCAATTTCTTCCTAGTTACACCGATTACAATCATTCTTGGATTGATTTTAGCGTATATCCTTAATATGTTAGCTGGATTGTTTCCAGTCTTCATGCTACTTAAGAAAACACCAGCACAGATTTTATCACAATACGATATTTAATAATTATACATTTAAATAAATATACAAAAAAGAGCCTAACAAGGCTCTTTTCTTTATATGAATGTTGTTATGTCTTCAATATCAAATCTGACTGAGGGATATCCATCTTCAGCTTTTTTGCCAATAGAAACGATCAAGGCTGGTATGTATCTTTTCTCATCCATACCCAAATCTTTAGCGATTTTTCTATGATGAAATCCACCAATTGGACACGTATCATAGCCATGTTCTCTTGCGATATGCATAAGCTGCATTGCAACCAATCCACAATCAATCATTCCTGATTTTTCAAGGTGTTCTTCTGATAAATCAGGGATCATATTTGCTATAATTCTAAGTTGTTTTTCTTTAACATCATTCGGCATTAAACCAAGCTTGACAGATTTTTCATATATCTGATCAGCCAATTCATATTTCTTCAAATCATTAAATATAATGATCATTGCAGCAGATGTTTCAAGCTGCGTTTGATTACCTTTGAGGAGTGGTCTAAGAATTTTTTTTCCTTCAACTGAGTCGATGACAACAAACCGCCATGGCTGCATATTCATCGAAGAAGGAGCTTGTGTTGCTTCAGTTAAGATGATTTTCATTTCCTCTTTTGATATTTTTATACTTGGATCATATTTTCTAATTGATTTTCTTTCTAATAATTTTGACATTTTCATTTACCTCCAAATCATAATAACTATAACATAATAATAAAATATGTGAAGTCTATTTGCTTTATGGTTTATGCTATAATATTGATGAAAGGGTGAGAGAATGAACACACAATTTATTTTTGTTAGACACGGTGAACCAAGATACGATGAAGTTTTGGAAAGAGGATATTTTGGCATGGGGTATGATCTAGGTAAACTTACTGATAGAGGTGTCTTGCAAGCAGAAGAAAGAGCCTTAGATCCTATTTTTAAGGGAGCTGAACTTATTATTTCATCACCTTATACAAGAGCATTGCAAACTGCTGCTATCATATCAAGAATTACACAAATACCATTGACTGTAGAGAACGATTTACACGAATGGATGCCAGATACGAAGTTTCTTTTTGACCAAGATATCCATAAAGTTTTCCAAGAATATTGGGATGCACAAGGACGAAGAAATGCGGCTCATCAATACAGATGGGAATCATATGATGATTTAAGAAAAAGAGTGCAATTGACATTAATCAGGTATCAAAAATATAAGAAAGTTGTCGTTATTTGTCACGGTATCGTGATGTCAACAATGACCCGTTTTGATGATGTTATCGAACATTGTGGAGTTAGAGTAGTCACGTTATAATGGATATTTCAAAATTAGAGCTATGGTACAAAAAAAATCATCGGAAGCTTCCATTTAGGGATACTAAAGATCCTTATATTATTTGGATAAGCGAGATTATGCTTCAACAGACACAAGTTGAAACTGTCTTGCCTTTTTTTGAGAAATTTACGCTAAAATATCCGAATATCAGCACATTAGCACAAGTAAACAAAGAAACTTTACAAAAAGATGTTGAGGGTCTTGGTTACTATAGAAGATTTAGAAATATGCATTTAGCAGCAAGAAAAATAGAATCAGAATTAGATGGTTTATTTCCAGCAACTTATGACGGCTTGCTAGCATTGCCTGGCATTGGTAAGTATACTGCGGGAGCAATTATGTCTATCGCATATCACAAACCTTATAGTGCATTAGATGGAAATGTCATTCGGGTATTATCTAGATATTTAGGTATTGATGACGATATGAGACAAGAAAAGAATAAGAAAAAGCTTGATATCATCAATCAATCATATATTGAAAAAGCAAATCCGAATATCTACACACAAGCAATGATGGAATTAGGAGCAACTATTTGTAAACCTAAAAATCCAAAATGTGATGTATGTCCACTTCAAAATCATTGTTCTGCATTTGAAAATAATAACATTGAAAAGCTACCTTACTTAACAAAACTTAAAGATAAAAAAACTTTTCAGTTTATCACATTAATCATTCATACACAAAATGGTTTATATATGAGGAAAAGAACTGAGGAATTACTAAAAGGTATGTATGAGTATCCTCAATTTGAAGCTGAAAGCTATAATACAGTGCAAGATGACTTAGAAGACCAGGGTGTATTGATTGATTTATTAGACAGAAATCATACATTATATAAACATGTTTTCACACATCAAATATGGTTAATGGAAGTTTATCACGTAAGAATCATCAAAGGTCATCTAGATGATTGGGTAGAGATGAATCAAGAATCGGTACCCAAAATACCGATGGCTATTGCTCATCGTAAGATTAAAGCAGCATAATATTGTGATAAAATAGGTATGAAAGTTGAGCTAAGGGGAATCTTATGGATAAATTAATTGAATCATTTGAAAAAGTATATCACCATAAAAAGAAACTTCGCGTTTTCTATTCACCAGGACGCATAAACATCATTGGAGAACATATTGATTATAATGGTGGTCTTGTTTTTCCTGCAGCAATAAGCATTGGAACATATGGTGTTGTATCGCCAAGATCAGATCAAACTATCCGCATGTTCTCAAATAATTATAACCAAGAGGGCATCCTTACAATTGACATGAATGATCTTAAGTTTAATGAAAAGCATGGATGGTCTAATTATGCCAAAGGTATATTAGAGCACCTGATTAAAAGAGGATACACGTTACCTTTTGGTTTCGATTTATTTGTAGAAGGGAACCTACCAACAGCATCAGGACTGTCAAGTAGCGCTTCATTAGAAGTTTTGGTTTCTTTTATCGCCAATGAATTATATGATTTGCATCTAAACAGAGTTGATATGGCATTATTATCTCAAGAAGTTGAAAACGAATACATGGGAATGCAATGCGGTATCATGGATCAGCTTATTATTGCATGTGGCATTAAAGATAAAGCCTTACTCATGAATACGAAGACACTTGAAATGGAAGAATCGAATGCTCAATTTCCTGGATATCAATGGGTTGTGATGGGTACAAATTACCAAAGAAAAACAACTGATTCAAAGTATAATATAAGAGTACTTGAGTGTAAAAAAGGATTTAGCATGCTTAAGAAAATCTATAACATAGAGTACTTATGTGACCTATCAGTTCTTGATTTGCCGAACATAAAAAATATCATCAAAGATGATACAATATATCGTAGAATAAAACATGTTGTAACAGAACAAAAACGCACTTTAGATTCTAAGATTGCTATGTCAACATTAGATGTTTTTAGCTTTGCTAAGCTATTAAATCAATCTCATGAGTCCCTTAAAAATGATTATGAGGTGACTGGGATTCATCTTGATACACTCGTTGATGCAGCAAGAAATAATGGTGCTATAGGTGCAAGAGTTACTGGTGCTGGATTTGGTGGATGCGCAATTGCACTTGTAGAAAATGACAAGGTTGAAAAGATGAAGAAACAAGTTGGTCAAATATATGCTAAAGAAACAGGATTAAACGCGAAATTTTTCGATGTAACTTTCGAAGATGGCGTTCATGAGGTGAAATAGATGAAAGTTGTTAGAAAGCAAGTAGAAACAAATGTTGGAGTTATCGAAATGATTACTCTGAAAAGTCATGATCTTTGTGTTGAATTGACATCATATGGAGCAGCAATGTATCAAATTCACTTTGATAATCATGATTTATTAGTAGGTCCTAAAGATTTGAATACATTTTTAACATCTAAAGGATATTACGGGAAAACGATTGGTCGCGTAAGTGGTAGATTGGTGGCTCCCTCCTATCAAATTGACGGAAAGAGTTATAAAGTTGTTCCTGTTATAGGAACTAAGACAAGTCTACATGGCGGTAAAGTTGGTTTTTCATTTAAAAACTTTGAAGTGATTGGTGAAAAGATTACTTATGAAGCTTGTTCTGTATCTATGAAGTATGTGAGTGCAGATGGTGAAGAAGATTTTCCAGGCGAATTATCACTATTGGTTACATATACATTAAATGATCATAAAGAATTAAAAATAGAGTATGATGCAGTATCTAATCAAGATACTTTATGCAATATCACATGCCATCCATATTTTAACTTCCAAAAAAATAAGACAAATATTGAAAACCATCTATTACAAATGAAAGCAAGTCATTATTTAAATGTTAATCAAGATTATATATTAAATTCAAAAGATGAAGTAGCAAATACACCTTTTGATTTTAATAAATTAGAAAATTTGGGTATGCAAACCAAAAAAGTATTAAATACTCCTTTTGTGGGATTTGATCATTGTTGGATATTTAACGAAAAACAAGACCAAGTTGACTTATACGACCCAGAATCTAAGATTGGAATGAAAATTGATACAAGTTACCCAAGTATTGTCATGTACACACATTGCAAGCCGGCACCAACACAATTAGAGCAATTTGATCATAATGGTGTCTATTCATCAATCGCATTAGAGTGTCAGTTTGAACCAGGCGGTATCCATAACAAACATTTAAATCAAGCGATTTTAAGAAAAGATGAACCATATCATCAACATATCAGTTATACATTTTACCGAAAGGATTAAATAGATGAATCTAGATTACTTTTTAAGCCAATTAATTGAATATGCACTTAATCACCATTTGATTGATCAAAATGGTATTAATCAGGCACAAAGTAATCTTAGTAATGTCTTTTTTAACTATGAGTTTACTTATATCAAATCAGAGACTGAATTAGAATTTTTGGAAATGATGGAGCCACTTCTGAATTTTGCTTTCTCGAGAACTCTTTTTGAACCAAATACAACAAGTGAAAGAGATGCTTTTGAAGCGAAAATCATGGACGCAGTTATGCCATCGCCTCTAAAAGTTAAAAAGAAATTTAGCGAACTCTATTTAGAAAAGCCTGACTTAGCAACACAGTATCTTTTTGACATTTCAAAAGATGTTAATTATATTAAGTCAATAAGACTTAAAGAAAATATCTCATGGACTTATGCGGGTAAATACGGGGATTTGCAGATGACAATCAATCTCGCTAAACCAGAAAAAGATCCTAAAGAGATTGCTTTAGCATTAAAAAAACCTGTTACCGTAGAATTGAATAAGCCATTATGCGTATTATGCAAAGAAAACGAGCAGAATTATTATAATGCTCGAATGAATTTGAGAATTGTTCCAATTATCTTGGGAGGCGAATTGTGGCATTTCCAGTATTCGCCTTATCAATATTATAATGAGCATGCAATTATTTTAAATGATATACATAGACCTATGAAAATATGGGATAAAACTTTTGAATATTTACTGGATTTTGTTGATAAATTTCCAAGTTATTTTATTGGCTCAAATGCTGATATACCAATTGTTGGAGGCTCGATACTTAATCATGACCATTTTCAAGCAGGTAAGCATCACTTTCCAATAGAATATGCAAAGGTTATCAAAACTTATACTTGGCAAGATCAAGTCAAAGTCGAGCATATCAAATGGCCATTATCAACCATAAGACTCAGTTCAAAATCAAGAGAAAAAATTGCCCAATTAGCATCAATTATTTTAAAAGAGTGGAGAGCATATAGTCAGCTTGATTTAGATATTCTTTCTTATACGAAAGATACACCACATAATACAATCACTCCCATTTTAAGGAAAAATGATGATTTATATACGATGGATTTAGTTCTACGAAATAATAGAACAAATGAACAATATCCAGATGGTATTTTCCATCCACATCAAGATGTACATCATATTAAAAAAGAAAATATTGGATTAATTGAAGCCATGGGATTAGCTATCTTACCAGGTAGACTAAAACAAGAATTAGAGCTAATCAAATCTTATATTTCTGGAACAATCAGTTTACCAGAAACACTAATCAAGCATGAATTATGGATTAATGAACTTAAAAAGTTGGATCAGATGAATAATCAAATATTGTTTAAAGAAGTGAGCAAGAAATTTGAGCGAGTTATTGAAGATGCTGGAGTATTTAAACTGAGTGATAAAGGAAATAAAGCGATTCATCAATTTATAGAACAAATTATCAAAAACTAGCAACTTGCTAGTTTTTTCTATAAAAAAAAGCTGAATTCTAGGGATTCAGCTTGTAAAAAACTCAAGGAAATTCTTATTTTTTTTAAGAGTTAAATATGTGGGATAACCTAATAAATACATGACAGCTGCTTCACCAATAAATACTGACGGCATTGTAAACCATAATGGACCTAAATCATAAGCATAAGTTAAGATAACACCAATAACTAAACCATTTATTATTGCTGGCCATGCAAGCGCAATTAATGTCCATTTTCTTGTATAGTACATGAGGAACCCTGCAATCATTGTTGCCATGGATCCAAAGACGACATCAATAATGATTGCACCACTAACCCAATTGGCTACGAAACAACCAATTGTTAACCCGACAATACTTTTCTTATCAAATAGAATCAAAATCATTAAAACTTCAGCGACCCTAAATTGAATTAGATCAAAACTTGCAAATCTTAATACATAAACCAATACGACATAAATTGCAGCAATCATCGATTGCTTCAAAAAATCTTTTAAAAGCATGTTCTTCATTTTCTAATCTCCCTGTTTTGTTTTAGCTGGTTTCCTAGGGTACAGCCAATCATTATTACTTTAACATTGTATCAAAATTATGATATAATTACAAGATAAGAGGATGAGAATATGAGTATAAAATTTGAAGTATTACATACATGTAAACAAAGTGGCGCACGATTAGGAAGGCTAACAACACCTCATGGTGTTTTCGACACGCCTTTTTTTATGCCTGTAGGCACTCAAGCGACAGTTAAAACATTATCTAACGATGAGACAAAAGAAGTCTCTGAGGGGCTAATATTAAGCAATGCGTACCATTTGTGGCTCCAACCTGGACGAGAAATTGTTAAAAAGCATGGGGGCATTCGAGGGTTTATGAAATGGGATGGCGCATTACTTACAGATAGTGGTGGATACCAGGTGTTTTCATTAACTGATATGCGTAAAATTACAGAAGAGGGTGTTCATTTTAAACATCATAAAAATGGATCAGCACTATTTCTCTCTCCTGAAGAATCAATCAAAATACAAGAAGATTTAGGTGCTGATATCATTATGAGTTTTGATGAGTGTCCACCACCTTATGAAACATATGAATATATGAAAGACTCTGTTGAACGTACTTTAAGATGGGCAAAAAGAGGGAAAGAAGCATTGTCTACTGACCAAGCTTTATTTGGGATAGTTCAAGGTGGCTTAGATCAAGATTTAAGAGCACACTGTGCAAAAGAACTGATTGATATGGATTTCCCAGGATACTCTATTGGAGGATTATCAGTTGGTGAGAAAAAAGATGAAATGTATGAAATGACAGCATTTCTTAACCCTATTCTTCCATTTGATAAACCAAGATATCTAATGGGGGTTGGTTCACCTGATGATTTAGTGGAAAATGTCATTAATGGGATAGACATGTTTGACTGTGTGTTACCCACAAGAATTGCAAGACATGGCAGTGCGCTGACTACTGAAGGCAAGATAGTTATTAAGAATCAGATCTATGAACATGACATGAAACCTTTAGATCCAAATTTAAAGACGAAGGTCTCTCAATATACAAGATCTTATATCAGACATTTATTTAAAGCAGAAGAAATATTAGGCATGAGACTTGTAAGTTATCAAAACTTGGCTTATCTAAAGCATTTAATGGCTGAAATAAGACAAGCGATCTTAGAAGATAGACTCTTAGATTTTAAAGAAGAGATGAAGAAAAAAACGAATTATTTTAAATCGAGATAAATGACCTTTATTTTACACTCAACTTCGTGTAAAATAGAATTAGTGCTAGGAGGGATACCTATGGTATTTGGCGAATCAGGAAATTTTGAACAAAAACCCGTTATTAAAGTCATTGGTGTAGGTGGCGGCGGAGGAAACGCAGTTAATAGAATGATAGAAAATGATGTCAAAGGCGTTGTTTTTGTTGCTATGAATACAGATGCTCAAGTTTTAAAAGTATCAAAAGCTGAAACGAGAGTTCAGATAGGTAAGTATTTAACAAGAGGATTGGGAGCAGGCGCTAAATCAGAAGTTGGTAGAGCAGCTGCAGAAGAGTCCATTCAAGAGATTGAAGATGTCTTAAAAGATGCTGACATGGTTTTCATTACTGCAGGTATGGGTGGTGGAACTGGTACAGGAGCAGCACCAATCATTGCACAAAAAGCTAAAGAAATGGGATGCTTGACAATTGGTATTGTTACAAAACCATTTGCATTTGAGGGCCCAGCACGTATGCAAGCAGCAATCTATGGTCTTGAAGCATTGAAACCTCATGTTGATACTTTAATTGTTATCCCAAATGAAAGACTCCTTGCAATTTCAGGTCCTACAACTCAATTACTTGATGCGTTTAGAGAATCTGATAATGTACTTCGTCAAGGTGTTCAAGGTATTGCTGAAATTATTGCATTTCCTGGATTGATTAACGTTGACTTTGCAGATGTTAAAACAGTGATGGAAAATAAAGGTACTGCACTTATGGGTATCGGTATTGCTTCAGGTGAAGACCGTGCTGTTGAAGCTGCTAGAAAAGCAATTCATTCAAAATTGCTAGAAGTTAGTATTGATGGAGCAACTGATGCAATTGTTAATATTACATCAGGCACAAATATCACTTTATTTGAAACTGATCAGGCTTTGCAAGAAATTAAGAATGCAACTGATCGTGATTTAAATATCATATATGGTACAACTGTTAATGAAGATTTAAATGATGAATTTATCGTAACAGTTATTGCTACTGGATATGAACTCAAAGCAAAAGATACAACAATAGAAAATCTTGCTAGTGAAATCTTTAATAAGACTTCTGATGAACAAATGAAATTAACTAAATCAGGTCTTCAGACTTCAGATGGTGAATATATTGATGAAGATGATCATAAGCCCAAAGAAGGCAATAAGCGTAACCTACCTTCTTGGCTAACAAAAAAAGGTAAATTTTAAAAGGCGAAAGCCTTTTTTATTGGAAGGAAGTATTTTATGTTAAAAGCAGGAATTATTGGTTTACCGAATGTTGGTAAATCCACATTATTTAATGCGATTACTAAAGCAGAGGCTCTAGCTGCAAACTATCCGTTTGCAACTATTGATCCAAATGTTGGTGTCGTCTACGTTCAAGATCCTAGACTTGATGTCTTAGAAAAAATATATAAACCAAAAAAGGTTGTACCAACAGCATATGAATTTATTGATATTGCAGGACTCGTTAGAGGTGCATCTAAAGGCGAAGGTCTTGGAAATCAATTTTTAAGTCATATTCGAGAAGTTGATGCAATTTGTCAGGTTGTTCGTTGTTTTGAAGATGGTAATATTACCCATGTTGAAGGGGATATCAATCCACTTAGAGATATCGAAACAATCAAAATTGAATTGAATTTATCAGATTTAGATTCTGTTGAAAAAAGAATAGCACGTCTTGAAAAAAAGGCTAAGTCTAAACTTAAAGAAGCAATTCTTGAACATGAAATATTATCTAAAATTAAAGCTGTTTTAGACGAAAATGAAAATCCTAGATTAATAGATTTTAATGATGAAGAAATGAAAGTTGTCAAAAATTTTAATCTATTATCAATGAAACCAATGATTTATATTGCAAATGTTGCAGAAGAAGACTTACATGATCCAAGTTCTAATAAACACTATCAAAATTTACTTGAGTTAGCAAATGAAGAAGGTTTAGAAGTTATCTTAATTTCTGCTCAGGTTGAAATGGAAATCGCTTCATTAGAACCTGATGAACAAGTTACTTTTCTTGAAGCATATGGACTAAAGAAATCCGGACTTAATGAAGTGATTGAAAAGAGTTATTATTTACTAGGATTAAAAACATATTTTACAGCTGGAGAACCAGAAGTAAGAGCTTGGACTTTCAAAAAAGGAATGAAGGCACCTCAATGCGCAGGTATTATTCATACTGATTTTGAAAGAGGTTTTATTAAAGCTGAAACATTATCATACAGTGATTTAATAAAGTATGGTACACCATTGGCTTGTAAAGAAAACGGAAGAGTTAGACTAGAAGGAAAGGATTATATCGTCCAAGATGGAGACATCATGCTCTTTAGGTTTAATGTCTAATGTTTGAAAAGCATCAAGGGACAGTAGTCTGCGCATCGAAATATTTCAATGTTGATCAAATGAAAAATCTATACCAAAAAGGTGTAAAACACTTTGGAGAAAATAGAGTTCAAGATATGCTAGCTAAACAAGTTGAACTTAAGGATTTAGATATTACTTGGCATTTCATAGGGCACTTGCAAACCAATAAAGTCAAAGATATGATTAATCATATTGATTATCTTCATACTTTAGATCGCATTAGTCTTGTACAAAGTATTCAAAAATATGCAATCAAACCAGTAAAATGCATGATTCAAGTCAATTTAACTGATGAAGAACAAAAAAGTGGTATTTTACCTTTGAATTTGAATCAATTTCTTATAGAAATTAAAAAATATGATAAAATAGAGTTAATCGGTTTGATGACTATAGGCAAAGACAATGATACAGTAAAAACTGATCTTGCTTTTGAAAGATTAGATCAACTTGCGGCTGAAAATCACTTGCCATTTCGCTCAATGGGTATGTCAAACGATTATGATCTCGCGATCAAGCATCATGCAACACACCTAAGAATTGGTAGAAAATTCATGGAGTTGCTCGATTAGGAGGTATTATGGGACTTTTTAGTGTTGGAAAGAAAAAGAAAAAAATACAAGATATCATCGATGATAAAATAATTATGTCTGACCAAATTGTTTTTGAAAAGCTCCAATCCGATGATGACGTTTATTTAACAGGTCTTGCAGATCAAATGTTAAATGGACACCCACTCATTTTAAGTTTTGATCCTTTAGATATTGACCAAGCTAATAAAGTGATTGCTTTCTTATCTGGTGTTATTTATGCTGTTAAAGGTGAAATTGTCATTGTCAAAGAAAAGGTATTTATGTTTGCGACAAGTGATGTTTATGATGATGGATCGATGGAAGATTTTTTAAAGGAAATCGTAGAATAGAATATTGCAATGAGAAGGACAAACATACTTGAAGAAGTTTAAAGCGATTTAGGGATGGTGTAAGCCTAAAGACTAATCACAAGTTATGCATCACCTTTGAGCAAAATATCAAGTTAAGTGCTAGAGATTTATTTCTAGAACTAAGGTGGTACCGCGGAATGTTATTTCGTCCTTAGATTTTTAAGGGCGATTTTATTTTTATAAATGAGGAGAGAAAAAATGGATTACAAACACACGTTATTAATGCCTAAAACAGAATTTAAAATGAGAGGTAATTTAGGCGTTAGAGAAGTAGAATTTCAAGCAAGATGGAAAGAAATAGATTTATACAATAAAGTCTTAGAACAAAATAAGGATTCTATCCCATTTGTTTTACATGATGGTCCTCCATATGCAAATGGAGATATTCATATTGGACACACTATGAACAAAGTTTTAAAAGACTTCGTTTTGCGTTATCAAACAATGTCTGGGAAATATGTTAGATACATACCAGGTTGGGATACTCACGGTTTGCCTATTGAAACAGCATTATCTAAAAAAGGTATCAATCGTAAGCAAATGCCTTTATCAGAATACCGTAAACTTTGTCAAAAGTTTGCTGCTAAACAAGTTGAAAGACAAAAGATTCAATTTGAAAGATTAGGTATTCTTGGTGAATGGGATGAACCATACATCACGTATAATAAAGAATTTGAAGCAACTCAAATTAAAGTTTTTGCTAAAATGGTTGAACGTGGACTTATCTATAAAGGCCTTAAGCCTGTTTTTTGGTCTCCTTCATCCGAATCAGCATTAGCAGAAGCTGAAATTGAATATCAAGATAAACAATCAACATCTGTATATGTTGCTTTTCCATCAGTAGATGGTAAAGGATTACTAAAAGATGCTGCATATATCATTTGGACAACAACTCCTTGGACCCTTCCTGCAAACCTTGCGATATCCGTTCATCCTCGTTTAAATTATCTAGTAATCCTAGCAGATGACAAAAAGTACGTTGTTGGAGAATCATTGCTTGGAGAACTTAAAGAGTTATTGAACTGGGAGAATGTATCTATTTTAGGGACTTTAAAAGGTCAAGAATTAGAACTAGAAAAATATAAACATCCACTATATGACAGGATTTCACCAATTATTGTTGGTGAACACGTCACCGACACAGATGGTACTGGACTTGTTCATACTGCTCCTGGTCATGGTGAAGATGATTATCGCATTGGTAAAATATATAACTTGGATATCTTATGTCCAGTTGATGATAAAGGATTTATGACAGAGGAAGCTGGAGCTTTTGCTGGTATGTATTATGAAGTTGCTAATGAAGCAATCGTAGAAGCACTAGAAACCAGTAAGGTGTTACTTAGAAAAGACCGGTTCATACATTCATATCCTCATGATTGGAGAACTAAAAAACCAGTTATATTTAGAGCTACACCTCAGTGGTTTGCAAGTATCGATAAACTTAAAGATGAACTTCTTGCTGAAGTAGCAAAAGTTGATTGGATTCCTTTATGGGGTGAAGTGAGAATCTCAAATATGATTACAGGCCGAGATGACTGGTGTATATCAAGACAACGTGCATGGGGTGTTCCAATTCCAGTGTTTTATGCTGAAAATGATGAACCTATTATGAGTCAAGATGTTTTAATGCATATCAGTGATTTATTTAATGAATTTGGATCTGATGTTTGGTATGAAAGAGAAGCTGAAGATTTACTTCCTGAAGGTTTTACTCATCCAGGTAGTCCAAATGGTAAGTTCAGAAAAGAAACTGACATCATGGATGTTTGGTTTGATTCCGGAACTTCATATTCAGTACTAGAAAGAAGAGGATTATCTTATCCTGCTGATCTTTATATTGAAGGATCTGATCAGTATCGTGGTTGGTTTAATTCATCCTTAATTACGGGTGTTGCTGCATATGGCAAAGCACCTTATAAGAGAGTTGTTTCTCATGGCTTTGTTCTAGATGGACAAGGACGTAAAATGAGTAAATCATTGGGTAACGCTGTTGATCCATTAAATGTGATGAAGCAACAAGGTGCTGATCTACTTAGACTTTGGGTTGCAACAATTGATTATCAAAGTGATGTACGCATCAGTAAAGATGTTATGGTTCAAATTTCTGAAGGATATCGAAAAATCAGAAATACTTTCCGTTTCATGTTGGGTAATTTAGATGGATTTAATCTTGAAACTGATTATGTTAGCTACTCTATGCGTGGTCGCTTAAATTGTGTGATGACACTTAAGTATTTTGAAGTTGTTCGTCAAGTTATAGATGCATATGAAACCTATGAGTTTGATAAAATATATCGCGTTGTTGTGCCATTTATGACCAATGATTTATCTGCATTCTATCTGGATTACACGAAAGATATTTTATATATCGAGAAAGAAAAAAGCCATGAGCGTCAAGCTGTTCAATCTACTTTATATGATATGACATTAGGACTTTTGAAATTACTAACACCTATTATTCCTCACACAACTTCTGAAGCATATCTAGTGATGCCATTTAAAGAAAAAGAAGATATCTATTTAGAACGAATGCCTTCAGTTGTAAAGAAAATGGATGAAGACTTAATAGCTGCATTTAATATCTTTGATGCGATGAGGCAGGTCATACTTAAAAAACTTGAAGAAGCAAGAGAACAAAAAATTATTGGTAAATCACTTGCAGCAAAACTAGATTTGACCGTAACTCAAGAACAAATGGATGCTATCAATTCACTGGAAATGAAAATCCAGCAGGTTCTCATTGTTTCAAAAGTAAATTTACAAGTAGGAAAACAATTGAATGTGATAGTTTCACCTGCTGAAGGAGTCATATGTGATCGTTGTTGGAATATCGTAGATCATGTCCATGAAAACGGATTATGTGACCGATGTGCAAAAATTATAGGAGATAATAAAAAATGAATATATTAGTTGTCAATGATGATGGATATCAAGCAGAAGGATTAGGTATTTTGGTCCGTGCACTTACACCATTTGGGAATGTTTATGTATCTGCACCTAAGACACATCAAAGTGCTAAAAGTCATTCAATAACGATTCGTAGTAGAATCGAAACATTCTTAACGGATCCAATCTTTGGATCTACAGCAACTTTGGTTGTAGATGGTTCACCAGCAGATGCAACTCGTTTAGGACTTAAGGTATTCAATGTTGATTTTGATTTAGTTGTTTCAGGTATTAATTATGGACAAAACATCGCAACTGATATTCTCTATTCTGGAACTGTTGCTGCTGCATTGGAAGCTAAAATATTAGGTATTGATGCAATTGCTATATCAGCACATAACACAAGCCTTCCTTACCTTTATGATGAAACAATCAAATTAATGGATGAAATTATTGAAGCAAAATTATACATGGGTCCTGGTATTCTTAATGTGAATTTTCCAAGAGATACATATACTAGACCTAAAGGTGTCAAAATTACCAGAGTTGGTAAAAGACTTCAACATGCTGAATTTGTAAAAAGTGAAAAAGCTGATATTTATCATATCAAATCAAGCATTATAAGCTATCAAGAACATGTAGATTCCGATGTTGTTGCATTTGATGAAGGATATGTATCGATTACACCGCTTACGATTGATAGAACAGATTATAAACGTATAAAAGAAATTCTTGATTCCAAATAATAGTTAATAAACATAGTTTATGATAGAATATATAGCATAGGGGTGGTGAATTTATGGCTCAATTTAATATTCACTTTTTCAAAGAAAAAAGTAGGAAAATTGATTTAGAATTATTGATTGCTTTCTTCGAAGAAATTGAAGGTATTAAAATAGAAATGGATGAAAAGAGCGTTCGTTTTAATTATTTGCATCCAAGACTTCAATATGAAGCGCGGTTTTTAATCACGCCCAAATCACAAGTTCCGGATATTTATAGATTAAGTCCTAAATTTTTGGATTTAAATTTCCATTTAGAAATGCCTATATTGATGCCAGACTATGTTGCTAAGCATTTATTTGAGCTAGTTAAAAAGATTTGTGATAAGTTTGAATTTCATATTTATAATGAAATGTTTGAAGATGTCCTACCGTTTAAAATAGAAGTTCTTCAAAAGGTCTTTAATATGTTGAAAGAAGCTTATATAGATAAAAATCCAGTCATATTGTCTGATTATCATATTTTACCCAAAGATAAATTATATTCGATATTCAGATATTTAGATGATCAAGTTGAATTACAAACTTACTATAAGGATCTTGAAACTTATGTTCCAAAGTATCACTTTTTGACAATTGAGAAAAAAGAACTCGTCATCGGAATAGAGTGGAAAGAACATACATTAACCGTATTTCCACCTCATTTAGATTATCTATTCTATAGAATTGGTAATGAAATTAAAATTGTAGCATACGATGAAGCCTTACCACTCATCGAAAAATTTCTTTTTGATGTTCCTGGATTTATTAAAGGGGCTAAGGTATTACCGAAGAAAACAGCTGGTAAAGTATTTAAGTTAATGAAAAAAACAAAATTCAGTTTGATTAATCATACCTTCTCAAAGGAAAATGTTAAGCATCTATTGGATTAGAAGGAGATTAGTTTGTTAAAAAAATATATGATTCACATTCTTGGATTTATAATTATTTCATTTGGTATTGTCGGGGTTATCTATTCACGTCTAGGTGCATCACCCATTGATGCATTTAATTACTTTGTTTGGACGCTCACGCCTCTTACATTAGGGACAGTCGTGATATTGACTGGTCTTAGCGTTACGTTATTAGCATTTATATTTAATCGCTCAAAAGATATGATTCTAAGTCTTGTGTTTTTATTTCTTGTTGGCGGTTTAATTGATGGATGGAAATTTATATTTGATTTAATGCCTGCTGGTTTTTACGATGATTTCGTATTTAGGCTTATTTTAGCAACAATTAGTTTGTTCATGATGGCGTTTGGTGTTGCTATTACATTAACAACTGGCCTTGCTACATCACCTTATGAACAACTCATGATGATTTTAAATAAAAAAATACATAGTATTCAATTTTCAAAGATGATCATTGAAGGAACCTTTTTCACATTAGCGGTTATCATGGGTCTTATAACAAATCAATTATTTGATCAGGTAAATGTATTTACACTTTTGCTTGTGTTACTTAATGGACCTTTAGTCAGTATATTTTTAAGGATAATTAATAAAAACATGAGTAAGAAAGCAGTAGGATATGCAATTTAAAAAAATATTTTGGAATAGTATAACATGTATAGAAGCACTTATTATTACGAATATTATAAGAAAAAAGGAGAAAGAAAATGCCAACGCCTCACATTGAATTAGAAAATAAAGATTTAATAGCAAAAACAGTTTTAATGCCAGGAGATCCACTCCGTGCTAAGTATATTGCAGATAACTTTCTAACAAAGGTTGTTCAAATCAATAATGTTAGAAATATGTGGGGATATACGGGGTATTTCGGGAAAAAGAAAGTAACGGTTATGGGTTCTGGTATGGGTATGCCAAGTATCGGTATTTATAGTTATGAACTTTACAAATTTTATGATGTTGAAAACATTATACGTATTGGCTCATGCGGCGCATATAGTGCAGATTTAAAATTATATGATGTTGTTTTAGTTGAACAAGCTTATTCTGAATCAAGCTATGCTAAAACGATGGGTGTTTCATCTAGAAAGATCTTACCAGCGAATAAAACACTTAATAATAGAATTATTAGAGCTGCTGAAAAAATCAATGTTAAATTACATCCTTGTCTTGTTCACTCTTCTGATGTATTTTACCGTTTAAAGAGTGATGAGTATAAAGAAATATATCAAAAATATGGAGCAAAAGCAGTTGAAATGGAATCATTCGCATTATTTGCTAATGCCAAAGCATTAAAAAAACGTGCTTCATGTTTACTTACAGTATCAGATTCCATGGTGACACATGAGACAACCTCACCACAGGAAAGACAAGAAGCTTTTACAAAAATGATGGAAGTTGCTTTAAATAGTATCTAATGCTCTTTATTCAAAACGATTTCAAAACGATACAATTCGCTGTCTACTTTACTGATTTAGACGAAGACGAAACACGTATGTATCGTTTTTTGTTGCCAAGATTATTAACGTCTCATACAAATCAATTACTTAATAAAACATTAATGAGTGAAAAACTCGAAGATTTATACGGTGCCTACTTTAAATCGCGTGTTGAACGTGTAGGCAATTTTTCTGTTGTAAGTATTATCTTAACCATTGTTGATCCTTTAATTGTGGAAGATGACAAATTAATGGACCAAGCTATTAATCTTTTTAATCAAGTTCTTTATGATCATGATTTTTTTGATAAAAATCTTTTTCTTGATGAAAAACGGATGCTTATCGAGCAATGGGAAACATTACACGATAAGAAAAGATTATATGCTCAGACTAAATTCTATGAACATTTCTTTAAGGGAGATGCTTATGGCACACCTCTTTCTGGAAATTTAGCAGATATAAAAAAGTTATCGCTACATAAATTAGAAAAATACTATAAAGAGGTATTCTTAAAAAATACCAAGAAATTTGTGGTTAATGGTAGAGTAAGTAACGAAGATCAAATCAAGCTTGAAAATATGTTGGCACATGATTTAGAACTTAAACACCCTTTTATCACATCATTTAGACCTGCTAGATCTCTGCTTGTCATAGAAGAAAAAACACAAATGAAACAAGCAATTCTTAAACTTGGTTATCATTTTCCTGTATTTAGAGAAGATGAACACTATCATGCAGCAATTTTATTAGACACAATCTTAGGTGGATATCCAGAAAGTCGACTTTTTCAAGAAATTAGAGAAAAAGAAGGGTTATGTTATGATATATCATCTAATTATGACTTCTATAAAGGGGTCATTATGATTAGTAGTGGTGTTGATCTAACACAAAAAGATAAAGCTTTGGAAGCGATTAAAAAGTTGGTTTTAGATATGATTAGTCAAGGCGTAACTGAAGAAGAGTTATTGCATGCGAAGGCTTATTATACACATCAAATAAAAAGCAGTCTAGATAACCAATCATTTTTGACAAAAAGAGCTTTTATTCGTGAATTGCTTCAACATAATGAGACGATAGAAGAAAGACTTTGTGCATTAGAAAAAGTAACGATTGAAGATGTTCAATTGTTATTAAATATGATTTCTTTAGATACAATATATGTGCTTCATGGAGGTCAAAATGATTAAAAAAACATTCGATCGCTTTAATGAGTCACTATATATAATTAAACTAAAAAATGGTATGCAGATTCACATTTTACCTAAAGAAGATCCTTATTTTACAACATATGTAGAGGCAAGTTTTCCTTTTGGAGCGTTAGATCTAACATATAAAACTGAAGATGGATTGACAAGTACGCCATATGGTGCGGCCCACTTTTTAGAGCATAAGATATTTGCTATGCCCGATGGTGATGCATTTTCGCATTTTTCTGCATTAGGTGTAGATGCGAATGCTATGACATCATATAGTCAAACATCATATTTATTTGTTGCTACACAAAATATGATGTCAGCATTAGAATATCTATTAGAAATGATTGACATACCTTTTTTCACGGAAGATAATGTTAACCAAGAAAAGCGTATTATTGCAGAAGAGTTAAAAATGTATCTAGATGATCCAAATGTTGTCATGCATAATCAACTTATTGAAATGATGTATCATTCGCATCCGCTTAAGTATGATATTGGTGGGACACTTGAATCAATTATGGATGTTACTCCAGAAATCTTGAAAGATGTTTATGAGAAGTTTTACAATCCTTCTAATAGATTAATAACTATTGCTGGAAAAGTTGATCTCAAAGAACTTCAAACGTTTTTTAAGAATTACGATTTGAAGCATCCAGAAAAATATAAAAAGCTTAAGACAGTCTATCCAAAAGAACCAAAACGTTTGGTTCAAAAATTAGCGATTGAAACAAAAGAAGTCGGAATTGATAAGCTGATGCTCGGTATCAAACTTAGTCCTAAAAAATCAAGTCAAAGAGATCAAGTGAAAAGAGAAATGGCTGTTTCAATGCTATTGAATATTTTACTTGGACCGTCTTCACAAATGTATGCAAAATTACTTGAAGAAAAATTGATCAATCAAAGTTTCTATATTAATACAACTTTTGAAAAAAAAGCCGAAAATATTGTTTTATTTGCTGAAACAAAAAAGGTACAGAAGTTAAAACGCGTATTAATTAATCTTCTAACAGTTGATGCAGTTGATTTATTAACACCTGAAGCTTTTGAAAGATATAAAAAAGTTTATTTAGGTCAATTGATATTCGCACTCAATAATTTAGAAACTAAAGCATATCTTTATGGAAAGTACTATCATATGGGATCTTCATTATTTGATGTCGTTGATTTACTTAAAGAAATTATCTATGAAGATATATTACTTGAGCTCGCTTCGATACAAAAGAAATATATTGCTGTACTCATACATAAAAAGGCCTAATTTGGTCTTTTTTTTCATTTTTAAAGATAATATTCAATTTAAATGATTTATCTACAAATTAAACTTGTTTTCTATATATAATGCACGTGAATACGAAAAGTTATATTTAATTTGGCAATTATGATAACTATTCCATTTGTTTTATACTACAAGAAAACAAGGAGGGAATATGTTAAATCAACTCATCATTATTGGTCGCTTAACACACGACCCGGTAACAAAAATACTTCTAGATGGTAGAAAAGTCAGTGATGTGACACTTGCTGTTCAAAGAACGTTTAAGAACATGGACGGTAATTATGATACTGATTTCATCAAGGTCACTGTTTGGGAAGGATTAGCAACAGCTATTGAATCGTATTGTAAAAAGGGTGTCATGGTAGCTGTCAAAGCAAGATTGCAAACTTGGAAATACGATTTACCTGATGATCGTAAGCTCAATATGCTCGAAGTTATTGCTGAAAGGATCAGTTATTTATCTCCATCAGGAAAAAATGACCTAAGGTCATATGAAGAAAGTTCTGAAAAATGAACTTTTTTTATTGACATTCTATACTATGCAATGTATAATATAAGACATAAGGCAGTATAGAGGTGAAATTATGAAGCAACAAGTTAAAAAAGGAGTACTTGAAATATTTGTTCTAGCCATCTTAATGAGAAGCGATTCATATGGATATAAAATCGTAAATAATCTAATCCATTATATCGATATTACTGAGTCTACATTGTATCCGATTTTAAGGAGGCTTGAAAAAGCTGATGAATTAAAAACTTATAATGTGCTATTTCAAGGAAGAAACCGTAAGTATTACCAAATCACCAAAACAGGAAAGAAACATATCGATGAGTTTTTGCTTGAATGGGAAGACATTCGCAAAATATACGATATCATAATGAAATGAGGATATTATGAAAACTTGGTTAAAAGAACTTGAAAGAGAATTGAAGAAAAGATTCTACTTAACAGAGGCCGAAGGAATTGTTTCCTATTATGAAGAGATGATTCAAGAAAGAATAGCTGATGGAGAGGACATAGGTGATATATTAAGTGACTATGATGCTAGTGAGATTGCAAAATCTATGACAGCTGAAGTTGTTATGAAAAGAGCTAATGATACATATAAAACAGTTGCTAAAAGTTCCAAGCAACTGATGATATTCTTGTTATCAACCCCCCTATTAATTCCACTTGGTTTGGCATATATCATCATATTAATTGTTTGTTTTTCATTAATGATATCGCTTGTTTCAGTTATTTTCGCAAGTTTGGTAGCAATGGTTGGTATCTTCATTAATATGTATCAATCCGGACTTGGACAAAATGAAATTATCGGGATTATTGGGATTGGATTAATATCATTATCATTCTTGATTTTGTTATCATTATGGCTCTATCAAGTCATTCAAAAACTTGCTCAAAGTTTAATAAAAATATTTAGCAAACTTGCTAAAAATAAAGAGGGGAAAAAATGAAAACTATAATTAGACTTGTTTTATTGTTGTTTATTATTGGAATCGTATTGACGATGGTCGCATTTGTTAGCGGAGTTAATCTAGATAGTATTACATCCTATGTTTCAGATGATGAGGCATATGGAGATCCAATTGAATTAATTACGACAACAACAATAGATACTCTTGATATCGATTTGGCTACAAGAAATATTGATATATCTGTTACTACAGAAGATCATGTCATTGTAACTTATCATGAACACGAGAAAGATACTTGGACGATTTCTGAAGCGAATGGAACTTTAAACATTATTCAAACAGTTAAACCTATATTCTTTAGTTGGTTCAATTTCAAAATTGCATCCCACGAAGTTATGACAGTATATATAGAAATCCCATCAGATTGGGTATTAGAGTATTCATTGATGAGTAATACAGGAGATATAGAGTATGTTGAAGGTCCGTTGGTAGCGACAGAAATATCAATTGAAAGTAAGACAGGTGATACAGATTTAGAAAACATAACGATGGACTCCTTATTAATTCGAATGGATACAGGAGATGCCTCATTAAAGAATCTTATCGTAACTGGTGATCTTGATGCGGAATCAGATACTGGTAATATTGTATTAAATAATATCTCAGCAGACAAAGTTATTTTAGATAATGCAACTGGCAAAATTTCTGCAACTGATTTAATAGCAAGCAGTTTAATAGCTGATACTTCAACAGATAATGTCACATTAACTGATTCAACAATTAGCGGGACAGTTTATTTATCTACAAATACCGGAAACGTGGCAGTAACAGATTCGACAGGAACTGGATTTGACCTATCCACAAACACTGGAAATATTAGATTCACTTCTGCAGTAAATTTAGATTTAAGATATAATTTAAGTACATCAACAGGTCATGTAAGCGTCAATGAAGAAGATCAAGGTGATAGGCACACAACATCAAGTGGAGACATTTTATTAAAGGGCGATACGACTACGGGTAACATTACAGTAAATGTACAGGACTAAGTCTTGTACATTTTTTTTATTTATAAAATAAAATAACAGTCTGAGTTGCTTTATTACCTCAAGAATTTATGCTACAATATAAAGAGGAGATGATAACAATGTCTATAAATTTTAAAGAAGAAGTATTTAAGAGGAAAGATCAACTTATCGCAGATTTAACCCAAATTATACAAATTAATTCTGAACTTACAACTTTCGATCCAAATCGCAAAAAAGCACCATTCGGTCCTGGAATTAAAGAAGCGTTAGATACAATGCTTGCTATCGGACAAAGAGATGGTTTTGATACTGTAAATCTAGATGGATATGCGGGTCATATCGAATATGGCAAGCAAAAGGATTTTGTAGGCATGATTGGACACCTGGATGTCGTTCCTGCTGGTAATGACTGGACATATGCACCTTATGGAGCTGAAATTCACGATGGTAAGATGTATGGCCGCGGAACTGAAGATGACAAAGGTCCGACTATCGCTGCTTATTATGCACTAAAAATACTTAAGGAATTAAATGTTCCACTATCCAAAAGAGTTAAATTAATTCTAGGAAATGATGAAGAAACCTCATGGAGAGGTGTTAGACATTATTTCAGTCTATATCCTGAAGCACCAGTTTCTGGATTTATACCAGATGCTGATTTTCCATTGATCTATGCTGAAAAAGGTATTTCGAGAATACTCGTTCAAGGTAAAATAGATTCTGATGTCTTAGTATCCGTTAATGGTGGCTTTAGAGATAACATGGTTCCAGATTATGCATCTGCAACTCTAAAAAATACTGAAGATTTTACTGCTTCATTCACAAGATTCCTTAAAAAGAATGACTATAAAGGCACTATTTCTAAAGAAAACGATCAAGTGACTATTAAAGTTGTTGGAAAGAGCGCACATGGCTCAACACCTCAATTTGGAGAAAATGCAATTGATAGATTGTTTGAATATTTAATTGAACAAAAAGTTAAATCTCCTGTTGTCTCTCTTATTGAAAATTTTTTGATACATGATATTCACGGTACTAAACTTGATATAGAATATTATGATGAAGAAATGGATTATTTGACAATTAACTTTGGTGTCATTATATCTGAAGGTAATGATTATACAATCAACTTAAATCTTCGTTATCCAAATGGTGTTGTTTTCGATCAAGTTGTTTCTAAGTTATCTGATCAGTTTTCTAAATTTAATGCAAGTGTTAAAGTTGACGAACACAAAAAATTATTATATAAAGATCCAAACTCACCTTTGGTTCAAACATTAATGAATGTTTATAAGAAGAATACAAATGATCCTAATGCTGTTCCTATTAATATTGGAGGCGGTACGTTTGCACGTGCGATGCCAAATTGCGTAGCTTTTGGTCCACACTTTTTAGATAAACCCACATTCATCCATCAGAAGAATGAATTTATTGATATTAATGATTTGTTATTAGCAACGGTTATTTATACCGAAGCATTATACGAACTAGCAAAATAACTTTAGGAGAATTAATATGAAACCTTACCTTGATTTATGTCGCCACGTCATGGAACATGGCAACTTCAAAATGGATAGAACCGGCACTGGAACAAAAAGTGTTTTTGGATATCAAATGCGCTTTGATTTAGGTGAAGGGTTTCCTCTTTTAACGACTAAAAAAGTTCATTTAAAATCAATTATCCACGAATTATTATGGTTTATACAAGGTGATACAAATATAAAATATCTAGTTAATCACGGTGTTAAAATCTGGAATGACTGGCCATATCAAATCTTCACTAAATGTGAAGATTATAAAGGTGAATCAATGGATGGATTTATTGAAAAAATAAAATCTGATGCCGAATTTTCAAAAAAATATGGTGATTTAGGTCCAGTGTATGGAGCTCAATGGCGCAATTTTAATGGTATTGATCAGCTGCAATATATTCTTGATGAAATTAAGAATAATCCGGATTCTAGACGAATGATGCTAAGTGCTTGGAACCCTGCTGAAATCAAGAATATGGCTTTACCACCCTGTCATACACTGATACAATTCTATGTCAATGATGGTAAATTATCATTACAACTATATCAAAGAAGTGCTGATATTTTTCTAGGAGTTCCATTCAATATCGCATCATATGCATTACTTTTAATGATGGTTGCACAAGTTACGAATCTCAAAGTAGGAGAATTTGTTCATACACTTGGTGATGCACACATATATCAAAATCATTTTAATCAGATTAAGTTGCAACTTTCTAGAGAAATCAGAGAAAAACCAACAATGAAAATTAACAAAAATATTAAATCTTTGTTTGATTTTACATTTGAAGATTTCACATTAGTAAACTATCACCCACATGCATCGATTAAAGGTAAGGTGGCAGTATGATTTCAATGATATGGGCAATGGATGAAAATTGGTTGATTGGTAAAGATAATCTATTACCATGGCACTATCCAGAAGATTTAGCTTATTTTAAATTACATACAAAAGATCAAGTTGTACTGATGGGAGATTTAACGTATCAATCACTTAAGACATACTTTGTTAAAAATCCATTGCCTTTTAAAAAGGTATATGTTGCTAACATTCAAGACAAGACTTATCCAGACGGTATACTTGTGAAAGATTTATTTAAATTTCTAAAAGATACGCAAGAGGATATAATGGTTATTGGTGGTAGAACTATTTATCAATTATCATTACCATATTCGAATCGTCTTTACATAACGTATGTTCTAAAATCACACCTAGGGAATGTTTACTTTCCAAAGTTTGATCTAAATACATTTAAACTTATAGATAAAAAAGCATCGGATGGCTTAATTTTTGCTGTCTATGAAAGGAAAGTATAATGGTTTCTTTAGTCTTTATATTATCGTTTTTGACAAGTACATTTTTCTTGACCATTTGGGTAGGTAATTATTACTTAATACCTGTATGGATTATTGTGTCCTATCCCATTGGAATTATAGGTGCTTTTATTTTCTTATTTCTAAACTTACCTATTATGAAGCGCACAGAAGTTACAAATAAGTATAAAAATTATTTAAGTAAGAGTATTTCTTTCTTTATGAATCATTTTGTACTCAGATTAAGAATCACTGTAGAAGGTTTTGAAAATGTTCCTAAAGGTGGTATTCTAACGATTTATGCAAACCATAAATCATATGCTGATCCATTTCTTATTTCTGAAGCAACAAAGTATCCTGTTGCCTTCACACCAAAAATGGGAGTTTATAATATTCCGTTGCTTGGACCGTGGTTAAAATATCTCGGATCATTTCCAATTGATCGCTCAAGTGATCGAAATACAGCTAGAGCAATGGTTGATGCAATCAAAGTTGTAAAAAAAGGAATGGGCATGGTTATCTTTCCTGAAGGTGGAATTAAAGACAGAAATGATGAAAAAATGGTTGCGATGAGAGCTGGCGCTTATAGGGTGGCGATGAAAGCAGGAGCAGATATGCTTCCACTAAGCTTACAAAACACAACAAACATTAAATATCGAGCACCATTTAGATCAACTCATGTAAAAGTCGTTATCCATCCAGTCGTTCATTATGAAGATATTAAACACTTATCAACAACTGAGATAGCAGATCAAATGTTTCACATCATTAACAACCATTTTGAAAATGATAAAATAATAATTAAGAATAAAATTCCCAGTCCCAAGTAGGACTGGTTTTTTTATTTTAACAAAATTTAATATTTCTTTGGTGATTTAGCACTTTTTCAGTGTAATATATAAAGCATCTTGTGTTTTTCTGCACAACCATCCTCTATATCTCTTCTAAGATCAATATCATTTTGAATGGATATAAATCATGACACTAAATAGGCAAAAATATATTAAGAAAAAAAATAAAAAAAGGCTTGCGCCTTTATAAATTATTATTCGATGATTGCTATCGTCTGATCTTTAATCTCGAAATAAATAATATCCGTGTTATTAACTAGATCTGTGAAAGCATATTTCTCTGGATCCATATAAACTTTAAGTGCTTTAATTACATGAGAGTGAGCAACCAATAATATTTTTTGTTCTTTCGTATTTTTAACTAAATTAAATATTGCATCAGAGACACGATCTACTAATAATTGATCATTTTCATAGCCTTCATAGGTATAGTTTCTTTGTCTAACTAAAGGCATTGCTTCACCTACTGGTAAACCATCTAAGTGAAAGAAATCGCGTTCCACAAATTGGTGATTAATTCTTATGGGCTTTTGATAGTTCATTTTTTTTGCAATAATATAAGCTGTTTCTAAAGCTCTTGATAAAGGTGATGCGATAATGATTTCAAACTGGTCATTCTTCTCAATAAGTAGATCAGCAAGTATCTTTGACTGAGTTTTACCTTTTTCATTTAAAGGAATATTAATGCGTCCTTGTACTAAACCATTTGCATTATAATCTGTTTGACCGTGACGTACCATTGCTATTATCATAAATATCCCTCATTTCACCTTTCTCATTATAACATAATGAGTGGTGTTTATGATAAAATAAGAGTAAGGAGGCGATATTAATGCATATAGTTGATTTGATCGCCAAAAAGAGAGATGGCATAGTATTAAGTAAAGAAGAAATAGAATTTATTATTAAAGGATACACAAATGGGAAAATACCAGATTATCAAATGAGCGCTTTGCTCATGGCAATCTATCTGCATGGTATGAATGATGAAGAATCAACATATTTAGCTCTTGCAATGAGAGATTCAGGTGATTCCATTGATTTATCGGAGATCCCTGGTATTAAAGTTGATAAGCACTCCACGGGTGGAGTAGGAGACAAAGTAACACTGGTTTTAGGACCTTTACTCGCAAGTCTAGGTGTTAAGTTTGCAAAGATGAGTGGAAGAGGCTTAGGGCATACTGGTGGTACGATTGATAAATTAGAAAGTATTCCTGGATACCAGGTTGTTCTTGAAGTTGAAGATTTTATTAACCAAGTAAAAAGAATAGGTATTGCAATTGTAGGACAAAGTGGTGATGTTGCACCAGCTGATAAAAAGCTTTATGCACTCAGAGATGTGACAGCTACTGTCGATAGTATTCCACTTATTGCAAGCTCAATTATGTCAAAAAAATTAGCTTCAGGAGCAGATGCAATCGTGCTTGACGTCAAAGTCGGGCATGGTGCTTTCATGAAGACTGAAGAAGAGGCGGTAAAACTTGCGACCTTAATGGTTGAAATAGGAAAACTTGCAGGTAAGAAGGTTACAGCCTTATTGACTGGTATGGATGAACCATTGGGACACAAAATTGGTAATGCCTTAGAAGTTTATGAAGCTATAGAAACTTTAAATGGACTTGGACCAAAAGATTTAGTTGAGGTCACAATCGAAATTGGAGCTCATCTACTTTTGGATGCACAAATTGAAACTGATTTTGTCAAAGCTAAAGTGAGACTACAAGAAGCACTTCAAAATGGAACCGCTTATCAAAAATTCTTGGAACTTGTTGAAGCTCAAGGCGGAGATTTAAATAGTCTGAATGACCCAAGTCTTTTACTTTCAAAGAAAACAGTCGAAGTTTTATCCGTTAAAGAAGGCTATGTCATGGATATTGATGCCCTAGACATTGGTAAAGCTGCAATGAGATTAGGGGCAGGTAGAGAAACAAAAGAAGATACCGTTTTATTAGATGTAGGACTTGATCTTCATAAAAAAATAGGTTCTTATGTTAAAAAAGGCGAATCAATTGCTACACTTTATGTTCAAGATAAAGGTATTGAAGAAGCAACTAAACTCATTTTAGATGCTCTAGCAATTGGAAACGAAGAGAAACATATTGTATTAATTAAACAAACAATCAAGTAGATGAAATCCAAAATACTTTATCCAGATTATACAAATTCAATATTAAATGTAACTTCTACGTTACTTAAACATTATCAGGCACATACGATTTATCCATCGATACCGTATCTTGAAGAATCATTAACAACGAATTCCAAGCACGTTCTTTTAGTATTGCTTGATGGTATGGGCATTAATATTATTAATAAATATTTAAAGCCAGAAGATTTTCTAAGAAAAAATGTGAAGAAGGTTATTACATCTGTATTCCCTCCAACAACAGTTGCTGCGACTAACGCAGTATTATCAGGGTTACCTCCATATAGTAGTGGATATTTAGGATGGGTTCAATATTTTAAACATGAAAAAACTAATCATATTGTTTTTAAAGATACAGACTTTTATGATGAAGGCAGAGTGTTTGTTGGTAGTTTAAAAGATAAATATTTAAAATATCCAACAATATATGAACAAATAGAACGAGCAAATCCGAATATTAAAACTTACGAACTTTTTCCTAGTTTTAGAGAAAACGGATTTGAAAGTTTTGAAAAACAAGTTGACCATGCTATCGATATAACAAGAAAAGATGAGCAAAACTTTAGTTATATATACTGGACCGAACCAGATTTTACTGAGCATGACCATGGGACGGATTCAAAAGAGACTAAAGATATGCTCGTATCTCTTAATAAAGAGGTTGAACGGTTATCTCAAAGTATTTCTAAGGATACGACTTTAATTGTTATAGCGGATCACGGGTTCATGAATGTGAAAGGTATTGACTTATATGAGAATACCGAAATTATCAGATGTTTGAAAAGAAAGCCCTCTATGGAACCTAGAGCAACTAACTTTTTTGTAAAAATATTTCAAAAGAGAAAATTCGTATCATTATTCAAACGCAATTATGGTCGGGATTTTCAATTGTTTTCAAAAAAAGAGTTATATGCTTCAGGATTACTCGGAGATGGGGAAAAACATCCATTATTAGATGATTTTCTTGGTAATTATATAGCAGTTTCTATATCAGACAAAATGTTCAACTTTAAAGAGCATTCACATTTCAAAGGACATCATGCTGGGCTTACTAAAGGTGAAATGCAAGTTCCGCTTATCATATTCCAAAAAGATTAAGACAACTAATAAAGTTGTCTTTTTTTGCATAAAAAAAAGGCTTAGATTTAACTAAGCCTTCTAGTAATTATTTAGTTACTTTTTTTGTGTCTTTTGCAAACTCGGATGCCATCATTACTGTTGATGCAAGATCTGTGATATTTGTTGGAATAACTAATTTAACAGCTTGACCATTAGCAACAAGAGCTAGTGCTTCGAGCGATTTAAGTGTCAATACTGCTTGATCTGCTGCAGCATCCTTAATTAACTTAATACCAAGTGCTTCAGCTTCTTTAATCTTAAAGATTGATGCAGCTTCAGCTTCAGCTTGAAGAATGACTTGTTTCTTGTTTGCTTCAGCTCTTAATATAACGGCTTCAGCTTCACCTTCAGCATCAAGAATCTTAGAACGTTTTTCACCTTCAGCAATCAAAATGGTCTGACGTTTTTCACGTTCAGCACGCATTTGTTTTTCCATTGAATCACGGATATCTTTGGGTGGAACGATGTTCTTAACTTCAACACGGTTTACTTTAATTCCCCATGGGTCAGTTGCTTCATCTAAAATGACTCTCATCTTTGAATTGATTAAATCTCTAGATGTAAGTGTTTGATCTAAATCTAAATCACCAATAATATTACGCAATGTGGTTGCTGAAATGTTTTCAATCGCCATCATTGGATTTTCTGTACCATATGTATATGCTTTTGGATCCGTAATTGCAAAGAATACTACAGTATCGATTTGCATTGTTACATTATCTCTTGTAATAACAGGTTGAGGATCAAAATCCTTAACTTGTTCTTTAAGTGATACTGTTTTTACTCGACGATCTAAAATTGGAATTAAGAAGTGAATACCTACACCCCAAGTTGTATAATAACCACCAAGACGTTCTACGATAACCTTTTTGGTTTGTGTAACCAATCTAAAACTAGCTGCAATCACACCTAAAATAATGACTGCTACGACAAGTAGTGTTACTTCCAATCCACCAAGTGCAATTGGGCTAAGCAAAGAATTTAAAAAATCCATTTTTTTACCTCTTTCTTATTTTTATATTTTTTCTACGATTAATTTAACGCCTTCAACATCTAAAACTCTTACTTGATCTCCAACTTCTATTTGTTCATTAGAAATTGCTGACCATATTGTATTTTTTACTTTGACATGTCCGATAGATCCAACCTCAATTATCTTGAGACAACTCCCTGTAGATCCTATATAAGAGTCTACATTGGTTTTGATCTCGTTTGTCTTGAAATATTTGATTACTACTGGTCTAGTAACAACAAGTAGTAAAACTGCGATGACAACAAATAATGCGATCTGGATAATGATGTTAACTTTTAGAAGCGCAAGAATAAAACTTGGAATTGCTGCTAATGCAAACCAAATACTCACCATATCAGAAGTAGCAAACTCAACAAACAATGCTGAAATAAAAAGTCCTAACCATAACCATAACATCCATTCCATACTAAACTGCCTCCTTCATATCAACAATCAAAAGTTGATCTTTGGTATTCCAATTTGCTTTAAACTTATGAGTCTCAAAATCAAGATTCAAATTAGCGAGATCACTGACCTCTTCCATAAATGCTTTGTTAGTCACACGACTATAAGAAGTACGAACTGTAATTCTATATTTCTTATTATCTGGGATATCATGACGAATCGCGTCAGCTTTAGTCAGTGGTTTTACTACGATAAGTTTATTTTCCTTATCAAATCCAAGCATGACACTATAAGCACTCTCAAAGTAAATTGTTGCTGGTTTATTCAATGTTAAATTGCCAGCAGCCAATGTAACAATACAATCTTTTGGCTTTCCATTAAACCAAGTTATTTCCATTACAATCACTCCTTACACTATTATTATACACTAAATTATTAGAAGTGCAAGTAAAATTACTTAAAATTATTTTATGTTATTTAACACACATTTTGATAATTCTGATTCCTAAACCTTCAGCGTATTCACTTACTAGATGTATATCTTCCTCGGAAATATCGTTATCCAAGTTTGCGTGTTCTTTGATATAATCTTTAAGTTTTGATAATGAATCTAGTTCTCCATATACAAAAAGTTTAACATCGAAAATTTGATATTTAAGAGCTAAGGTATATTTTTTTAGATTCTCGGGAACATCAATGATGAATTTTTTATCTTGAACATCAAGTGGTACAGTTTGAACTACTCTATCAATTACTGGTATTGTGAAATAAAAACCAGGTTTGTCAATAATTTTTAAAAACTGACCGATTCTTTCTATAACGATGGCTTTATTTGCTTGAACTATTTTAGTATTTAATCCCATAAGAAGAATCACAAGCATTGCTAAGACAAAGATACCTTTTATTATGTCTGACATAAGAAAACCTCGTTTCTAATTTGATGTTATTGTATATTCATATCATTGGTGGTAAAATATTAATGATCACTACGGGGAGCTTAAATGCTGAGAGGACGAAAGTCGACCCGAGAACCTGATCTGGATCATACCAGCGGAGGGATAGGCGACATGATAATTTGTCATTTACTATCAATTTCTTTGGTAATCCATAGGAATTTTTTATTTTTCTATAGGAGGAAAAGAAATGAAATTGAAGAAAGAAACGTTTCGAATGCTAATCGCTGTCAATTTATTAGCAGTAGCTATTGTGTTGGATGTATTAACTAATGCAATACCCGGTTTAAACCTAAGTATGCCATTTGGTGGTAAATTTTTTGGAATTTCTATGTTACCACTCATTTTAATTGGTTTACTTATTGGTCTCAAATATGGGATAATCTCAACACTCATTTTTGCATTATATAATTTTGGTATTGATTATATCATTTATTTAGAGACATTAAGGGTTACCTTAGAAACATGGACTGGAATCCCTTGGACATTCTGGATGATCATTTTACTGATATTACTAGATTATGTCATTCCATTTATGTCATTTGGATTATCAGGTTTATTTAAAGATGGATTGAAAAAGCGAAAAACGTTTATTATTACCGTTATTTCAGTAAGTATTGTTAGATTGGTATCAAGCACATTAAGTGGTGTTCTCTTGTGGGGAAGTAGTATCGAATATGCTTCAACTCAAGTTGCACTAGGTAGTGAATCTCACAGTTTTGCAACTCAAATTTTTTCTTTTGTTGGAGAGAACTTGTGGTTGTATAGTTTCGGATATAATTTTATCTATATTTTCACCACTGGTGCCACAGTAATCATCATCGGTTTACTAATATTCAAGAGATTACAAGAGTTATCTCATCATTTTTTAATTAACAATTGATCTACGACTTTGAGATAGTCAAGTCTAGGTTGATATCCGAATGATATCAAATGTGCTTTTTCTAAAAAAGCAGAATAAGGGATGGACTTCCGTCCTTTTTCTTTGTCATGCTGCGTATCCCAAAATGAAAAGAGAACTTCAGCAGGCAATAGGAAGTATTGATTGTATTTCTTAAAGTGTACGATTAAAAAGGCAATGCCACCCTGATTATAAATATTTCGAAGATGAATAATTTGGTGTTCATGCACATTTTTTAGAGGCATCGATGTTTTAGAGTTCGTTTCTTTGGCATCAAAATCAATGTATTTACCTTTATATATACCATTAAAATCTGTTGTAGAGGGTGTCTTATAATAAGCCTCAGTTATTTTAGCTTTATTTCTTGCTGGGTAGCTAACTCTTACGACTTGTATTGGTGTAGGCTTTTTATGAATTACAGCAATACCCATGTTTAAATAATAGGAATTTGTAGCCTCGATATCAGATTCAAGGGTCATTCCTAGATTCGCATAACTGGTTGTTTTGACTTGTGTTTTTCTTTTTATTGGATAATTTATCATACATTATTCTCCTACTAACATGATAACATAGTTCCAGAACAAAATCATTGTTATATTCTAAAAACATGGTATAATATTTACAGATTAAAACGTTGCTAAGGGAAGTGATAGTTTGAGTGAAATTCGTTTTTTTGCGTTAGGTGGACTAGGCGAAAACGGTAAAAATATGTATGTTGTAGAAGTTGATAAACAACTCTTCATCTTAGATGCCGGTATTAAATATCCAAGTTCAGAGTTATATGGGGTTGATGAAATCATCCCTGATTATAGAATATTGATTCGTGCTAAGGACCGCATACGTGGTATTTTTCTTTCTCACGCTCATGAAGATCACATTAGTGCGCTTCCACATTTACTTAAGGATTTAAATGTCCCTGTTTATGCAACTAATTTTACGATGCAAGTCGTTATGGATATGCTTAAAGATGAGAACTACGATCTAGAAGATTTAACGTTAAATACAATTTCTCAAAACAGTATCATTAAATTTGGAAATGTGCGCGTAACATTTTTTAGTACCACACACTCTATACCAGAATCAGTTGGTATTGCAGTTCATACTTTAGATGGTTCAATTGTTTATACAAGTGATTTTACATTTGATCAAAGTGGAGATATTAAATATCAAACTGATTTTAGAAAAATCAATGAATTAGCCGAAAAGAACGTTTTAGCATTATTAACGGAATCATTAGGGTCAACTTTAGAGCTTAATGGGGGTGTTAATGATACATTGATGCATAAACTTAATAGCGTTTATACAAATGCAGATGGTAGAATTATTGTTTCATTGTTCTCATCTGATTTAAGAAAAATACAAAGAATTGTAGATATTTCTTTAGCACACCACAAGAAAATAGCGATTATAGGTAGACGTGCTCAACGTATTGTTGATATTGCAATCGAAGATGGATATTTAAATATCCCTAAAGAATCGTTAGTTAACTTGAGATACATTGATGAAAAAAATAAAAATGATGCACATGATATTGTCGCATTAGTTACCGGAAATAGACATGAACCATTTTTCATGCTTCAAAGAATGTGCAAAAAAACTGACAGATTAATTCATATTACTGAACAGGATACTGTCATTCTAATGACACCGCCTGTCCCTGGTACCGAAAAGATGGCAGCTAGAACACTCGATATACTCTATAGAAGTGATGCCCAAGTACAAATGATTAATAAGCGTTTGCTTACATCTGCTCATGCTACTGCAGAAGAATTGAAAATGATGATGAATTTGTTAAAACCTAAATACATTATCCCAGCAATTGGTGAGTATAGACATCAATATGGTGTTAAAAAGTTAGCAAAAGAAATTGGGTATAACGAAAAAGATGTCTTTATTTTAAATAATGGTGATGTTTTAACAATTAAAGATAAAGAAGCGTATGTATCTAAAAATGATATTAGCGTAGGTGAAATCTTAATAGATGGAACTGCAGTTGGCGATGTCAACGACTACGTAATGAAAGATAGAGAGCTACTTGCTGAAGATGGTGCACTACTGATTGTTGCACACATCAATCCTAAATCAAAAACAATTTTAGGTGAAGTGCAAATAGTAACAAGAGGATTCGTGTATATTCAAGAATCCGAAGAATTGCTTGGTAAAGTTAAAGATATGTTTCTAAATGTTAGTAAGAAACATCTTGGTGGGAAATATATCAATTGGAATGAATATAAAAGAGATGTGAGAAATGAAATCAATCGTTTCATTTATCAAGAAACAAGAAGAAGTCCAATAACAATACCAGTTCTTATATCTACAGAGGGATAAAATAAAAACACTCAATTCGTTGAGTGTTTTCTTTATCTTTTCTTATGTTTGATTTTATCAAGCATTTTCAATCTATCGGAAAGTGCTTTTTCATAACTTGATTCGCTTTTAGGATGATAGTATGTTTTATCTTTGATCTTATCAGGTAAATAGGTTTGATCATTGACACTATCAGAATCATTATGTGGATAATGATAGATATCAGGATTTAGTTTGATCTTTCTGTTACTTGCTTGATCTGGAACAACACCCGTGTCATTATTTTCATAATCATGAATTGCTTGATCAATTGCAACGATTGCAGTATTCGATTTTGGTGATATCGCCATATCAATAATAATAGCACCTAAAATAATTCTTGCTTCAGGTAAGCCAACTTTAATAGCTGCATCGCATGCATTTAGAACTTTCCCACCCATCAGTGGGTTTGCTAAGCCTATATCCTCATAGGCAATGACTAAGAGTCTTCTAACAATAGCTTGAAGATCGCCTAAAGTTATAAGTCTTGCAAGGTAATGAACTGAAGCGTCGACATCTGAACCTCTTATTGATTTTTGAAGTGCACTAAGTAAGTCATAAAAATGATCTTCATGATTATCTAAATCATGATTAATTTTACCTGCGATTCGATAAATGAGTTGCGCTGTGAGCAAATCTCCATCATTTAATACCAATGATGCACTTTCTAAGATATTTAATGCTGTTCTAATCTCGTGATTTGAATAACGAATAATCGCAGATAAGGCACTTGTTTCAACTCGTAAATCAACATCTAATTCCTTTACTCCATTTAATATAGCCTTTTCCATTGCATCATTATCTAAACTTTTCACTTCATATAAATGACATCTAGAGCGAATCGCCATATTAATGTTTTGATAAGGATTTAGAGTGGTCAAACCAATGACTGTTGCTTTACCATTTTCCATAAATGGAAGAAGATAATCCTGAACGTCAGTTTTCATTCTATGTATTTCATCGATAACAATTAAAATGTCATGATAAGCTGTGGTATCGATGATATCTTTAAGTCTTGCTTTATTATCAGTTGATGCATTAAAAAAATAATGATCAAGTCCTGATTGAGCAGCAAATATTTGAGCAATAGTTGTTTTTCCTGTACCAGGAGGACCATATAAAATAAAGGATAATAGTTTCTTTTTTTGAAGCATAGAAACTAAAACACCATCTTTTCCTACAAGATGGTCTTGACCGTAAACGTCTTCGAATTTTTGAGGTCTCATACGGAATGCTAATGGCTTCATTTTTTCACCTGCTTTCATTATAGCATACTTGCTTATAACTATAAAATAGGGTAAAATAGTATGGTACTAAACTGGTCTATTTTTTTTATAAAGACACAATGGAGGAATAATAATGAATTTAAAAGATTTTATTGCTGATGTACCCGATTTCCCTATTAAAGGCATTTTATTTAGAGATATAACACCCTTAATGCTCAATGGAGAAGCATACAAGTATGCTGCTGATCAATTTACAAAGTTTGCTAAAGATAAAAAGGCTGACGTTATCGTTGGTCCAGAAGCTAGAGGATTTATATTTGGTTGCCCAGTAGCAACCAATTTAAGCATAGGCTTTGCTCCTGTAAGAAAGCCAGGAAAACTTCCTAGAAAAGTAGTGAGTGTTTCTTACGAGCTAGAGTATGGAAAAAATGAATTATGCATGCATGATGATGCTGTCAAAAAAGGTGATAGAGTTATTATTGTTGATGACCTTTTAGCAACAGGTGGAACAATCCGAGCTGCAATTGAATTAGTTGAAAAACTTGGTGGCGAAGTTGTTGGTTTAGCATTCTTAATTGAACTTTCAGATTTAAATGGTAGAGAAAAACTTGGAGAATATGATATATTTACTTTAATCACATATTAAGAGGTATATAAATGACTGATCCGTTGTTTCAATCCCTAGTTGAATCTTTCAACTCATATATTAATAGAGATTCAGATATTAAGCTTATCGAAAAGGCTTATGTTTTAGCTCGGGATAAACACCAAGGTCAGATGAGAAAAAGTGGAGAACCTTATATAACTCACCCAATCGCAGTTGCTAAAATTTTAGCAGATTTAAAGGGTGGACCTGCAACATTAATCGCAGCATTACTTCATGATACTGTTGAAGATACTTCACTGACCTTGAAAGAAGTTAAAACAGTTTTTGGTTCCGATATTGCACAACTTGTCGATGGCGTTACTAAAATAAGTAAACTGTCGTTTACAACCCAAGCGAGTCAAGCAGATAACCATCAAAAAATGTTACTTGCTATGGCTAAAGATATTCGGGTTGTCTTGATTAAAATTGCTGATAGATTGCATAACGTCAGAACCCTCGATTCTATGTCACCTGAAAAACAATATAAAACTGCAACTGAGACATTAGAAATATATGCACCACTCGCTCACCGTTTAGGTATTTTTAGAATTAAAGCTGAGCTTGAGGACCGTTCTTTAAGATATACGGATCCTCCAATGTATTATAGAGTATCTAATATGATTCAAGCTAAAAGAAATGAAAGAGAAGCATCAATTGAGCATGTGATCACAAATATCACTGAGCTTTTTACTATAAGTGATTTACATGACTTTGAAATTAAAGGACGTATTAAAAATATTTTTAGTATTTATAAAAAAATGGTTCGAGACAATAGGGCATTTGAAGATATTTATGATTTGCTTGCTGTAAGAATCATCGTAGATAAGATTGAAACATGTTATCAATCATTAGGTATTATTCATGCTAATTTCACACCAATTCCGCGAAGATTTAAGGATTATATTGCTGTACCTAAGCCAAATATGTATCAATCATTACATACGACTGTATTGTCAGATGATGGTACACTTTTTGAAGTTCAGATTAGAACTTCTGAAATGGATCAAATTGCTGAATATGGAATTGCAGCTCACTGGGCTTACAAAGAAAACAAAGCATATTCAAAGGAAAAAGAACAGTTTGAGATTGCTCAAAAATTAAAATGGTATGGCGAATTAATGAAAATGAGCGAAGATACGGATGACACAGAAGGAAGTGCTGAAGAATTTGTAGGTACAATCAAAGGTGATATTTTAGATGCTAATGTCTATGTCTTTACACCGAAAGGAGAAGTCATTGAACTTCCCAAAGGGGCAACACCTATTGATTTTGCTTATCGTATCCATACTGATGTTGGTAACAAGATGGTTGGGGCACTCGTTAATAATCGAATTGTAACATTGGATTATGTATTAAACACTGGCGATATCGTTAGTGTAAAAATAAATAAAAACTCTTATGGTCCAAGTGAAGATTGGATGAAAATCGCTAAATCTTCACATGCTAAACATAAGATAAAGAGCTTTTTAAATAAACAAAATCGCGATCAACTTATCATATTAGGTAAAGAAATGCTTGAACGAGAGTTAACCGCACAAAAGGTAAATGAAACGTTTGATGATCACTTTGTTAAAAAGCATTTTGAGAAAAACATGGTCACTAATGTACCTGATTTACACCTAGAAATCGGCAAAGGTATTATTAGTCCTAAGACTGTCATCAGTCAATTATTAGGTCAAGAAGTCGATAAAGATTTAATGTTACAACGTCAAATGGAAAAAACTTCAAGACAAATGACGACACATAGCGAAACTGGTGTTGTCATTGAAGGATTATCAAGCCCACAATTAAAACTTGCAAATTGCTGTTTGCCTATACCTGGAGATTCAATTATTGGCTTTGTCAGTAAGCAAAGTGGCATAGTGATTCACGCTACTTTCTGTCCTAACTACAAACAATTTGAAGATAATCGTTTAATAGAAGCTTTTTGGTCTGACAAAATCACACGAAAATATCCGACTTGGATTAAAGTTGTTGCTGGTAATAGACCAACAATGCTAGCTGATGTTGTTACTGTGATTAATGCCTCAAGTGTTTCAATTGCTGAGATTAATGCTTTGACTACAAACAATATGGAGCTTATTATAAGAATTAAGATATCAGTTAGTAACACTCAAGCACTTCAATCACTAATGATTAATCTAAGAAAAGTTAGTGAGCTTTATAGTGTGGAAAGAGATTTTAAATGAGATGTGTCATAGAACGCGTGAGTCAAGCTAAGGTTTCAGTTGATGGAAAGATCATTGGATCTATAGAAAAAGGATTTTTGGTTTATGTAGGTCTACATCATTTAGATGATGAAAAAATCATCACTAAAATGGCACAAAAAGTCCTATCTTTAAGAATTTTTGAGGATGATACCCAAAAAATGAATTTAAACTTGAGTCAAGTGAATGGTCAAATTCTTTCTATTTCTCAATTTACCCTTTATGGAGATGCAAAAGGAAATAACAGACCATCTTTTATTGAGGCAGCAAGACCTGAATTTGCACTTAAATTATATGATTTATTCAACAGCAAATTAAGCAAGTCATGCGAAGTCCAAAAAGGCCTGTTTGGTACTCATATGGAAATAAGTGCAACTAACGATGGGCCAGTCACAATCATCATTGAAATGTAATTGACAAAAACCTCAAATTAAGTTATCATATTTATGTAAGTGAATCGTCTGAGATAAAGGAAGAATTCAACAGATTTCATTCAAGCGATGGCAGATAGTGAAAGCGCCAAGAAATCAAGAATTGTGACACCTTTTGAGACATCATATCAATGAGGGCTAGAATCTTTCTAGAACTAAGGTGGTACCGCGTAATCTTTTACGTCCTTAGATGTTTTAAGGATGTTTTTATTTTATTAGGAGAAATTAATGAAAAAACCTTATCGTCATATGCCTGATGTATACCTTGAAAGTTTCTATTTAAGAACTATCAGTAAATCAGATGCGAAAGATATGTTTGAATATGGAAAAGATCCTTTAGTAACGGCATTTTTGAATTGGGGTCCATTCACTCAATTGAGCGAAGCTAAAAAATCAATTACGAAGATCTTTTATCCCAGATTAAGGGATGGTTTACCCATTGGGTACGCGATCATTGATCTTGAAACATCAAAAATGATAGGAACTATCGATTTTCATAGTAAAATAAAAGGAGAGCAAGGCGCAGAGATTGGTTTTGCCTTAAACAGAAATTATTGGAACAAAGGTATTATGACTGAAGCAGTAACCGCAATGATTCATATAGGATTTGAACACTTAGGTTATGAATTCATAAGAATCAAGCATTTGAAAAAGAATGGTGCAAGTCGAAAAGTAATTGAAAAGAATGGGTTTAAATTCGTTAAAGAAGAACCCTATATATTGGAAAAAGCAAGTGGAACAATAAAAGATGAATTGCTCACCTACGAGCTATTTAAGGAGGACTATCATGGCAATAAACAAAGTTAAAGGAATGTATGATGTACTACCAAGTGAATCGCATTTATGGCAAGCACTTGAGCAAAAGATTAGAGAAATTCTAGGATTATACAACATCAAAGAGATGCGTACTCCAGTTATGGAGTATAGCGATGTTTTTCATCGTCATACTGAACTTTCCGATATGGTAACAAAAGAAACATATAATTTTGACGATCGTGGTAATAGAAAACTCACATTAAGACCCGAAGGTACTGCTGGTATCATTAGAAGTTATGTTGAAAATAAACTATATGCAAGTCAAGAACTTGAAAAAGTGTATTATATCGGACCCAATTTCCGTTATGAAAGACCACAAAAAGGTAGATATCGTCAATTCTATCAATTTGGTGTTGAAGCGATAGGAACGATTAGCCCTGCACTTGACGCGGAACTTGTTATATTAGCATATGACTTTGTTAAGAGATTAGGACTTAAAGGTGTTAGAGTTAAAGTCAATAGTCTTGGTGATGATATATCAAGAGAAACGTATCTAGAAGCTTTGAAAAAACATTTCATGCCTCATGAAGCTGAACTTTGTGATGACTGCAAAGCACGTTTAAAGAAAAATCCTTTACGTATATTAGATTGTAAGATAGATCAAAATCATGAAGCAGTTAAAAATGCACCTACACCTCAAGATTATTTAAATAAGGAATCAAGAGATTATTTCTTGAAAGTTCTAGATCATTTGGATGCCGCTAAAATCAGTTATGAAATCGCACCAAGGCTTGTTAGAGGTTTAGATTATTATAGTCATACAGTGTTTGAAGTAGAGGCTGACATCGAAGGTTTTGGGGCTCAAAACGTCCTTGGTGGTGGAGGCAGATATGAAAAACTTGTTTCTGAACTTGGTGGACCTAATTTAGGGGGTGTTGGTTTTGCTTTTGGTATGGAAAGATTGCTTTTAGCTCTTGAAGCTGAAAACGTAGATTTCGCAAAAGAAAAGGAACTTGATGCTTTTGTTATCGTTTTTGATGAAGCTTTGAAGACTGAAGCAACTCGTATTTTATATGAACTCAGAACTTCAAATATGATTGCTGATACCAATTTCACACACAAATCATTTAAGGGCCAATTGAAACAAGCTCTTAAGTTTAAAGCAAAATACTTAATCTTTTTAGGTGATGAAGAATATAAAAAGGGCATGGTATCTATCAAAGATACGAAGACTGAAAAACAAGAAGAAGTTTTATTATCAAAAGTTAAAAAATATTTATTAGAAAAGATGGAGAAGTAAGATGAAATATACACATCACAACAATGAACTGAATAAAACCAATTTAGGTCAAGAAGTATTCCTAAAGGGTTGGGTATCGAAAAATAGAAATCTTGGCGGTTTAATGTTTATTGACTTAAGAGACCGTTTTGGTATTACTCAATTAGTCGTTAAACCAGAAAATGCGTTTTATGATGTAGCATTAAAGATTAAGAATGAATATGTAATTGAAGCTAAAGGTATCGTGATTGGCCGCGAAAGTAAAAATAAAAATATTGATTCAGGAGAAATTGAAGTTGAAGTTACTGAACTTACAATATTAAGCGCAGCTGAAAACCCACCTATTATTATTGCTAATGATACAGATGCACTTGAAGATACAAGACTTAAGTATCGTTATTTGGATTTAAGAAGACCCGTGATGCAAAACTTTATGATTAAGACATCAAATCACTCAAGCTATCCGTTTTGCTTTGGTTGAGGAAGGTTTTTATGAGTTAGAGACACCAATACTAGGAAAATCAACTCCAGAAGGTGCTAGAGATTATTTGGTACCATCTAGATTAGATCCTGGAACTTTTTATGCACTTCCACAATCCCCACAAATATATAAGCAACTTTTCATGGTCGCTGGCTTTGAAAAGTATTTTCAAATTGCACGTTGTTTTAGAGATGAGGATTTAAGAGCAGATAGACAACCGGAGTTTACTCAAGTGGATATCGAAGCCTCATTTGTTGATCAACAAGATATTCAAAGATTGACTGAACGTATTATGGTAAAAACATTTAAAAAAGTATTAGATATAGATATACAAACACCATTTATTGATATGTCATATCATGAAGCAATGGAAAAATATGGTACAGATAAACCAGATATAAGATATGAGTTATTGATTGAAGATTTTAGTCAATTCTTTAGAGCTATAGATATCCCATTTTTCATTGGGAAGGGTTTTATTAAAGGACTTTTACTAAAAAACGGTAGTCGATTGACAAGAAAGAATATCGATGCATATACAAATCTTGTTAAAAAGAACCATGGTGAAGCACTCGCATATGTTAAAAAGAGCGAAGGTTTGATTTCTGGTAGTATTGTTAAATTTATGAGTGAAGAACAACAAGCATCATTAAACCTAAATGATGGTGATTTATTGTTTATCGTTCCTGGAAGCTTTGATAATGTCGCACAATCATTGGGTGCATTAAGAATTGCTCTAGCTAATGATTTTAATTTAATTCCAGAAAATACATATAAATTTTTATGGGTTGTTGACTGGCCTTTACTTGAATACAGTGAAGAAGAACAAAGATTTTATGCGAAACATCATCCCTTTACTGCACCAGTGGATTTAGAGACTCTAAGAAATAATCCAAAGGATGCGATGGCGAAAGCTTACGATATCGTATTAAATGGATATGAACTTGGCGGAGGATCCATCCGTATCCACAATCAAGATATTCAAAAGTTAATGTTTGATACATTGGGTTTAACCAAAGAAGATGTTGCACATCGCTTTGGATTCTTTGTCGATGCATTAAAATATGGTACGCCTCCTCATGGCGGACTAGCTTTAGGACTTGACAGAGTTGTTATGCTCATGACAAATACTTCAAACATCAAAGACGTAGTTGCATTTCCTAAAACGCAAAGCGCAAAAGATATGATGATGCAAGCACCAAGTGATGTTGATCCTATTCAATTACAAGAACTTGAGATAAAGGTGGGAAAATAATGAAGAGTATTGTTTTAGCAGGTGGCTGTTTTTGGGGAGTAGAAGCTTATTTTAGCCAACTTAAAGGTATTTTAGATACTTCTGTGGGCTATATTGACGGAAATATGAGAAAACCCTCATATGAGCAAGTTTGCAATGGAGAAGCAAGACATACAGAAGCATGTCAAGTATCTTATGATGAAAAAATCATATCATTAGAACATATACTTGATCAGTTTTTCAGAATTATCAATCCATTTTCAATCAATAAGCAAGGGAATGACTATGGTAGACAATATCGTAGTGGTATTTATTTAGATGACATGAATGACAAGCCTTTAGTTGCTTCTTTTATGAAGCAATATTTTGGTTCAAATATAGATAAAGTTGCTACTAAAATACATGAAAATATAGATTATGATCTTGCCGAAGCATCTCATCAAGATTATTTGAAGAAAAATCCAGGCGGTTATTGTCATGTAAATTTGGGTTTAGCATCTAAAGAGGAAGTGAAATAATGCGAAAAGATTACATCTCTTGGGATCAGTATTTTATGGGTGTTGCAAAACTATCCTCATTACGAAGTAAAGATCCAAGCACGCAAGTAGGAGCATGCATCATTAATCCAGATAAGAGAATTGTAGGAATCGGGTATAATGGATTACCTCAAGGATGCAGTGATGAAGAATATCCATGGGCAAACGAGGGTGAGTATGTTGATACGAAATATCCTTATGTTGTACATGCAGAAGCGAATGCTATATTGAATGCAACAACAAATTTGAAGGGCTCTTCAATTTATGTTACGTTGTTTCCATGTAATGAATGTGCAAAACTTATCATTCAAAGTGGTATTAAGGAAATTGTTTTTGAATCAAATAAATACGGAAATTCGAAGGAACACCAAGCAGCTATCAAAATGTTGAAATCATCAAAAGTGAAATATCGCCAGATTGAAGTTGGTGAACTAAACTATGTTAAAACTCATTAAAAAATATAAAAAATTATTGATAATCCTATGTTTTCCATATATTTACATGTTATTTGTGTTGGTTGCACCCACACAATTAGCTGTAATTGCTCCAGGTGGTTTAACGCAAGTTGTTGACACTATTGAGATTGAAGGATACGACATGGTCGATAATTTTAATACGATTTATGTTTATTCGTTTTATCCGATTACGGCGTTTCAATCATGGATTTTGGAATCAGATCAATCCATGGAACTTTATGAGATGACTGAACGACAAAAGGATGTAAGCTGGAAAGATCACTATGATCAAGGTCAAGTTTCGAAGCTAGTTTCTCTTAAAACGTCGGTTATTAAAGCGTATGAATTAGCACATGAGAGTAACTCTGAAATCAATATAGAATATCATTATGGAGGGTTATACGTCTATTACAGTCCAAGCGGAGTAAATGGACTGGAAATAGGAGACCAAGTCGTTACAATTAACGGTTTAAACTATTCTGATTATTCACATGAAGAATTTCTGGCTTTAGCATATCAACCAGAAATTAGTCTAACGATTAGACATCAAGATGGTGACGAAGTGACTTTCTCTACCGTTGAATATGTTTATGATGAAGCCGATCCTTATATGATATTTTATCCGAACTACGTAATTGATTCAGCTTCTCCAAGCTTCGATCTACCAGGATTAGATAGCATCGTAGGAGGGCCAAGTGGTGGACTTATACAAACACTTAGTATTTATGTAAGTTTAGTAAATATAAACATTGGACAATCAAAAATTGCCGGAACAGGGACCATAGAGATGTCTGGAGAAGTAGGCAGAATTGGTGGAATTACGCAAAAAATGTACACTGCAATTTACAATAATGTGGACATAATGTTTCTACCAAAATCTCATTATACCGAGATTCCAAACCTTGATTATCCATATGTTATTGTCCCCGTTGAAACTGTAGAAGAGGCGGTATTATGGCTTAATGACCAGTTTAATTGATAAAGTATTTAAATTCTTTAGAAGATTTAAAAATTTAGTTAAAATCATAGATAAGAAAACTGAAATGAAACTTGTAGTGAGATCAGTTTTAGGTGCTTTGTTAATTTCGATTTTAATCGTTCTAATTCCCACTTTAGTCCTTGTCAATTTGTTTATATATACTAAACTTACGTTTTTTATATCTATTATATTGGTATTCATGATTATGGGATGGAGTTTTCTTTATTATTATTTTTATTATCGTTTGCTTAAAAATTACCACCCATCTTTAGAAGATGTAAATACAAAACTACCACAACTTATGGAAAGTACAATTGTAGCATTATTTTTTATGGTGCTTGGCATTGTCGTTTTATCAGTTGTTTTCTAGGAGGATTTTATGCTTATAGGTGCAATTATTATTTTCTTATCTGTTCTACTTGATCAAGTAACGAAACAATTAGCACAGACTTATATACCTGCTTTGATATCCGGCACACAGCAAAATATAGTAATTATTCCGAAAGTATTTGAGCTAAGTTATTATCGAAATAACGGAGCATCATTTGGTATTTTCGAGGGTGAGCAGTTATTTTTTATGATTATAACTATTATTGCTTTAGCTATTTTTGGATATTTATTTACTGATGTCAATTTTAAAACAAAAAAAGTATACAGTCTTTCTATAGCATTCTTTATTGGTGGTACATTAGGTAATGCAATAGATCGTGCATTATTTGGGTATGTCATTGATTTCCTACATTTTCCGTTTTTGACACCTATATTAAATCTATTTGGATCAAATAATTTTTATAATAATATTGCAGACATTGTTTTAAGTGCTGCAATCGTTTTGTTTGCCATTGATATATTCATTTTGGAGCCAAAACGAAAGAAAAAGGAGAAACAAAATGTCATTATCAATCAAGATAAATCATGATTCTATAGGATTGAGACTCGATCAATTTCTTCATGAACACTACTATAAACAACAAAGTAGAAGTTATGTTCAACATGCGATAAAAGAAGGATATGTACTTGTCAATGGCGTATCAGTTAAAACAGGTTATATGCTTAAATTAGGTGATTTAATCCAACTTGAGGCAGTTGAAACGAAAGAGTTAGACATGGAAGCTGTAAATCTAGAGTTAGATATTATCTATGAAGATAAGGATTTACTAGTCATTAATAAACCTCAAGGATTGGTTGTTCATCCAGCATCCAGCTATCATGAACCAACTTTGGTTAACGGATTACTATTTCAAGTAGATGAATTGAGCTCTATTAATGGTGTTGCAAGACCTGGTATTGTGCATAGAATCGATAAAGATACATCGGGGTTACTCGTTGTAGCAAAAAATGATTTTACACATCAAGCTTTAAGTAATGATTTAGCTGAACATAAAATTCAAAGAGAGTATATTGCTCTTGTCTACGGAAATTTCACTGAAAACGAAGGCACAATAAATGCACCAATTGCTAGACATGCAAAAAATAGACTTAAAATGGCAGTGATAAGTGGTGGGAAACCAGCTAAAACTCATTTTAAAGTCGTAGATCGATTTGAAAAGTATACATTGATCAGTTGTAAGTTAGAGACGGGTAGAACACATCAAATTCGTGTTCATATGGCTTATATCAATCACCCAGTAGTGGGCGATCCAATATATGGACCTAAGAATACTATTGGTTCAACAGGGCAATTTTTGCATGCTGAAAAGTTATCCTTCTTTCATCCCGTAAAAAAAGAGCATATGACATTTACTGCCGATATGCCCAAAGTTTTTAGGGATTTAGTCGATAAACTTATAAAAAATTCTGTTTCGTAACATTTTTAAAATTCATTTTAGCAATTAATGATAATGTTTTTAAGCCTTTAGCATCATAGATGTTTTTAACCATTTCATCAACTTCTTTACTTGCACCTTTATGAAGTTTTGTGCCGATTTTTTTGCTATATTCATCCATTTTAACTAAAAATGCGTATCTAGCAATGATTGAAGCTGCAGCAACACTCAAGTGAATTTGTTCAGCTCTTACATGAAAATCAATGTCTCTGTAAATAAGGGTTTCATCTTTAATATAATTAAAGTATAATTGAGGTGTGCAAAATTGGTCAATAATGACAGCAACTGGTGTCTTAAGCTTTGAAGAAGTTTTAATAATTGCTTGATTGTGCAATAATGCTTTAATTTTATTAAGGTTATAGCCTTTTGCTACAAGTTCATTATACTTCCGAGGTGGAAGTATTAATAATGAATGTACTAATTTTTTTGCAATCTTAGGTGCAATAGCAATAATTGCTTTATCATTCATATTTTTTGAATCACGAACATTTAAACTTTCAAGATATGTTATGTCTGACACAGATGCGTAAAGAGCACAGACAACAATAGGTCCAAATACATCTCCCGTACCGACTTCATCAGAACCGATTGCTTCATAATCTTCACGGTTTAAATGGCTTTTTATTGAAACGAGTTCATGCGTAACCTCTACACCTTGTAAAAGTACTTTACCGGTTTTGTACCCTAAAATATCAATACCGTTATGTTCAGCATGAAAAAGCAAATAGGGATTTACATCCTCTATTTGATGGTACTGATAAACCTTATTAAGTTTCTGTAATTCAATTTCATTTACTGAAATGGTATAATGCTTCATTTGCAACTCCTACTAAAGTTTATTATACCATATTTTTTGAAAAATAGGTGGCCCACAATGCGATTTATGATGAAAACCTTAGAATTAAATCAAATTCTTGAAATGATTGCTCATTATGCAAAATCTGATACCATCAGAAATGAGATTATCAATTTAGAACCCATGACACAAATTGAGTCAATTACCTTTGCACTTGATGAGACAATGGACATGACTACGCTTATTTTAAGAGTAGGTCTTTTACCTATATTAGAAGACTATGATATCCACCAATTGCTCAAATATGCAAGTTTAGATCGTATTTTTTCTATCCAAGAATTACTTTATGTGCGCCTCTTTTTATTAATGGAAAGAGATATTTGGAAATATTATAGAGAGTTAGATAAACTTAAAATCAGTAGTCAATCTTTAACAAAGTATTTCCAAAATCTTCATACGCATCGACCATTACTTGAGTATATTCAATTAAAAATTGATGAAGACGGATTGATTTTAGATGATGCCACCCCTCAGTTACTAAAGATTAGAAGAGATCAATCGAGATTTGAAAAACAGCTTCAAGATAAATTACAGAAGCTATTAGGCGATTATAGTTCGTATTTGAATGAACTTGTTATCGTACAAAGAAACAATCGCTTTTGCATTCCAGTTAAGGATGCATATAAAAATAAGATCAAAGGGATTACTCATGATATTTCAGCAAGTAAACAAACAATTTATATCGAACCTGAAGCAACAAGACAAATAACATCACAACTTGAGCAACTCAAAATTTCCGAAGAAAGGGAAATTCAAAAGATTATTGCTTTATTAAGTGAAGAAGTTCACAATTCATATTTAAGCCTTAAGGATAATTTAGATATATTTTTAAGTCTTGATTTTATATCAGCTAAAGCTCAATATGCGATAAAACTCAATGCAATGAAACCTAGCATTAACGATATTGGAACAATCTCATTGATTAGAGCCAAACATCCTTTGTTAGATCAAGATATTGCTGTTCCTATTACTCTTGAGTTAAACAAAGATGTTAAAACGCTCTTAATAACAGGTCCAAATACAGGTGGGAAAACCGTTGCATTAAAAACTGTGGGACTTTTAACTTTAATGACTCAATGTGGTTTATTGATACCCGCAAGTGAAGCATCAAATGTTGCAATTTTTGATCAAGTGTTTGCCGATATAGGAGATGAACAATCTATTTTGCAATCATTATCAACTTTTTCGTCTCATTTAAATAAAATTATTAAAATGATTGAAGAAATAAATGACAATACACTTGTGCTACTTGATGAACTTGGTAGTGGAACTGATCCTAATGAGGGTGTCTCACTAGCGATAGCAATATTAAATGCATTTAAACCCTATGATATAAGGATGATGGTAACGACACATTATTCTGAATTAAAGAGTTATGCATATGAACAACCTAATATGACAACTGCAAGTGTTGCTTTCGATAAAAAGACATTAAAGCCCTTGTATTACCTTCAAATGGGTACGACTGGATCTTCACACGCATTTCTCATTGCAAGAAGACTGGGGCTAAAAGAAGAGGTTGTCAGTGATGCTGAGACTATTTATCAAGGTAGACAAACTGATTTAGCCAAAGTAATGGAAAAACTTAATGATGAAATGCTTTATATCGAAAAACAAAAAGAAAGACTTGCCATCGAAATAGATGATAGTAGAAAAGCGAAACAAGAGTTTCAGAGATCAAAAGAAAAACTTTTAACCGAACAAGACAAGATTATTGAGCTTGTTCGAAAAAAAGAAGAAAAAGTATTTAACGAAATGAAAGATGAAGTTCGAGAAATAATTGCTGAGCTACAAAAAAAGAATGAATTATCTAAACCGGAACTCGCAGCTATTAAATTCAAACTCAATCAACAAAGAGATAAAGACAAACTGGTTGTATTTGATGATGAGCTTAAAATTGGCGACAGTGTGTTTATTCTACCTTATCAACAGTATGGGGCGATTACTGAAATCAAAAATGATGATTACAGAGTTGTATTTGGCAAATTTGATTTAGTATTTAAATCTTTTGATTTAAGAAAAGAAGAGAATAAAAAGCCTGTTAAGGCTGTTAAGAGGGTTAAAAATATTATTGGACAAACTCCTGTCAAGACTGCTAAGTTTGAACTTGATTTAAGAGGTTACCGCTTTGATGAAGTTAAAGATGCTATGGATCAGGCTGTTGATTCATCACTTTTATCTGGTTTGGAGACCATGCGAATTATCCATGGTTTTGGAAGTGGTGCAGTAAGAAAAGCAGTATATGATTACATTAGGACTTCACCATATATTAAGTCACATCGTTTTGGCGGTGAAGGAGAAGGATTAAATGGAGTTACAATAATAACTTTAAAATAGTGCATTAGGCTTGATAAATTCAGGCTTTCATAATATAATAAGAATGAGAAAAAGATTAAGAAATGAGGAAAATTTAATGATTGAATATCAAGGACAGGCATATCAAGAAGTTATTGGGAAACAAGGTTTAGTAGTTGTACAATATTATGCAACTTGGTGTGGACCATGCAAAATGTTGAAACCAGTTTTAGAAGCTTTAAGCACAGAAATGGAAGGCACAAGTTTTTATCGCGTAGACATTGATCAATACAGAAATCAAGCTGTAGAAGTTGGTATTCGCAGTGTTCCAACAGTTGTACTTTATAAAGATGGTGAAGAAGTTGACCGTCAAAGTGGTTACCAACCAAAAGAAAGAGTAGCTGCTTGGATGAACCAATTTAAATAATTAGAGCACGCAAGTGCTTTTTTTATTTCATGAAATAGTGTATAATTTTTTATGAGGGTGATATCATGGATGGTTTTCTACTTATCAATAAACCTAAAGGACTGACATCGCATGATGTCGTTTTTAAAATCAAGAAAAAATTTAATTTAGATAAAGTAGGACATACAGGAACATTAGATCCTTTTGCTAGTGGACTTATGATTCTTTGCCTTGGTAAAGCGACAAAACTTGCATATTTGTTTTCGAATCTCGATAAATCTTACGAAGGCACAATTGTATTTGGAAATCATTATGATACGTATGATACAACAGGGAAAATCGAAAAAACAAAGATTATGGAACTTAATAAAAAACAAATTGATTCAGCAATGCAAGGTTTGATTGGATCATATGATCAATTACCACCTATGTATTCTGCAATTAAAATAAAAGGTCAAAGATTATATGATTTAGCAAGACAAGGCATTAATGTTGAACGAGATACAAGGCTTGTTGAAATCGCTGATTTCAAAATGATAGACTATATTAATTCATTGAAGTGCACGTTTTTAGTATCAGTATCAAAAGGAACATATATTAGAAGTTTGGTAGTGGACCTTGCAGAAAAGCTTGATACATATGCTGCATTAGAAACTTTGAATCGTTTGACCGTTGGGTGTTATACGCTTACCTATGCGAAATCAATAGAAGAAGTTGAAAAAGATGATATGATAACATTAGAGATACTCTTTAAGGACTATCAATCTGTAGTGCTCAATGACTATTTGATTAAGCTCGTTAAAAATGGAATATATTTAGATGACAGACAGATTACAACAGATCAACCATTTGTGGTATATAATGAAAACCACGAAATGATTGCATACTATGAAGTTATAAACACAAATCAATATAAACCGGTATTGATTTTCTAGGAGTTTACATGAAAATTATTTCAGCAAATTATAAATTAATCCAAAATGATGATCCACTTACCCTCACCATGGGTAATTTTGATGGTTTACATTTAGGTCATCAACAATTGATAAAACGTGTTGTTTCCTATACAGATACGAAACATGCTGTTTTAACTTTTGATCCACATCCTTCATCTGTTTTGCGCAAGCAGGCATTTAAAACTTTAACACAAAAAAAAGATAAGATTGAACTTTTCTCAAAATATGCTCTTGATTATGTTTTCATTGCTGATTTCAACGTTCAGTTCTCACAGCTAAGTATTCAAAATTTCATTGATTTCTTGAGGAAAATAAATGTTAAGCGTTTAGTTATTGGCCGCGATGCAAGGTTTGCATATCGCGGGGAAGGTACATTGGCAGATCTAAAAAAATACTTTATAGTTGATATCGTAGAGGATATGCTTTACAATAATACCCGCCTATCAACTACATATATTAAGGATTTTTTACTGGCTGGAGATTTATCTTCTGCAAAAAAACTATTGAATAGACATTATCATATAAAAGGTCGAGTAGTTCATGGTAATCACATAGGACATAAGCTTGGGTTTCCAACTGCAAATATTTATTATGATCATTACTTTTTACCTGAAAGTGGTGTTTATTATGTACGTGTTTTATATAAAGGTATTTGGCATCATGCAATGGCAAATATCGGAAATAATCCAACACTTAATTTTAGTTTTGAGAAGAGACTTGAAATATATATTCTTGATTTCTCCTCAAATATTTATGGTAAAGAACTCGAAATTGTGTTTTTTGAACGTATGAGAGATGAAATGAAGTTCAAAGGGAAAAAAGAGCTAATTGAACAATTAAAGAAAGATGAATTAGATGTGAGAAAACTAACAAATCTTAAAATTATGTTATAATATGAGTATGAGGTGGTTATATGAAATTGATATTAGCTATCGTTTCGAATGATGATGCGAATAAAGTACAAAAAGCATTAGTTAAGGATAGATTTTTTTCAACACGTCTAGCAACCACAGGTAGTTTTTTAAGAGCGGGGAACGTTACTTTCCTAATTGGAGTAAATGATGAAAAGGTTCCTCAAGCTCTAGAAATTATAGAAGCTCATAGTAAAAAGAGAACGAAATTAGTTCCAAACACCATTGTTAATGAATTTGGTTCATTCTCTGCACTACCTATAGAAGTTGAGGTTGGTGGAGCTACTGTATTCGTTGTCAACGTTGATCAATTTGTTAAAATATAGTTGCATTTTATAAAATAAATGCTACAATATAAAAGGCGGTAACAAGGATGTGGGAACGCCAACCCCGTCTTTAGTTATACGAGAAAGGAAATGACATGGCACTATTAAAGGCAAAAAAGACTGAAATCATCTTAGAATATGCTATAAAAGAAGGAGATACTGGTTCTCCAGAAGTTCAAGTCGCAGTTCTTACACAAGAAATTAACGATTTAAACGGACACCTTCAAACACATATTCATGATTTTCATTCTCGTCGTGGTCTTTATATGAAGATCGGACTAAGACGTCGCTTGTTAAAGTATTTACGTTCAAAAGATGTAAAACGTTATCAAGCATTGATTCAAAAACTTGGATTACGTCGTTAAAAAGAATGCTTCGGCATTTTTTTTTATATAAATATAGAAAGGTGCTCATTAACACTAATATACTATTAAAAAAAACAAACTATGGTATAATAATAAAGGTTAAAAAAAATATAAAAAAGAAATATAAAATGAAGGAGATTTTATATCATGCAGAAAAAAGTTTATGAAATGACACTAGGCGGTAGGGTGCTACGTGTTGAAACAGGAGAAATGGCAAAGCAAGCGTCAGGTGCAGCCTTAATTTCCTATGGTGACTCTACAGTATTAAGTGTTGTAACAGCAAAAAATGAAGCTTCTACTCAAGGATTCTTTCCATTAATGGTAATATATCAGGAAAAGCTTTATGCAGCTGGAAAAATCCCTGGAGGATTTTTAAGAAGAGAAGGAAGACCTTCAGAACATGAAACTCTAACTTCACGTTTTATTGATAGACCACTTCGTCCATTATTTCCAGAAGGATTTAAAAACGATGTTCAAATCATTAATACAGTTTTATCAAGTGATCCAGAATGTACTACAGAAATGGCAGCTATGTTGGGTTCTTCATTAGTTCTTGGAATTTCTAATATTCCATTTAACGGACCTATTGCAGGTGTTCAAATTGGTAGAGTTGATGGTGAATTTGTAATCAATCCAACACCTGATCAATTACTAGTAAGTGATATTGATTTGATTGTTACAGGTACTAAAGAAGCAATCAACATGGTTGAAGCAGGTGCTAAGCAAGTTAATGAAACTGACATGCTCAAAGCGATTATGTTTGGTCATGAAACTATTAAGGAACTTGTTGCTTTTCAAGAAAAAATCCAAGCGGATTTCGTTGTTGAAAAAATGGATTTCGATAATTTCGCTGTAGAAGATCAAGTTCAAAAAGATGTTGAAACATATGCTAAAAAGCGTTTAATTGAAGCTGTATCAATTTTTGATAAGCTTGAAAGATATCATGCAATTGATGCGATTTCAGAAGAAACAGTTAAACATTTTGAAAAAAGATCTTTCTTCAAAGAGTATGATGGTGTTAAGGTATTTGATGAAAAAGCACAGAATTCTTTTCTTGCTCAAGTAAAAAAAGTAGTGAATGCTGTTGTAACAGCTGAAGTAAGACGTTTAATCACACAAGACAAAGTTCGCCCTGATGGACGTAAAGTTGATGAAATCAGAGCATTATCATCACGTGTTGACGTTTTAGAAAGACCACATGGCTCAAGCTTATTTACTAGAGGTCAAACTCAAGCATTAGGCGTAGTAACATTGGGTGCTTTAGGTGAAAATCAAATCATTGATGGCTTAGGTCTTGAGGATTCTAAGAGATTTATGTTACATTATAATTTCCCACCATTTAGTGTTGGTGAAACAGGACGTTATGGCTTTGTTGGACGTCGCGAAGTTGGACATGGAGCATTAGGAGAACGCGCATTATTACAAGTTCTACCAAATGAAGAAGAATTTCCTTATACAATTCGTATCGTATCAGAAATTTTAGAGTCAAATGGTTCAAGTTCACAAGCAACAATTTGTGCAGGTACAATGGCACTTATGGCTGCAGGTGTTCCAATTAAAGCTCCAGTTGCAGGTATTGCAATGGGTCTTATCATGGAAGGCAAGGATTATACAATCCTTTCAGATATTCAAGGCATGGAAGATCATGAAGGCGATATGGACTTCAAGGTTGCTGGTACTAAAGATGGTATTACAGCATTACAAATGGATATTAAAATTTCAGGTATCACTGAAGAAATTCTAAGAGAAGCACTTGAACAAGCTCGTTTAAGCCGCTTACATATTTTAGATCATATGTTAGAAACAATTTCAGAAGTACGTCCTGATCTTTCCAAATATGCTCCAAAAGTTAAACTGCTCCACATTAATCCAGAAAAAATTAGAGATGTTATTGGGCCAGGCGGAAAAATCATTACGAAGATTATCGATGATAACAATGGCGTTAAAATTGATATTGATCAAGATGGTAAAGTTATCTTAATGCATATGGAAACTAAATGGATTGAAAGTGCTGCACTTCGCATCATGGACTTAGTTCGTGTAGCTGAAGTTGGTAAAATTTATGAAGGTAAAGTAGTCCGTATTGAAAAATTCGGTTGTTTCGTTCAATTATGGCCAGGTACTGATGGTTTAGTTCATATCTCGCGTCTTGCTAAAGAACGTGTAGAAAAAGTTGAATCAATTGTTTCACTAGGAGACCAAATTTTAGTGAAGTGTATCGGTATCGATGATAAGGGACGCGTTGACCTTTCAAGAAAAGACGCTTTAACAGCTAAATAGTTATTAAAATGGAGTTAAATACTCCATTTTTTTCAAAGTTTCAAAGTATATTTATAATCGCAAGAGTGGTATAATAATATTAGCACATATAACAAAGGAGAAATATATGAAATTAGAACTTAGAACAGAAAAACTTAACAAAGTACGCAAAATGAATAAAATACCAGGGGTCATGTATGGTAAATCTATTGACTCTGTCTCAATTCAAGTTGAAGACAAAGACTTTAGAGAAGCACTAAAGACATACGGTAAAAGTATGACTTTTAAAGCAAAATTAGACGGTAAGACACATAATGTATTTATTTCAAATGTTGAATCAGTTATTTTAAGACCTAAAGAAATTATCCATTTTGACTTACACCGTGTTGACGCTACAGAAACTGTATCAGCAATGATTCCTATCGTATTTACTGGTAAGGAAATATTTAATGATACTATGCTTTATGTACAAGAAGTACTTAATGAAATCCTTGCAGAATACAAACCTGGACATGGTATTTCTAAAATTGTAGTAGATGTTTCAGAAATGAAAATGGATGATGAAGTTTTGGTTAAAGATCTTCCAGTTGATGAACACATTACATTAAAAGAAGATCCAGAACAAGTCGTTGTTGCAGTTAGAGAAGTACATCTTAAGGCAGAACCTGTTGACGAAGACGAATTAGCAGCTCTTGAAGATGCTGAAGATACAGAAGATGAAGAAGAAGTTGTTGCAGAATAATTTTCACTCATCTTGTTAGATTAAATTCTTTATGATATAATATTTTTTGTCAGTGGAAGGTGGCCGAGCCTATTTTATAGGTTAGGAAAGTCCATGCTAGCACATTCTGAGATGGATGTAGTGTTTGTGCCTAAGGAAAACATAACTTAGGGTACGAGAAATCGTAACGGCGATTGATGGTCTAATGGAAACTATGACCTAGACGTAACGTGCCACAGAAACGTGTTGTTCAGAAATGAACAAATGAAACGCGGTAAACCCCTCAAGCTAGCAACCCAAAATTTGGTAGGGGCACGTATAAAGACGAACTAAAGTCGATATACGCTACTATGTAGAGATAAATGGTCACACCCTTTATAGGGAACAGAACATGGCTTATGCACATTGACATATTAAGGTCCCTCGGGACCTTTTTATTTAAGGTGGATTATGAAAATAAAAGTGAATGGAATTGAATTGTATTATGAAAAAATCGGACAAGGAAAACCCTTGATTTTTTTGCATGGAAACGGTGAAGATCATTTTATCTTTGATGGCCTATCTAAGCCATTGTCAGAACTATATACAATCTATTTAATTGATAGTAGAGGTCATGGGAAATCAAGTAAAGAAAATGAATTTCATTATGATCATATGACAGAAGATATCCATCAATTCATCATGAATTTACAGATTGACAAGCCTGTATTATTTGGGTTTAGTGATGGAGCTATTATAGGGTTATTACTTAGCATTAAGTATCCTAATTTGTTATCAAAACTAATAATTGCTGGTGCAAATATCTATCCTCAAGGCTTGAAGTATTCTACTAGGTTAGAAATCAAAAAAGCTTATAAAAACACAGATAATCCATTACTTAAATTGATGATATTTGAACCTAATATTAAAAAAAAGGAACTTAATTTAATCATAGTTCCTACGTTGATATTAGCTGGACAATTTGATGATATTAAGAAATCACATACAAAATTAATCCAACATAATATAGACAAATCTAGATTGCTAATTATGCAAGGGCACAATCATAATAGTTATATAACACATCAAAATATTTTAGTGAAGCCACTTATTGATTTCATTACATAAAAAAAATCCCGTTTGGGATTTTTTATTATAGTAAACCTAATGAACGAATGATAATATATGTAATATATGAGAAGTAGATTCCAAGTAGCATCCAACCTTCAAGTCTTGATATTTTTTGATTGGTAATCGAAAAGATGATAGCAACTGCTGTAATTCCAATTAGAATAATCATATCAGTCAGTACATCTGCATTAATTCCAAGTGGACTGACAATACCTGCAAGTCCAACTATTAAAAGAGTATTAAATACATTTGATCCTATAACATTTCCAAGTGCAATTTCATTTTCACCTTTTTTAGCTGCAACGATTGAAGTGACAAGTTCTGGCAGAGATGTTCCTAAAGATACGATACTTAACCCAACGAGTGTTGCTGCTCGAGTTGTTGTCATACTAAATATGTTGACTAAAACATTCATTGCAATAAATTCTGCACCAGTAGTTACTAAATATCCTCCAACTGAAACACCAATTAAACCGACTAATAATAAGAATAAGGCTTTCTTAGGGTTTACAAAATGTATTTCTTCCTCAAAGGGGACTTCATGATGACTATGCAACATTAAATACATATAATAGGCAAAAAACAAGAGGAGGATAAGAGCTTCCCACCAAACTATTTGAGCATCTATTTGGAAGAAATACGCCAGAATAGCCATCAATACTGTAATGATAATTAAAAATGGGAATTCTTGTTTATTCATCGATTTCTTAACAGCAATTGGCATCATGAGTGCACTAAAACCAAGGATTAATGTTAAATTGGCGATATTTGATCCTATGACATTCCCCATTGCAATATCAGCAGTAGTTCCTGCTGCTCTAGCAGATAAAGATGCGATTAAGGTCACGGCAAGTTCAGGCAAGCTGGTACCAAAAGCAACAAGTGTCAAACCTATAATGAGTGGTGAAATTTTAAATTTCTTAGCTATAGAAGCGGAAGAAACAATAAAATAGTCTGCACCTTTTATTAAAAGTACAAATCCAAATAACGTAATAACAATATTGAAAACTATATCCATAGTATGCCAGTCCTCTCAAGAAAAAAACAAATATAAACAAGTAAGTTATCAAATAAAAACCATCAAGACTTCTGTCTTGAAGGTCTTTTTTTTAGGTATATAGATAATTAAGCTAATCTATGAAATGTCCTTAAAACATCATCATATCTACTCGAAACTATTGTAGCATATTAAAGGTATCCATTCAAGTCATTGCCTAAAGAAAGGTAACGAAGTGATATCAGCTCGATGCATTGACTTTTTGGTATAAAAATAGTATGATATATCTATCACATCGTGATGGAGGGCTTAAAAGTAGAAATGGAAGAAAGCAGTAGCAGGATCGAAGATCCAACATACCTGAAAAACAAAGAATATAAACATGATGCTTTTTTTAGTGTCTTTTTTTGTTATAAAAAGGGGGATGACATATGATTTATTCAGTAATTAGTATGTTCATTCTTGTTATATTGTCAGGTGTTTTTGCTGCAGCAGAGATTGCCCTAGTTATCGTTAGTGATAATAAAGTCAATCATGATGCTGATTTAGGTAATATTCGCGCAGTTCGCATTCAAAAATACACAAACAATCCGAAAACATATATGTCAACAATTCAAATGCTTATTACATTGATTGCACTAGTTAATGGAGCTATCGCACTAGATACATTTAGTTCAAGTGTTTTCAATTGGTTTGATGATTCTCTAGGGTTTATCAAACCCTTAGTTATTGTCATAAGTGCTTTGATTTTATTTGTGTTCCATGTTGTCTTTGGCCAAATGATTCCAAGAAGTTTAGCAAATAAATATCCAGATCAAATTTCATATAAAACAATTGGTTTTGTAGCTTTCATGACAAGTATTATGTTTCCAGTGGTATGGTTATTGGAATCTATTTCCAATATTCTCGGTAGATTATTTAGATTAGATCCTAGTGACAGTGACCGTAAAATGACAGAAGAGGAAATTAGAGCTATTGTAGAAGAAAGTGGCAAGATGGGTAACATTGACGAAGAGGAAAGTGAAATGATTCAAAAAATCCTTGATTTCAGTGATACGATTGTTGAAGAAATAATGACGCATCGCACAGAAATTTCCGCATTAAATGTAAAATCTACTAAGAGTCGAGTGATATCGCATGTTCAAAATGAACAATTCACAAGATATCCCGTATATGAAGCAGATATTGATCATATTATTGGAATACTGCATGTAAAAGATTTGCTAAGATATATTGATAATAGCGATGAAAAGTTTTCAATAAAAGCACTGATAAGATCACCGTTTTTTGTTCCAGATTCGAAAAAGACGAGTGAGCTATTTAAAGAAATGCAAAAACAGAAAACCCACTTGGCAGTTGTCTTAGATGAATATGGCGGAACTGCAGGCATTGTAACGATAGAAGATTTAATTGAAGAAATCGTTGGAAATATTTTTGATGAATACGATGAAGTGGATGAAGAGATTAAACTAATAGATGAAAATACATATGAAATTGCAGGTTTATGCAGTATCAATGACATTGAAGATATTATTGAAGCGGGTCTTCCAGTAGATGATTATGATACCTTAAGTGGTTTTATCTTAGGCCAGTTAGGTCGTTTTCCCGAAGAAAAAGAATCGATTTTGATTGTCTATAATGGATATTCTTATGAAGTACTAGAAACAGAAGATAAAATCATTTCTAAAGTTAAAGTATGTAAAATTGAAACTAAAGATGAAGAAACAACAAATGAGTAGGCGAGAAAATTAATGGAAAATAAAGATTTTATAACAATAGGTGTACTTATATTGCTAATTTTATTATCAGCGTTTTTTTCTTCTGCAGAAATGGCATTTTCCTCATTAAGTCAAATTAAATTAAAACATAGCATTCAAAACGGGAATAAGAAAGCTCATCATACCCTGAATTTATCTAATAATTTTGAAAAACTATTAACCACAATCTTAATTGGTAATAATATCGCAAATATTGCCTCTGCATCAATTGCTACTGTGTTTTTCGTTAAGTTCTGGGGTAATTACGGTATAACCATATCAACAGCTGTGATGACAACATTAGTTCTTGTTTTTGGAGAAATCACTCCGAAAAGTTTAGCAAAAAAAATACCAGAAAAATATGCATTAGCTATTACACCATTCCTTAGAGTCCTCATCGTTGTACTTACACCTCTTAATTATATTTTCGGTTTATGGCAAAAACTAATGAATAGAGTATTCAAATTTGAAAGCACTTCTGCTATTACAGAAGAAGAATTGCTGACCTATGTTAGCGAAGTTCAAAATGAAGGAGGCATCAATGAAAAAGAAGGAGAACTTATTCGAAGCGTCATTGATTTTGATGATTTAAAGGTTGAAGAGATTTTAACACCAAGAGTCCAAGTTATTGGAGTATCAACTGATGAAGACATAAAAACAATAATTTATAAATTTAAACACACAGGCTATTCTAGATTACCTGTTTATGAAGAAAATATTGATCATATTGTTGGCGTAATTAATCATAAAGATTTTTATAATTTGGTTGTACTTGAAAAGCAACCTCTTGATACAATTTTTATGCCTCCAGTTTATGTTACAGAATACATGAAGGTTTCACATTTGTTAGATCTCTTACGTTCTAATAAATCACATATGGCAATTGTTAAAGATGAATTTGGTGGAACATTAGGTGTTGTATCAATGGAAGATATTCTTGAAGAATTAGTCGGTGATATTTGGGATGAACATGATGAAGTAATTGAAGAAATAGTTAAACTTGATGATTTGACATATAGAGTCAAAGGTAATGCAGATTTAGAAGATCTTTTTGATTTACTAGGTATTGAGGATGATCTAGAGTTTTCAACAGTAAATGGTTGGGTACTTGATGTGTTAGGAAGAATTGCTACTATTGGCGATGAATTTTCCTACAATAATCTTGATGTCAAGGTGACTGCTGCTGATACAAAAAAAGTCCTTGAAATACTGATTAAAGTTGACCAAGAACAAACAGAAGATGAATTATAAAAGAGCTGCTGGCTCTTTTTTTTTTTGATATATAAAAAAAAGGACACATAGTGTCCTTACAGTTTACCTGCTAATGCGTTTTGATATGCTTGTTGAATCACTGTGTAATAATCTACGAAGTCAACGAGTGTTGCTCCTGTTACTAATCCATCAACAACCCATGTATCATTTGATACAATTTGATCCTCTGTTGCAAGTGGTGTTGTTCCAACGACTGTAGTAGCAATCTCTAACATATTTCCACTCCAACCTAGTTGGTATTTTGTTGCATCAGACCAATAACCAGTTGAAGCTTTTGTCCAACCTAGTGAAGCATTTGAGTTTGATTTAACATAATTGCTTTCTGTACCATCTTGGTTTGCAATAAATACATCACCAGAATTAACAGCATCTACATAGATTTTAGCATTTGCTTCTTCTAAAACCCAATCTTCAATATTTGGGACACCTGAAGTTGAGTAAACGATAGTTTGACTTCCAGCATCACCAGATACAGAACCAGTAAATAATTTTCCATTCACACTAACATATTTACCATAATAAGTAGTACCTCTTGAACCAACAACAGCTAGGACATCAGAAGGGATGCTATTTAAGTCGTCTACGACAACCGCTGCAAAGCTATAAGGCAAGAAGTATTCATCAATTTTTACAGATATAACAACATCATTTTCATCAACAACAACTTCTGCAACTCCAACATAATGATTATGTACCAGTCGGTAACTCACACCATAACCATAAGCATAAGATGGCTCTGCATCATCCTGACAAGCAACTAAACTAAATGAAACCAGTAATACCATTAAAAATATAATAATTTTTTTCATATTATTTCCTCCTACGAAACGTATCTTACATTGTAATTTTATATGATTTATCTTATATGGTCAAAGGATATACATCGATATTTGACCGGTTTTAGAGTAAAAGCGTTTTACTACTTTAGATATCAAAGAAACTGTATAATTCTTTACTAACCACTTTCATAATATGCGTAAAAATGATACAATGATTAAGCGGAAGGATATTAGGTATATGGATAAAACATCACTGAATGAAAGACAAAAGAAAATAAGAAATTTTTCAATAATTGCTCATATTGATCACGGGAAATCTACACTTGCAGATCGTCTTTTACAAAAGACAAATACAGTGAGTGATCGTGAAATGAAGGAACAGCTTCTAGATTCAATGGATTTAGAAAGAGAACGTGGGATTACAATTAAATTAAATGCTGTTGAAATGAATTATCAAGCTAAAAATGGTGATTCTTATATTATGCATCTAATTGATACCCCAGGTCATGTTGATTTCACATATGAAGTATCAAGATCACTTGCCGCTTGCGAAGGTGCTATTTTGGTCGTGGATGCGGCTCAAGGTATTGAAGCACAAACACTCGCAAATGTTTATTTAGCTATTGATAATGATTTGGAAATTATTCCAGTTATTAATAAAATAGATTTACCTAGTGCCGAACCTGAAAAAGTAATAAAAGAGATTGAAGACGTTATTGGAATACCTGCACATAATGCAATTTTAGCATCTGCAAAAGAAGGGGTAGGAATAGAAGAAATTCTAGAACGAATCATTACTGATGTTCCAGCACCTACTGGTGATGCAAATGAGCCACTTCAAGCACTTGTTTTTGACTCAGTGTTTGATATATATAAGGGAGTCATTCCATACATACGTGTTGTTAATGGCACAATTCAAAAAGGAGATATCATAGAATTTATGGCTTCAAAAGCAAAATATGAAGTCATTGAAGTTGGTGTTCATACACCGAAAATTGTAAAAAGAGATATTTTAGGACCTGGTGATGTTGGATATTTAACAGCATCTATTAGAGATATCAATACAGTTGGTGTTGGTGATACGGTTACTTATGCAAATAGAAGAACCTTACAGGCACTTCCAGGATATAGAAAGATGAATTCAGTTGTATTTTGCGGATTATATCCAATAGATACTGAACAGTTTAATGATTTAAAGGATGCCTTAGAAAAATTAAAACTTAATGATGCATCATTAATATACGAACCAGAAACATCACAAGCTTTAGGATTTGGATTTAGAACTGGATTTTTAGGTTTACTTCATATGGAGATTGTTCAAGAAAGAATCCACCGTGAATTTAATATTGAGTTGATTGCAACTGCCCCATCAGTTAATTATCATGTTTATTTAACAGATGGAAGTATGGTTGCTATTGATAATCCAGCAAAATTACCTGACCCACAGAGAATTGAGCGCATTGAAGAACCTTATGTAAAAGCATCAATTATGACACCTAAAGAATATGTTGGTGCTATCATGGAAATTTCACAAAGGAAACGCGGAATATTTGGCGATTTAAAGTATATTGATGCAAATAGAGTACACGTTACTTATAATTTACCTTTATCAGAAATCGTATATGATTTCTTTGATAAACTAAAATCTTCAACAAAAGGTTACGCTTCGTTTGATTATGAAATGTCAGGTTATAAGCCATCTAGATTACAAAAAATGGATATTATGCTAAATGGTGAAGTTGTTGATGCTTTATCACTCATCGTACATCGTGACTTTGCTTATTATCGAGGGAAAGCTATTTGCGAAAAAATGGTGAAACTTATACCTAGACAAATGTTTGAAATACCAATTCAAGCAGCACTTGGCACTAAAATTATTGCAAGAACCACAATTAAAGCAATGCGTAAAGATGTTTTAGCGAAATGTTATGGTGGAGATATTACGAGAAAGAAGAAATTACTTAGCAAACAAAAAGAAGGTAAAAAAAAGATGAAGTCAATTGGTAAGGTTGATATTCCTCAAGAAGCATTTATGGCAATTCTATCAAATAGTGATGAGTAAATTCTCATCACTTTTCTTTATTATGTAAACCATTTGATGTATAATAGATGTGAGGAAGTGATTGGTTTGAAGGGACTTTATATCCATATTCCATTTTGCGAATATATATGTCATTATTGTGATTTTGTCAAAAGCGTTCCTAAGAACCATGAAACTATTGATCGTTACTTAGATGCTTTAATAAAAGAGATAAATTCATATGAAAAGCATTTTGAGACTATTGAAACCATCTATATTGGTGGCGGTACACCAAGTATGCTTGATATTGATCAATTATCTAAGCTTTTTGATGCACTTTTACTTATCAAACCTAAAGAATATACAATAGAAGTTAATCCTGAAAGTTATACGGTTGAAAAGGGTTTACTTTTTAAGAAATATGGAATAAATAGAATAAGTTTGGGTGTCCAAACCTTCAATCAGGATTTATTAAAATATTTAAACCGAAAACATTCAAATGATCAAGTTTACGACATTGTTCATCATTTGAAAGAGATTGGTATACCACAAATCAGCATTGATTTGATCTATGCTATACCAGGACAAACAATTGATGATTTATATTTTGATTTAAATCAAATTGAAAAATTAAAGATTACACACGTTTCATGCTATTCGCTTATATTAGAAGAAAAAACATATTTCTATTATCAATACTTGAAAGGGAAGTTTGAACAAATGGATGAAGATACTGAAGCACAAATGTTTGGTATCGTGATGGATGAACTAGTGAAACAAGGATTTGAACATTATGAAATTTCTAATTTTGCAAAAGAAAATCACATCTCATATCATAATTTAATCTATTGGACATTAGGAACATATATTGGAGTTGGATTAGGAGCGCATGGCTTTATTGAAGGGTATAGAACATGTAATCATCGATCTATGATAAAATATTTAATTAATCCACTTTCAGATAAAACTTTTCAGGATCAAGAAACACTATTACAAGATGAACTCATTTTTGGTTTAAGAAAGATTAAAGGTGTATCGCTATCTGATATTAAAGAAAAATATCAAATCGATATTTTCAGTAAATATCCTCAACTTTATGAAAAAATTGATTTAGGATTACTAAAAATAGAGGATGACCATCTTAAATTAACTAGAAAAGGTTTATTTCTAGGTAACCAGGTCTTTATGGTGTTCATATGAAATATCTATTAAAGGATTTTGAATATTACCTAAAAAATGAAAAGGGTTCAAGTAAAAATACAATTGACTCTTATCTTGTTGATTTAAGACAGTACGTTTTGTTCTTAGAAAAGTATCATCAAATAGATAAACCAAAGCATATTGAGAAAAAGCATATAGAAGGTTTTTTAAAAAGTTCTAGAAAGAAAATTTCGTCTAAGAGTTTAGCAAGGAAACTAACTGCAATAAAATCTTTTCATCATTTTTTGTTGATTGAAAAAGAAGTTTCTATAGATGTTGCTAAAGGATTTGCATCACCGAAAATTGAAAAATCTTTGCCACAGGTATTATCAATTGATGAAGTTGTAGCCATTTTAGAACAGGTTGATAAAACAAAGCCACTTGGATTAAGAAATATGGCATTGTTAGAGCTTATATATGGATCAGGATTAAGAGTAACTGAACTTTTGGATATTCTGATGGAAGATATCCATCTTAATCAAGGGTATGTCATTGTTAAAGGTAAAGGTAATAAAGAACGCATGGTTCCAATTTCTGACATGTCAACTATTGCTCTTAGAAATTACATTATTAAAGCTAGAGAAAAACTGATTAAAGAACAGAAAACGAATTATCTATTTGTTAATCAAAGTGGGCAAAGGCTATCTAGACAGGGATTTTTCAAATTATTGAAGAAACTTGCAAGTGGAGCAGGTGTAACCACTGATTGTTCTCCACATACTTTAAGGCATTCATTTGCTACACACTTATTAGAAAATGGTATGGATTTAAGAACGCTTCAATCTCTATTGGGGCATGAAGATATATCGACTACGCAGATTTATACGCATATTAGCCAAAAAAGAATCAAAGAAATATATAGGAATGCGCATCCACGCGCAAAGGAGGAGTAAATATGTATCAACGCATTTTTCTTATTGTACTAGACAGTTTAGGCATTGGTGAAGCACCTGATGCTAAGGATTATAATGATTTAGGAGCCAATACAATTGGACATATAGCAGAAAAAATGAATTTAAAAATTCCTAATCTTCAAGCACTTGGATATGGAAACATTGCCCCAATCAAAAATGTACCACCAACAGAATTTCCTAAAGCATTTTTTACAAAAATGCAGGAAGCTTCTAATGGAAAGGATACAATGACTGGGCATTGGGAAATGATGGGCTTATTTACAACAAAACCTTTTCAAACTTTTACCGATACTGGTTTTCCAAAAAAACTTCTTGACGAATTAGAAAAAAGAACAGGTCGCAAAATAGTAGGAAATATTGCTGCTTCAGGAACTGAAATTATTAAAGATTTTGGTGAACATCATATGAAGACTGGGGATTTGATTGTTTATACTTCAGCAGATTCTGTTTTGCAAATTGCAATGCATGAAGATATTATTCCTATTGAAGAGCAATATCGCATATGTGAGATTGCTAGAAAACTAATGATGAAACCAGAATGGAAAGTTGGAAGAATTATTGCTAGACCATTTATTGGATCTAATAAGAAAAATTTTACTAGAACCTCAAATCGTCACGATTACGCATTAAAACCTTTTGCAAAAACAACTTTGAACTTTTTGAGTGAGGCGGATTTTGATGTAATAGCACTGGGCAAGATTAATGATATATTTGTGGGATATGGAATCAACAGATATAGTAAAACCAAATCAAATGATGATGGTATGGCTCAAATTACAGAAATAGCGAAGGAAGACTTTACTGGTTTATGTTTTTTAAACCTTGTCGATTTTGATGCTTTATATGGTCATCGAAGAGATCCGATTGGTTATGGTAAAGCTATTGAAGCCTTTGATAATCAATTACCTGACCTAATTAAAGAGTTGAATGAAGATGATTTATTAATATTAACAGCAGATCATGGCAATGATCCAATTCATCAAGGTACAGATCATACGAGAGAATACGTTCCATTAATTATTTATTCTAAACAATTTCTTGACGGCAAGGCATTACCAGTCCTAAAGACTTTTGCAGATATTGGATATTCTATAAATGATAATTTTAAAACTGAAAAACCAGAACATGGCAGCTCATTTTTAAAGTATTTAAATAAATAAAAAATAAAAACCACATATATTGTGGTTTTTTATTTATATAAATATGAGTATATATTATGAAATAGCATCTATACCATCTTTTAAACGAGCAATAATTCTAGGAATATCAGACTCAATAAAATCTCTTCCGATAGAAATTCTTATTGTGCCTTTAATATAATCATTAGGCACTTTGATAGCTTTTAAAACGTGTGAAGGTTCTATAGAGGTCGAATCGCATGCACTTCCAGTTGATAGATAAATATCATTTTGGTCCAACCAATAAGCTAATTGAGTTCCAAGTACATCTCTAAATGAAATACTTAAATTGTTTGGAAGACGTCTGCCACCCAAATCAGGGCCATTGACTACACAATCAAATCCAGTGATGATTCTTTGATATAATCTAGATGATAAATAACTAAATAACTCATAAGTTACTTGTTGTTTTTGGTACGCAATTTCGACAGCTTTAGCCATTCCAACAATACCAGAGATATTTTCAGTTCCTGAACGTTTGCCAATTTCTTGAGCACCACCATGGATTAACGGATCAACAACTAATCCCTTTTTAATATATAAACACCCAATGCCTTTAGGTCCATAGAACTTGTGTGCTGATAGAGTGAGCATATCAATAGGGTATAGCGAAAGATCAACGGAGATTTGACCGAATGCTTGTACTGCATCTAAGTGTAATGCAATTTGGTGTTTTTCACAAATAGCAGAAATTGATTTAATATCTTGAATTGTTCCAATCTCATTATTTGCCCATATAAATGAAGCCATTAAAGTATTACTATTTATAGCTGCTTCGAATTTTTTTATATTTAGGAATCCCTTTTTATCAACAGGGATGTAATGGATTTTGTAACCCATTTTTTCTAAGAACTGACAAGTATGTATGGTTGCATGATGCTCGATCTGACTAATGATGATTTCTTTTTTTTCTGGATGAGCAAAAGCGTATCCTTTGATTGCCCAATTGATTGATTCAGTTCCTCCAGATGTAAAATAAATTTCATTTTGTTTAACATGAAGACACGATGCAATTGTTTTTCTAGCTTCATTTATCACTTTTCTATTTGCAACTCCTGGTGCATGTATGGATGATGGATTAGCAAAATGAGTAATATGATAAGGGTGCATGACATGCAAGACATCTGGGTCAACAGGTGTTGTCGCAGCATAATCTAAATAAATACCTTTCATTTTTTCACCTCGATTGATAAAAAACATTTTTCAAGATTTTTAATATTAATGAAATCTAGTTTCTTTCCGTAATTAGAAAGAGGCAGATTATTAATGGGAAGAACAGGAAACATAGATATAAAATGATCAACTATCTTTTGTGCAGCATATGATTGATGAATAATACAAGGCTCAGGATCACTGAAAAGTTCAATAGACTTTTCCTCAATAGCTTTAGTAGTTATAGGTAAAGAAATTGGTTTACCTTTGAATAATATTTTATCATTTGTATTCTTAATCATTATGAAATACTTCAATTTAAACACCTCAAATCATATTAAATATATAGTATAGTAAGATAGCTAAGAACACTAATGCACTGAATAATTTAATCAAATTTAATCGCTCACGCATAAATGCAGCAATAGGCGTAATTGATTGTGATTTAATTGCAATAGCTGAAATGATAATCAATGGTAAAACAAAAATCAAATTATAAATGAGCAATAATATAACTCCACGTCCTACATAATCCGTATAATGAATCAAGTGAAGAATTGCTGTGAAATATGCTTGACCAGTACACAAAAACTCAGTAAAAGAAATGATTATTCCAATTGCAAAAGTTAGAAAATATAGACCAACACTTCCTTCATTCATCTTGTTAGTAAAAG
>CAZKLF010000006.1:0-86750 GCA_964553665.1 uncultured Mariniplasma sp. | reverse complement strand
TTTTCAGCATTGACAATAATAACATTAGGACGATATTGCTTCTTAAGTTCTGGTAAGTATTCCTTTATCATTTCTAATCCAGGTCTACCATAAATATCACCAATAAATAATACTTTCATTTTCTCACATTCTTTCTAACAAAAAGAGGCCGCAGCCTCTTATTTTGCAATATCCGTTGCTCGTGTTTCACGAATAACTGTAACCTTGATTGTTCCAGGATAAGTCATCTTTTCTTCAATTTGTTCTTTGATTTCGCGAGCGACCTTAAATGTAGATAAATCATCAATTTGGTCAGCCTTGACAATCACGCGGATTTCACGACCAGCCTGAATAGCAAATGATTTTTCAACACCAGGTATTTCATTAGAAATGGTTTCTAATTGTTCCAAACGTTTGATATAGTTTTCCATGGATTCTGAACGTGCACCTGGGCGCGCAGCGCTTAGGGCATCGGCAGCAGCAACCAATACAGCAATAATGCTTTCTGGTTCCTTATCACCATGATGTGATGCAATCGCATCAACGACTTCTTTTGGTTCTTTATAACGATTAACAATATTAACACCAATTTCAACATGTCCACCCTCAACTTCATGATCTACAGCTTTACCGATATCATGGAGTAATCCAGCGCGACGTGCGAGAATTTCATCTTCACCAATTTCAACGGCTAACTTACCAGCTAAAAATGCTGTTTCAATTGAGTGCTTCAATACATTTTGACCATAGCTTGTTCTAAAGCTAAGTCTACCTAATAATTTCACTAAATCCGGATGAACACGACCTACACCTGTTGTAAAGACTGCGTCTTCACCAGCTTCTCGTAGGAACATATCTACTTCAACTCTAGCTTTTTCAACAACTTCTTCGATACGTCCTGGATGAATACGACCGTCTGAGACTAACGTAGTTAATGCACGTTTGGCAATTTCTCTTCTGATTGGATCAAATCCACTTAGTACCACTGCTTCTGGTGTATCATCAATAATTAAATCAACACCTGTTAATGCCTCTATGGTGCGAATATTTCTTCCTTCGCGACCAATAATACGGCCTTTCATTTCATCATTTGGTAAATTGACAACAGAGACGGTTCTTTCTGTAGTGGTCTCACTTGCATACTTCTGTATAGCGAGTGCTAACAGTTGTTTCGAGCGACCGATCACTTCATTTTTAGCTCTTTCTTCTTCGTCTTTGATGTACGTAGTAATTTCATCAGACATATTCTCTCTGACTTTTGCCATGATGATATCTCTTGCCTGGTCTACAGATAGACTAGAAATTTCAATCAATTTCTGCTCTTGCTGTTTTAAAACTTCTTCCGCTTTGCTATTTAATTGTTCGAGTAGTTCTTTCTTTTCATCAAGTTTTTCTTCACGTAGTGCCAGCGTTTCTTCACGCTTGTCTAAGTGAACTGCACGTCGATTTAATGTATCTTCGCGCTGTGTAACCTTGTTTTCCAGATTAAGCACAACTTGTCTGCGTTCACGCATATCATTATCAAAATCTTTGCGCAGCACAAATATTTCTTGCTTAGCTTCTAAAACACTTTCTCTTTTCGCTTTTTCGGCTTCTTTTTTTCCGTCTTCAACAATTTTTTCAGCCAACTCTTTGCTTGCATTAATACTCTTCTCACGATGCCAAACGCGAACTAAATATCCAACTGCAAAGCCTATGATGATGGCTAGCAAAACGGAGATGATTGTTTCTGTTACAGTGAATGCAACAATAAACATAGTAACACCTCCATTATTAATATTTTTAAACAACTGATAAAATCAAATTGTCTTATACATGATGTTCTATATCATTATACCTTATTACTAACTTTTAAGTCAATGAGGAAACAGTGCGTAATTTTTGAATTGTGTTTAATTTTTTTTAATTTCATGTATAATGGTTATTGAATACTTGATGAAGGAGTTATTAAGCCAAATGAAAAAACAAAAAATAGAAGAAAAACGGACTTTTTGGACCTGGTTGCATAGATACCGGACGAAGGTTGTCATCTTAGCGTTTCTTATTATATTACCTCTCACATTAATCTTTACTGCGTACATAGGATCTTATACGTCCAATCGTAGAGTTAATTTTGATTTAGAAGTGACAGAAGAAACCGAAGTTATCAAACAATTTATAAATTTTGATGAAATTGATGCTCTTATATTAAATATCGTGTGGAGCGAACTTAAGCATCCAATCACTCTTCCAGATACGGATGAGTTAGCTGGTGGATATTATAAATTTAATATCTCATATGTTGCAAATGAAAATTACAATGTGAAAAATGTATCTGTTATTCCAGTTTTGCAAACTGATTGGAAAAACATAAGATCCCTTGGAACAAGTAAATCTATACGTGAAGCTGGTACAGAAGTATCCATTATTTTCAATTATGAGTTGCCTTTTAATCCACTTCTGTTTGTTAAAGTAAGTGAACCGAATTTATATTTGAAAGTTCAATATACTGTAACTTCAAGTGGTAATGATGTTAATTACACTGAATATGTTCATTTTTCTTTAAAAGATTTGAACCCATTAAATGTTGTCAACTAACAAAAAATGAAAAAGCCGAAGAATCGAGTTCTTCGGCTTTTTTATTTCTTTTCATTATAGATTTGATAGTTGTTTTATTTAGTTAGTAATATCCAAATTAATTCTTCCATCTTTAATCTCAATAATACGGTCTGCTTTTTCAGCAATATGTCTATCATGTGTAATAATAATAAATGTTGTTTTATATGTCTTATTGATTTTTCTTAACAAATCATAAACTTGTTCAGTTGTATCACTGTCTAGATTACCAGTAGGTTCATCAGCTAAAATGATTTTCGGATTATTAATAAGGCTTCTTGCTATTGCCACTCTTTGTTGTTGTCCACCAGACATATTCATAGCAAGGTTGTCTTTAACCTTTGTTAATCCAACGATATCTAAAAGCTCTAATGCACGATCAGTTACTTCCTTAGTAATTGGTTTTTTTGATATGCGATACGGAAGTAATACATTTTCTAATGCAGTAAACTCAGGTAATAAATAGTGGAATTGGAAAATGAAACCAATGGATTCATTTCTCAATTTAGATAAATTGTTTTTGCTCATCTTTTGAGTACTTACATTATTGATGTAAACTTCACCAGATGATGCTTTATCTAAAGTTCCTAAAATATTGAGTAATGTCGATTTACCTGATCCTGATTGTCCAATAATAGAATTGAAAGTCGATGCTTCAAAGCTTAAGTTTAAATCAAAAATTACTTGAGTTGGGTTTGGTGTCTTTTCGCCATATGTTTTGTTGATATTTTTAAGTTCTATAATTTTAGGCATTTCTAATCACCTCGATAACCGTCATCTTGGATGACTTAATTGCTGGAATAAGTGAAGCTAGCATAGATGCTATTAAAGCAATCATCGCTGATAGAGCTATAAATCCGAATTCTATATTCAATGGAACAACTGGTGTTCCATCTGGATTTAGAGCAAACGTCGTAAATGAGTATAATAATCCAAGTCCAAGAAGTACGCCTCCTATGGCGCCAAATATACCTAAGATAAACCCTTCAAACAAGAATACTTTTGAAGCATCTTGATCTAAAATACCCATTGCTTTTAAAATACCTATTTGTTTAGACTTCTGCATAACAGTAATCGCTAGAACAGATGAAATACCTAATACAACAGATATAATAACGAATACTTGAATCAAGAGTGATGAACTACTTTGTCCTTGAAGACCACTTAGCAATTCTTGATTTTGACTCATCCAATTTTCAGTTTTTAAATTCGAAGCACTTAAACTTTGATCAAATGATAATGCTAATGCTTCAGCATCAAAAACTTTCTTAATTTGCATTTCAATCGCCGATACAGCATTCGTATCACCAATGATATCCTGCAGGGTCGCTAGTGTACCAATGCCCCAAGTTGAATTAATCACCGAAACATTGAAATCAAAGAATCCAACAACGGTTAATGTTCTTATATTTCCTAAGATATCAATATCTATTTGATCTCCAGGGGTCAAGTCTAACTCATCTTTTAATGTTTGTCCCAATAAAATCTCATTTAAATTGACTGGAAGATTACCTTCGCTAACCTTTAAATCAAAACCATATATTTCATTCGCTTTATCTAAATCAAAACCCCTAAATAGTATCTCATTCTTTTGTGTTCCTTTTTCCAATATTCCGCCCATGTTAACAACTGGCGAAACTACCTCTATTTGGTCACTTTCAGCAACTAATTGATCCATCGTTGTTAGATAATCATCTATATATGCATTATTATCTTCTGAAACTACGGTAATGTGCGATGAAGAACCTATTGTCGAATCGACCAGGCTCGTTTGAAGTCCTGAAATAAGTGATCCTATAAAAACTTGAACGGATACACCCACTGCAATCCCTAAAATAATAACCAATGTTTGTCTTTTGGCAGATGACAAAAACCGCCAAGCAATTTGGAGCGCTAATTTCATGCTGTAACCTCTTTCCCAAATTTCTTGATATCTTCTAAGGTTTGTAGTAAATAATCGCACTTGATGGACTCAGCATCGTAATGATGCGTAAATGCCTGCCCTCCAAGAATGATTTTCACTTCAGGAAAAAATCTTTTGATTTCATCAGTAATCTGTTTTGTGATTACAATATTATAAGGATTGGTAACACTCATGGCTAGATACTCTGGTTGATAAGCTCGAAGAGCTGAAAGAATTTCATCCTTCGGAGTATTAGCCCCAATATATGAAGCATCTAAACCTTCTAATAACATATAGTGGTAAACCATAATAGCTCCAATTTCATGATATTCAAAAGCTGGTGTTAAAACGACTATTTTCTTGTTATTCTTTTTAACACTTTTTAAGCGTTCAACAATATAAAGATAACTACTTTCTAAGATAGTTCTTATAATTGAAGTTCTAAAGTGTTCTTTCCAGATACAAACTTCTTGATCTTCTTCTTGGCATTCAAATGTTGTTAATGATGGAGCAAGTAATTCTTGATACAGTTCCTCGATTGTTAATGTTTTATTTTCTAGCAATTCCACAGCAAACAAAACAGCTTGATCCTTTTGTTCTTTTTCTAAGAGTTCTAAAAACGTTTTATATTCTTTTAAATGCATATCTTCACCTCAAATTTTTTGTTTTTTCAATATCATTATACACTTTTATTTATATTAATTATGATAATTTGCTCAAAAAAAAGAACACATATGTGTTCTTGATTATTTTTTGTATGAAATTTGATAATGATCTAAAACCTGTGTAAAGATTGTATCATAAATTTCTTGATGATCTGTTAGATATTGTTTTGCATTTTCTCTGCCTTGACCAATCTTTTCTCCTTTGTATGCAAACCACGCACCGCTCTTTTGAATGATATCAAGTTCTGAAGCTAAATCAACAAGTTCACCTACTTGTGAAATTCCCTTACCGTAAATGATATCTACTCTAACCACTTTAAATGGTGGAGCAACCTTATTTTTCACAACTTTAATGTTTGCTTTATTCCCAATGATATCAGTTCCATTTTTAATTGATTCTGAACGTCTGATTTCTAAACGAACTGATGAATAGAACTTAAGTGCTCTACCCCCTGGGGTTATTTCAGGACTTCCAAACATAACACCAACTTTTTCACGAATTTGATTAATGAAAATACATGTAGAGTTTGTTTTAGAAATAACGCCTGATAATTTTCTCATTGCTTGACTCATCAATCTTGCTTGAAGTCCAATAAATGAGTCGCCCATTTCACCATTAATTTCAGCTTCCGGGACTAATGCAGCCACAGAGTCAATAACAATTGTATCAACGGATCCACTTCTTATCAATGCTTCCGTGATTTCTAATGCTTGTTCACCTGTATCTGGCTGAGATAAAATCAAATTATCTACATCAACACCTAATGCTTTTGCATATTGTGCATCTAATGCATGTTCAGCATCAATAAATGCGACATACCCACCATTCTTTTGAACAGCTGCAATTGCATGAAGTGCAAGTGTTGTTTTCCCTGAACTTTCTGGTCCATAAATCTCGATGATTCTACCCTTTGGGTATCCACCGATACCTAATGCAATATCAAGTCCAAGTGAACCTGTAGGATTTGCAGCAACATGACGATCCGGTTCATCACCTAATCTCATCACTGCACCTTTACCATATTGCTTTTCTATTTGTTTCATTGCAACCTCTAGGGCTTGCGCTCTTTTATCTTTATCCATGTTCTGTGCACCTCCATATTATAATAGCCAGACTCTTGTTCTTTTCTTTTTTTAAATACTTTCTAAAATTACTTTACGATTTTTGATCAAATAATCAATACCACTAATTAAGGTAAATAAAATTGCAATCCAGAAAATGATGTTTCCGATTAATTGTGGTAATCCAAAATCATTGAACAGCATGAGAATTAATGCAATCATCGTTGATGCCGTTTTAATCTTACCATAAGGAGATGCTGCAATGACGTTTCCGTGCTCTACTGCAATCAATCTAATTCCAGTAACAGCGAATTCTCTTATAATTATAATCATAACAGCCCATAATGGAACTCTTAAAGGTGATATGATCATCAAAAATAATAATGCAACCATCACAAGTACTTTATCTGCAATAGGATCTAAAAATTTGCCAAAGGTTGTAATTTGATTATATTTTCTTGCTACATAACCATCCAGTAAATCTGTAAATGATGCCAAAATAAATAAAACCGCGAAGATAAACTGGTTAATATTTAAAGATAAAAAGCCTATGGGTTCTTTCAAAGGCTCTATATAAATAAAAACGATCATAACGGGAATCATTAATACACGAAGAATCGTGAGTTTATTTGCTGTAGTCATTTACTTACTTCCTTTAACTTTATATCTTTATTTTACCATAAAAATGCGTTTAGTGTTGCAATTTTAATATGCATTTGATACAATAGGTATGCGCATATGGGAGGTGAAATTATGGCAAATATTAAACAACAAATGAAACGTAACAAAACCAATGAAAAACGTCGTTTAAGCAACGCGTCTTTTAAATCATCTGTCAAAACTGCTGTTAAAGCTGTTGAACTAGCTGTCGCAGCTAAAGATAAAGAAAAAGCTACTCTATCATTGTCTTTCGCACATAAGAAATTAGATAAAGGTCTTGCTAAGGGAGTCTTTCACAAGAATTTCGTCGCTAGACATAAATCTGGTTTGGCTAATTTAGTCAATACCCTATAAGGATGCATCATAAGGATGCGTCTTTTTTTTAGCTATTTTCGATTTCTCGGTATCCACCCTTTTGTGCAATGTATCTCACATGAGGTAATTTAATCCCTGAAACACCATATTTCGAGTTATATCCAATAACATTTACATACTTAGATAAATTATCCAATTCTTGACCCATCTTATTTAATGCAGCAAGTGTTGCTTTGATATCATCTAAAGCACGATGCGTATTGGGAACATCAACCATATAGGTTGCTACAGCTTGATCCAAACGATGAGGGAAACGATGACGATCTTTATAAACTGCCATGACATCCAAGATGTCATTTTTTATTTGATACTTGGGATCCAAATATCTTTTAAACAAATGATACATAAATGATAAATCAAACTGAATGTTATATGCAATCAATAAAGTGTCCTGGCTATATAACTTGAAAAACCGGTGAAAAGCTTCTTCTTGGGTAATCCCATCTCTTAAAAGCATTTCATCAGTGATATGTGTGATTTCAATAATCTTTGATGGTAATGGTCCATCTGCTAAAACGAGTGTTGATAATTCATCAGCTAATTGATATTTACCAGATTCTGTCTTTTCTAAAAGAATAGCGCCAATTTCAATAATCTGACTGTTTGTAGCTGAAAGTCCAGTTGTTTCAAAATCAAATAACAATATTCTATTATGTTTTAACATTTTATGCCCCTAACAAATAGAGTTCTAACCCTAATTTTTTATCTATTTTTCCTGATTTGATATCGTAATCAAGTTTTGAAAGTTTTTTTAAATGATTTTCTAGTATGCTAAAAGAAATAGATTGCGCATTTTTAACTAAATAATATGCTCTACCACTCTTTATATGAAAGTGTTCTGCAACTTGTTCTTGTCTATATCCTTTTTCTATTAAGAGTTTTGTATGCATAAGCTCACGAACTTTACCAACAATGTTATTTAATATCCGCAATGGGTCTTCATTACGTGCAACTAAATCATAAAATATTTCGATAGTTTTTGGTTGGTTTTTCGACAGAAGTGCATTGGTGAGTTCGAAGATATTTTCTTCTAGATTTCTACTTACTAATAAGATAACGGCTTTCTCATTAATCTCTTTTGTATCATATGCAAATAACATAAGTTTTTCCGCTTCTTGATTAATTAGCGTGAAATCAAGATTGGTTCTTTCCAATAATGCTTCAACAGCATCGTCCGTAATCATGTATTGATATTTTTTGAACATATTACGAACAAAATCAGGATACTCAGTCTTATCCATCTCTTTTATCTTTTCAATATACGAAAACTTAAATAAAGCACTACCTAATGGTGTACCCTCCTTTAATAGTTCGTTTTGAACGATGAGCAGGATGACATCTGGATTTGGTTTTTCAAGATAAGAGACCCAATTTTTAACAACTGCTTCTCCTTCTTTTTCTATTTCGGCAAGATTTCGCACAATGATTACTTTCTGTTCAGCAAAAAAAGAAACTGTCTGTAAATCCTCTAAAATATCATCACTTGAGTTTTCAAGCAAATCATATTTAATGATATTAAAAGGGTCTACATTAAATTCGACTAATTTCTCTTCAATTTTATGATTCAAAAGAAATTCATTGTTGCTGTAATAAAGGTAGATGGACTCAGCCATATTCGTACCTCCTGACTATTACTTATATTATACTAAAATTCGTCCTAAAATGGTAGATATAAAGACCATTTCTCTTTCTTTTGATGATACGTATAACAAATAGTTCCCATCTGATCCGTTCTGTAGATATCAACTTGTTTTACTATAAGTCTATTGATTACATCTTGATTTGGAAATCCAAAGCGATTACTTTCACTCAAACTAATTAATGCTACATCAGGAAGAACCATGTTTATGAACTCGTTGCTTGAAGAGGAAGATGAGCCATGATGTGGAACTTTTAGAACATCACTTTTTAGAAGGTGTCCATATTTAAAAACCAAATCACTTTCGGCTTCTTTTTCGATATCACCAGTAAATAAAAAGGTTTTTACTCCTATCGTTATTTTGAAAACTAATGAATTATTATTAGCATCATCATATTTTCTTATAGGTCCTAAAAATGAAATATCTAAATCCCCACATGATAAATGATCATCAGTCTTCATTTCTATCATTTTTTCATGATAAATCGGGTATGCATTATATGGGTTAATAATAACTTTTTCGACATCAATATGATTTATAATAGTTTGAGCTTCTTTAATATGATCATTATCACTATGTGTCAAAATAAGTAAGTCCAAATGATAAATTCCAAGGCTATTTATTAAAGGTAAAACATTTTGGAAGCTATCGATGACTAAATTGCATGTAGGCGATTCAATCAGCATAGAATCACCTTGTCCTACATCTATCATATAAAATTTCGTATCATTTGTTAATTTAATATCGATAATGAAGAAAGAAAATAAAATAACAATCAATATACTTCTTTTAAATACATTTAAATACGAACGAGATTTAAATAAAAAGATTAGTAAAACATAATAAAGAACAATACCCAGCATTGGAAGTGAAGGCAGAGCAATAGAAAAGTTTCTTAGTTCAATCATATGAATCAATAATTCAAAATACTCAATGAAGAAACTGAGCACTTGATCTAATTCAGGAATGATTAAAATAAACAACGAAAGAAAATATATTGGCCCAGTAATAAAAATCATTAATGCTGGCAATAATATAATCAAAAATGGTGAAATTGTAGATTGGAAGGGTAAAATACTTAAGATAATTAAAATTGATAAAACTGCTCTTTTAATATACCCTTTTAAATTCGAATAAACATGTGACATCAAATATATGAAATTCAATATAACAAATAACATCAGAAACCCTAGGTGATAGACCCATTCAATTCTAAATAAGAGTAAAAGAAAAAAAGCGAGATGAATATAATCTACCCGAGACAAGTCAATTTTCATTTTTTTTGCTAAATTCTGGATTAAAAAGATCAGAACAATCCTTAAAACACTCATTGAAAAAGCATTAAAATACAAAATAACTAGATAGACTAAAACTGTTAACCAAAATTGTTTTTTCTCAGTTAAACTCAGATAAAAAAAGATCTTTTTTATACCTATCAAAAGCCCATAGATATGGAGTCCAGATACAGTAAATAAATATAAAATACCAAGACTCCTATATGTTGACGTTTGTTGCTCTGTAAAGCTCTTTTCTCCCAGAATAAGTGCCTTTATATAGACCTGCGATTGAAACTGAGTAATATAATTGTCGAGTTGTTGCCTTAATGAATAAATAGAAAACGAGTGAGAGACAAAGCTTAAATTGGATATCTTGAGATATCCCCTGACATTATGTGATAAATAATAACTGTTTTGGTTAAATCCATACGGTATTGTTTGATTTCTATATTGATTTACATTCGCTTCTATTAAAACACAATCTCCTATTTGATATAAGTTCGGTTCTACAAACGCTTGATATCGTATGTTTTGATATCTAATAACAATCATATCTGAGTTTTCATATGAAGCGATTTCCACTATTTTTGCATTTCCATGGATGAAATTAGGAATTTCTTTAATTTCAAAAAAATAGAACCTCGTCAATAATAGTACTGCACCGATTAATATTACTGGTATTTTAATACTTCTTCTTTGCCAATAAACATATATCAACAAAATGATAAAAAACAAAGGATGAAAACATCCTAAGATCATTATTAATAAAGCATATCCCTCAATATAGTAATCATCCCAAAGTAATATATGGTTTAATTTTTTCAAGAGTCACTGAACCTATGTTTTTTACGTTAATTAAATCATCAATATGATTAAAATCTCCATATTTTTCTCTATAAATGATTAATGACGCTGCCCTTGTCTCGGTCATTCCTGGTATAGTTATCAAATCTTTGAATCCTGCAGTATTGATATTAATAAGTACACTGGGCTTCTCAACTGAGATATTAACTGAAGAAATCGTAATTTGACGATTTCGTGTAATCATCTCTGATGTACTAAACGAAGCATGGTCAGCTTCATCAAGTATACCTCCTGCAAAAGTCAAGGCTTCACCTAATGTTAAAGGCTCGCAAAAATGATAAACACCTGGAAAGAGTACAGCTCCATTAATTTCAACTTCAATCATTTCAATAGGAATAGCTGCTTGATTTATATATTCAATTTCTTTTTGTCTTGGAAATAACCAAAACCATCCAACGATAACTAAAACAACAGTCATAATAATAGCTTGTTTCATATTTATCCTCCATCTTATACTAGACTGATATTAAAAAAATACTCTATTAATTATCATCAAAACAAAAGTTTCAAAAAACATTAAAAAAAGATCTTCGATAGACTATGATAAATGTCTCTTTAAGATCTTTTTATTTTATATAATTTGAATTTCCAAGTGATTCAATATAACAATAGTGTATTTAAAGTTTATTTATTTTTTAAGTTTTTTAAGTAGCATAACAGATTTGATTACAACATATGGCGTGAACGCCACAATATATGCTATCAAATTCAGAATTTCACTTGCATTAAGTATAATATGGACAAATAATGCACAATATGCAATATATGCAAACGATTGAAGAAACTTCCAACTCTTTGGTGTCATCTTCCTTCTAATGATAGTGAAACTTGTAACAAATAGTGGAAGCATAATAACGAATGTCGAAATTCCAAACCAAGTAACAGAACGATTTTGAAATAAAATTTCATAAAGATTAAATAAGGAATGAGGGGCGATAATTAAAAAACCAACAATAGACCATTCTTTTCTGAGTACCTTTAAAGCAGTCGTGATCTTCCATTTTTTCGGTAGTACGCCAACGAGCATAACTAAATAAAAGAATGCTAATCCAACCATCCCTATATTAATTGGTTTCGTTAATGGCATACCTCTACCTAAAAATGCAAGAACCGCTAAAATGATAGCTAAACTATAAAAAATGATTTGATGCTTATGGATTTTCTTGTAAAACATTAAAGATATGAAAGAAATAATAAGAACAATAATTATGAACATGCTAATCTCCTCTAATATGACAACCTGTCATTTGTGATTTCTATATGTCATTATAACATATATGTTTCAAATTACAACTGTGTTATACTATCTTTGAGGTAATCGTATGCCAACAAACGTATTCGCTCATTTAGATAGTAATAAAAAACAAAAAATACTGAGTTCTTTTTTTGAACAACTTAACAAAAAATCTTTAAGTACATTTAGTATCAATCAGTTATGTATTGACTCACAAATAGCACATGGGTCTTTTTATGCTTATTTTAGCGACAAAGAAGATTTTTTTGATTATGCATTTGCAACGGTCATCAAGACAAAGCGTGAGGATATTAAAATATCATTAGAGCGTTCTAGTAATTGGTATGAGTTTATTCAACAGCATTTTCATCACGTCATTTCTGCAAAACTAAACAAGAATGGACCTGTTGATCATTATATAGAATATATTATGCATAAAAGCGAACACAAATTAGATCATAATCTTACACCATTTGCTTTTTCATACGATGAAATAGCTCAGAACTTTAATCACTTATTTCTAAAAAGTGATCGCAATAAAATTGTTAAAATCGTTAGAGTTTCTCGCTTACTATTTGAATTAGCAATTAAAAATACAACTCATCTTAGCGATGCCCAAAATATATTAGACCAACTCATCGATGATTTAAAAATCTATGAGAAAGGTATCTACAACAATAAATTTAACGAATGATAGAATATTCTTCTTTCTATCTTTTTTTTAATATTTATGTGAAAAGACACCATCAGGCGTCTTTTACTTTAAAGCGTAACTTATATATATCTTTAATATCAATTTTACGTTATTCATATAAAGAAAAAACGCCTATTTATAGGCGATTACATAATGTTTTCTTACATCTATTCCATCTTTAATCTTAACTCTAAATCCTAAGGCTTCTAAAACATTTTGATAATAAGAAACTGGATAAACATATTGCTTAATCTTCTCAATATCATTTCCAATTTTAACACTATGATACAATTGATGTTCCTTCGTTTTCACATGCCATTCATAGTGAATCGGAATATCATCTATTTCTGTGTAATTATCATATAATTCGAAAACTTCCTGTTTATAGATGTCAAAAATGAACATTCCCTCTTCATTTAATGCTTGATAAATATTTTTAAATACCTTTTTGACTCCCTTAAAATAATTGACAACATCAAACATTGCAAGGACAACATCAACTCGAACGCCAATACTATCTCTTAAATCATGTTCAAAAAGCATTGGATTAAGTTGGCTTTCTTGCAAACGATTTAATGCTAAAGATAACATTTCAGTATCATTATCAATACCAATTGCTTGATGATTATTTTTAAGCAATTCTAGTAATAGATATCCCGAACCACATCCAGCGTCAATAATCGTATTATTTTCTTTTAAATATGGTTTTAGCCACGAATAAATGGCTTCGTAATCAACATCAGCCATTAATAAATCATATGCTCTTGCAAACATTATATAACCCTTTTAATCCCTATCAATCTTTGATCTAGGCCATAATATCTTCTATCTTCTTCTTGAAATAGATGAACAATAACATCACCACAATCAATTAAGACCCAAGTTCCGCCTTTACCTTCGACATGCTTAACATCATCTGCTAATAATGCCTTTTTTATATAGTTGATTGCTGCATTTGATTGTCTTTGATTGGTTGTTGCTATAACAAAATAATCATAAAATGGTGATGCCTTTTCAAAATCAAATACCTTTAAATCTTTTACTTTTACATCTTCTAATGCTTGAATAATTTTATTCAGTTTTTCCACGGTTTACCTCCATATAGTAAGTGTATGCATTAAGTTGTTCCTCTGCAGGAACAATTCCTTTACTTTTTAAATAATCAATACTTGCCTTCATAACAAGCTCACAAGCTAAATCAAGATCCTTAAGTGCTATTTCATAAATGTACTTCGCATCTTCAAATTTTCTGTTTGGTTCACAACTATCACTTATTAATATCACTTTTTCAATATCTGCCATGCCTATTCTACCCCATACGTGGTATTTAATAGCATTTAATACTTCTGAATCATAAATTTTAAAATCCACCTCTAATGCTTTTGCTGCTGCAAACGCATGATAAATTACAGGCGTATCAACATATGCTTTGATAATTTCTAAATCCAGATATTTCATTTGATCTTCAAATTTATCATATTTAGCATAATCATGATAAAGAGCAGCAATTGAAACTTTATTTATATCTAGGTGATGTGCCTTAGCTAAATTGATTGATGTTTCATATACCCCTAAAACATGTTTTAATCTTTCAGGATAATCTTTTAATTTTTTTGTTACTTTATCTTTAATCTCTTCTATCATCGAAACATCGCCTCCGACAAGCTCAAATGCATGCCTTTTGGATAAATAACTTTGAGATTCATTGGTCCAACTATATGTAAAAATCCCATATCTGCAAATGTAATTTGCATTTTCCCACTAGGAATTCTAAAAGATTTTTCTTCATAGTCTTTCACAAATATTTTAAAATGTGTTTCTTTTTCTAACCATAGTTGTTTTACCCGTTTAGCGTTTGTTCTATGAACCTTAAGATTTCTATAGCTATATAGAACAGCAGTCGTATCTGTTCCGCTAAATGTAAGTGAAATTAAACCTTCAAGGAAAAGTGCTTGCTGATCTTTGAGTTGATAGATAATTGGTTTCATTTCAACATCGGGAATTAGATTCTTATAGACCTCGTAGGGCATTAATTGATGCAAGTAGCCTTCTTGATATAAACCAGGCATATCATAAATGATTTGTTCACCAAAAGGTGCAGACAGTGCTTCTTGTGTGAGCCCTGCTTTCTTGAATGCCAATGCTTTTGTTTGATTTGTTAAAGCTTTATAAATCGTGGTTTTTCCACTGTTTTGTACACCTAACAAATAAATGTTTTTATGTTTATACGATGATAGATACTTACCTAGGTTTTCAATATCAAACTTATTTTTAGCAGACATTAAAATCAAGTCTTGAAAAGGTACGTTCATTGAACGTGCTTTTTGAGTTAATCTTTCGACAAGTTTATCTAAATTAGTACTTCTAGGAAGCAAATCAATTTGATTGATGATATAAACAAAATGAGCATCTGGTTGATATCTATAGACTGGATAACTAAAAAGCATATCCAAATGCAAAATAGAACTCACCATCACAATTAAAGAATCACTCTCAAGATTTGGTAGATCTTCAGGATGAAAATGAATGTTGGCTTCTCCATAATTCATCAGTCTAAAACAAGATTGACAATAATCATGTTCTAAGCTTAAAGCATAACCAACCTTATTTGAATCTTCGGTCTGCAGAATTGCTCCGCATCCTTGACATTTAATGACTTTCGACATAAGATTTCAGCCTTTCATCATATAATTTAGGAAGCTTTTTTTGTATTTTCTTGATGAATATTCCTTCAATCATCCGATTAATTTTAGTTATTTTTCGATCAGATTTGCGTTTAACAGATGCTACTAAAATAGAGCCAATGCCTATACGGTTTGCACCATAAACATCAGTCATGAGTTGATCACCAATAATCATTGTTTCTTCTTTATTGGAATCAAGCATTTTTAATGCTTTTGTAAATCCCCATTTAAGTGGTTTTTTAGCATGCCATATAAACGGTATGTCTAATTTGTTAACAGCAAGAGAAACACGTTTGAAATTAGTATTAGATAATATGAGCACCTTGAAATCTTTCTTGAGATCATTAATAAAGGCTATTTGCTTATGACTTAGTTCTGCTTCATCATACGCGATTATCGTATTATCTAAGTCAAAAAACAAGGATTTTATACCCTGCTCTTTTAGTTTTTGATATGGAATTTCAAAAATGGTTGCATAGTATTCATGCGGTATACATTTTTGATAAACTGACATTAGTTAATTTCCACAATCTCGATTGAAAAGATGCGTCCTGTTTCTGTTTTTACTTCCACAGTATCGCCTTCAGCATGATTAATCATTGCTTTTCCAATTGGAGATGCAACTGAGATTTTTCTAGTCTTTGGGTCGGCTTCAATGCTACCAACCAAATAGAATTCCTTGACTTCTTTTGATTCTAAAAACCGAACTTTAACAGTTTTACCGATATTCACGATATCTTCTGATGTAGTTTTAATGATTTTTACATTCTTAACGACATTTTCGATCTCTGCGATTCTCGCTTCGATTCTAGCTTGTTCATTTCTAGCAGCATCATAATCAGCATTTTCAGACAAATCGCCTTGTGCTCTTGCTTCTTTAAGTGCTTCTAGGTTTTCACCGCGTCTAACATCTTTTAAAAATATAAGTTCTGTTTTTAATTTATCGACACCTTCTTGAGTTAATTGAAACGTTTGCTTAACAGCCATTGGTGTACCTCCTTAAATTCCTTAATTATTATACATCATTTTTCAAATAATTGCTATTCTTTTCAAGTCTTTTTGATAAAGACGGTGATTTGGCATGAATTCGCCTAAAAGATTATAAAAATCTTTTGAATGATTAAAAACAATTGCATGTGCATATTCATGGTAAATCACATATTTAAGATAAACTGGATCTAATCTTGCTAAAAATGTATTTAGCGTAATTTCCTTGTTTTTTCTATGATAACTACCAAATTTCGATTTTAAATATTTGAGTTTAAATGGTAATGGTTTAATTCCTTTTTTTAAAATTGTCTGATAAATTTCATCATTAAGGGTTTTTAAACCCTTTCCAATTTCGTTAAGATAAATACGTTTCTTTATTAAATTTATATCCACTTTGGTAGATGTGACTGATATATTATCATCACTTATTTGGTAATTGAATCTCCCATGTGATATTTTAAGCTCAAACTTATTACCCCAGAGCATAATTTCATCATCTGGTTCTTCTTGCTTCATCTTTTCTAGTTTTGCGTAGATTTGATCAAACTTTAAATCAATATAAGTCAGGATTGTTCTTTTTTTCGAAAACGGACTTGTTGTAACCTTTAAATAACCATCTTTGATTCTAAAGTAAGTGTTCTTAATATTTTTTTTGTGAATTTCATAGGGGATCATTTTCCCATTTTTTTTAAAAGTTTCCATTACTTTTTTCTCAGCATTGCATAAGGCTCAACTGGAAAAGGAACCTTGATATGTAATATTTGTTTAGGATGTCTAGCAACATTTAGTTTTTCATCTTGTTCATCTGACATTTCTTCTAAGATAAACGTACTTTCAGTTCCAGTAGGATGGAAGATTTCAATTTCATATCCAACTTCGAAATAATTTCTTTGTTCTATGGTTGCTATTTGAGTCTTTTCATCATAATCTTTAACAAGTCCAATGAAGAGTTGAGATGGTTGTTCACTCTTCTTAGCAAAGAGTTGTTGATTAATACCAGGCAATCCCTCTAAATAACCATGTGATGTTAATCTATTTTCTGCCTTTTGTAACTCTATCAAGAAAGGCCCAAAATTCTTAATTTCGCCTTGAACTAAATAAGTATCAATGAGTCTACGATATGTAGCAACTACAGTAGCTATATAATGTAAACTTTTCATTCTGCCTTCAATCTTTAGTGATTTTACACCTGCTTCAATCAAAAATGGAATTTGTTCTAATGCCTGCAAATCTTTTGAAGACATTGAAAACATTTTATTACTAACGGTTTCACCATTTTGTGTGAGTTCATAGTTCCATCTACATGAATGGGCGCATCCACCTCTATTTGCATCACGGTCTGTCATGTTATTTGATAAACTACATCTACCAGAATAACTCATGCACATGCCACCATGAATAAACACTTCAATATCTGCATTTGTTTTTGGAATCAAATCTTTTATTTGATGCTTATCTAACTCTCTGGCTAAGACGATTCGCTTTACACCATAGTCATGCCAAAAATTAACTGCATTCGCATTCGTTGCTGATTGTTGGGTAGATAAATGAACCTCAAGTTTTGTATGTTTTAATGCCATGTCAATAATAAATGGTGAAGCAGATATAATCGCATCTACATTTCTTTCTTCAAGTGCCTTCAAATACTCAACAAGTCCGTCTAAATCTTCATTATGCGGAATAATATTTGTTGTTATATATATCTTCTTATTCTTTGTATGAGCAAAGGTTGTTGCTTCTAATATATCGTCTAAAGTGAAATTGGATGCTCTTGCGCGAAGCGAAAAATTCTGTCCTCCAATGAAGACAGCATCAGCACCATACATCAGTGCAATTTTTAATTTTTCTAAATCTCCCGCAGGGGCTAATAATTCAATCATATTTATCCTTTATGTTGATATATTGTTTTCTTATAAAAGAAACCTTCATCCCATACTTCACAATACTTTTCTTTTAGATTTTTAATTGTATTTCTATCTTCTTGTTCTTCTTTATACATTTTTAGTACTTCTAATGCATATGCATCATCTTTAAAAATTGTGTCTATCACTAAAAAATCAATACATTTATTTAAATCCTCTAGATGCTTAAGTGATGAAAACATTTGGCTCCTAAATACATGTGTTCCCGCTTTGTCTTCCAAAATAGGATAAGGATCTTCTTTCCTGTTTTCTTCAACAATTTTTAAATCTTGATGATTATGATAAAGGTTTTCAGCTTTCTGATAAGCCATAAATGTATCTATCAATTGTCTTTTTGAATAAAACATATTTAAATGGCCATGTCCAACCATGAACATTTGATACTCTTTCTTCTTACCTATAGATAAAACATCTTCCAAAGTGATTTCCTTAGCAATATATGCACCAAAAATGCGATTTTTCGATAAAAAGTTGAAATCATGGCTATTTGTTAATAACGTTTCAGGATTATAAATTGTTTTTTTAGATAATCCTAATTCATCCAATAACCTATAGGCTCCTAAATCAGCGATGATAATACCAGAAACATCAATGATTGGTAGTCCTTCAATCCATAATTTAAACTCAACGAGCATTTTGTCTGTAAACATTTGATTACAAACCAAAAATAGTGATTTGCTAAATTTCTTTGCAAGATGAATGGCACTGATGATTTCTTCTGTTGTAAAACTATGTGTAAGCCTAGTTCCAAAATCTTCATTTCCAACTAAAAAACCATCAGCATAAGCTGAGAGCTTTTCAATATTTTTAAGTTGATAAAAAGTAGATAAAAGTTTCATATTTACTTCCTTTGGCTAACGGTCATGCCGTCTCCTTGATCAAAGAATTTTGTATCAAAATTCGGATGATCCAGAAGAAATGATTTAAACGTGTTAATCTTTCTTAATAACTGTCTTGTATGTCTATTTACATTTTCAGGTTTTAAATCGTGAAATCTAAGATTATCACAAATAATAATGCCATTGGGTCTTAAATAAGGAACATACTTTTCAAAAAATCTTTGATATTGAGCTTTTGCTGCATCAATGAAAATAAGATCATACGCTCTTAACTTCCCATCATACAATAGAGCATCAGATTCGATTAAATGAACTTGATGATTTTTGTCATAGTCTTTAAAATTCTTTTGAGCAAGCTCAATCATTTCTTCATTTCTTTCCATCGTATCTATCATACAACCTAAAGAAGCCATAGCAAGTGCGCTATAGCCTATGGCTGTTCCAATTTCTAAAACATCTTTAACTTGATGATCCTTAATAACTTGACCTAAAAACAAAAGGCCATCTTCACATAAAATGGGAACTTGATGATCTTTCGCATATGCTTTGATAACTTCTAACATTATGCCTCTTCTTCGTTTTCTAACTCGTCTTCTTCGCTATCAAAATAGGCCTTTAAAACTTTGTCTAGCATATCCCATTCTTCATCTGTTTCAATATCTGAGAATGATCCTTCTTCTGCATTTTCATCAGCAATATAAACTGCTGCACTGACTTCATGAGAATCTAAAAATTCAAAGACAACATAATTCTTTCCATTATGTTCATGTGTAAATAAAATTTCGCATACAGACTCATCGCCTTCAGCATTTGTAACAACCATTTGGTTTTCTTCTAACATAGACTTGCTCCTTTATAATCTAAATAGTTTTGTAATATAACAACAGCAGCGAGTTCATCCTTTTTTTGTTTTTGAGTCTTACGTCGCTCTGAGCCTTTTATCATTGCACGAAGTGCTGTTTGAGTTGAAAGTCTTTCATCCCATAGAACAACTTCTGAAGTGCATTTTTCTTCTATTAATTTCTTAAATTCCTCACTGATTTTACCCCGAATCCCAATATCATTATTCATATGTTTGGGGTAACCTAAAACGATGGTGTCAATTTTATGCATCAAAGCTAATTCTGCAACTTTTTTTGATGCCTCTTCATAATCGTTTTCAGTAAATCTAAACGTAGTGAGTGCATAAGCAATAATGCCTGATTCGCTCATCGATACTCCTAACGTTTTACTTCCTAAATCTAAACCTAAATATCTTTTCATAAGCTCTTTCTAATGGTTTCAATCGCTTGATCAAGATTTGTTAAGTCTTGAGTTCCACCCTGCGCCATATTCGGTCTTCCGCCACCTGATCCACCTGTTAGGTTTGCAGCAAGTTTAACTAAACGTCCTGCTTGATCCAATGAACTTTTACATAAGAATGTAGCCTTGCTTTCTTGTATGTTTACAATAAACAAAGTTTCCGCCTTTATTTTATCATAAAGTGCATCCATCAATTGCTTTAAAACTTTAGAATCGATATCATGCAGTACTATTACTTGTTTCTTAGATTCCAAATCATTAATGAAGTCATCTAATCTCTGCAACACATCCTGTTGCATCATTTTACTCATCTCTTTTTCCTTATCTTTTATAAGTTCCTTGATTTCAACAACATAGTGACGCATATTAACGATATCTTTGTAACTCCCTGTAATCTCAGGTTGATCAGGAATTATGATATGTATTTCCATTCTATTCATCTTATCATATAATGTTTCAAGTTCATTATAAAGTGGCTCTAAAAAGCCCTTTACCTGTTCTATAACATCTGTTCCTGTAACACCTTCCATACGGTAGATACCCGATCCAATAGATTCATATGATGTAATCGCAAAATCAACGATTTCTCTAGTATTACTTACGTGGGTACCACCACATAATTCCTTACTCCAGTCCATATCAACCACACGAACAACCTCATGATATTTTTCACCAAATAATGCCATAGCACCATATTTTTTTGCTTCTTCAAGTGGCATTTCACGAATGATGACATCAAGTGGTTTTTCATGAATATAACGTTTAACTAGTGCTTCAACCTTTAGGATTTGTTCGTCAGATTCAGTTTCATAATGATTGAAGTCGAATCTCCAACTCTTTGGTGAAACTTGCGAACCTTGTTGATTTGCATGTTTTCCAAAAGTATCTTTGACTGATTGATGGAATAGATGTGCAGCACTATGATTTCTAATTGTCTTAAGTCTTTCATGAGCGTCAACGATTGCTAATACTTCGTCGCCTTCTTCAAATGCACCTTCTTCTACTTGATGTAAAAACTGACCATTAGGAAGTTTTGATACATCAGTTACTTTAAGACCATTAATCGTACCTTCGTCAGCAACTTGACCGCCACTAGTTGCATAAAATGGGGTTTGATCTAAAACAATACCCTGGTCAAATACTTTGATGACTTTTGCTTCAGTTTGAAGCGTTGTATATCCAATAAAATTCGAAGGTTCTACAAAGTTAAGAAAAGCTTCTTCTTGTGCTTTCATACTCCCTTTACTTGATCGAGCAGCTCTTGAGCGTTGTTTTTGTTTTTCAAGCTCTTCGTAGAATGCTTTTTCATCAACGATAACATCGTTTTCATTGGCATATTCTAAAGTGAGTTCAATTGGGAAACCATAGGTATCATAAAGTTTAAATGCTGTAACTCCAGAAATAACTTTTCCTTCTTTTTCAATAGCATCTAATAAATGTTTTTCACCATCTGTTATTGTTTCAAGAAATTTTTGTTCTTCTTTAAAAACAATCTTTTTAACAATATCTTTTGTATCATTTAAGTTCATATAAAATACACTCATCGTGTCAACAACATCATCTATCAGTAAATATAAAAATGGTTCAGTTAGATTAAGTGAGCGGCCATACTTAACAGCACGTCTCAATAGTCTTCTAAGAACGTAACCTCTACCTTCATTAGAAAGCATTGCTCCATCACTAATCGCAAACACTAAAGCTTTGATGTGATCTGCGATAACTTTAAATGCCATTTGCCCTTCATATTTAACTTTTGATATGCTTTCTACATGTTTAATTATTGGCATGAATAAATCAGTTTCAAAATTGGTTTTAACTTCTTGTATAACACAAGCAAATCTTTCTAATCCAGCACCGGTATCAATGTTCTTGTTCGGTAGTTCTGGATAGTCATCTCTGTTTAAACCAACTTTCGAATTAAACTGTGAAAAAACGATGTTCCAAATTTCAATATATCTTTCATTCTCTAAATCTTTTTCAATTAACTCAACTCCGCGTTTGTCATATTTTTCTCCGCGGTCAAAATATATTTCAGTGTCAGGACCACAAGGTCCAGGTCCAATTTCCCAAAAGTTATCTTTACTTGCAATCAAGTGATCTTCTTTAATACCATGATTTAACCAGATTTTTTTTGCTTCTAAATCATCAGGATAATAAGTCATATATAATTTATCAATGGGCAAACCAAACCACTTAGGATCTGTCAAAAGTTCTAACCCCCATTTGATAGCATCTTCTTTGAAATATTCTCCTATAGAAAAATTACCCATCATTTCGAAAAATGTGTGATGTCTTGCAGTTTTACCAACATTATCAATATCGTTAGTACGGATGCATTTTTGAACATTTGCTAATCTTGGATTGGCAAGTTTCTCACTGCCATCAAAATACTTCTTCAATGGGGCAACACCTGCGTTGATCCATAGTAATGTTGGATCATTTTGCGGTACCAATGAAGCTGATGGTTCTATTTTATGTCTTTTTGATTCGAAAAATGAAAGCCACATTTGTCTTATTTCTGCTGCAGTCATGTATTTCATAGTTATTCCTCCATAATTAAATAAAAATAAAAGTCCTTAGAAATATCTAAGGACGTAATGATTACGCGGTACCACCTTAGTTCTAGAAATGAATTTCTAGCACTCTTTAGTCGTTAAGGCCGACATACCTTTTGCTCCCAGATAGCATTCATGAGCTTTCATCTTCGTTTTCACCAACCACGAAGTCTCTAAGCATAAAAGACTCATTACTCGTTCTGTTCATTGCGATTATATTTTAACATAGTTATATATGTTTGTAAAGATATAAAAATGCTATCGATTGAGAAAAATCATCTCATAATGTGAGATATCTTCTTCTAAATATGGTCCCTTAACTACTGTAAACCCTAATCCTTCATAATAACTTTTAAGATAGGCTTGACCTGATATTCTTATAGGTTCACCCTTCAAATCATCCATAACCTTTTTAATCAGTTTTGTCGCCAGTCCATGACTACGATAATTCGGATCAGTTGCAACTCTACCTAAAGAATACTCTTCATATTTCAAACCTTTAGGGACAACTCGAAGATAGCATACAATTTGATCGTCATCTTTTATCATGTAGTGTATACACTTTTGATCTCTATAATCTGTATCAACATACATAATCTGTTGCTCCATGACAAAAACCTTGAGTCTTAAGTCAAGGATTTGATAGACTTCTTCATTTGTTAATTCTTTAAAAGTTTTTTTACTTATGTCTGAATACATTTTTAAATACGAGGGGTGCTCCATATGCAGCCCAAACTCCAATCGCAAAATATCGAATAAAATCAAGGATTAAATCAAGTGTTGCAGGGTCTGTATCTTCTGTAGCGGTATACGGCAAGATAAATTTTAATCCTTCTTTAACAACAACTGCAATAACCAACCCTATTACAACTTTAAGAACTTGAATCCAAAAATCTGCTTTAACATCATATTTAACAAATTCTTTTTCTAAGTAATAACCTACAGCGAACCCTGTAAATCCTCCAGCAGCAACAAATATATCGTGATTTTGTACGAAAAACAAAACTAAGATAAAAATAGGTGCGAGCATAATTGTATAAATATGCTCGTTATCTTTCATCTTATCAACAAGTTTAAAGATGAAAAATGCTAAAGTGAAACTTAAGGCTGCTCCAACAACAACATCGGATAAATAATGTTGTCCTAAATAGATTCTGCTTAACGGAACTAATATTAAAACTGCTAAACCAACATACCATATCCATTTCTTTGATAGTTTTTTTGAAACATCATATGATAAATATCCTAAGACCCCAGCAGCTTGTGAATGACCACTTGGAAATGAATATCCTTGCGTAATCCAACGATCTTCAACCGAAACACCATCATTATAAAAAGGTCTAACTCGCTGTATGATTTCTTTGATGCCCGTATTAACACCAGCTGTAAGCATGAAAGTAAATGCAAATTTATGCGCATATTTCTTATTAACAGTCCAGTAAATAATAGCTACAATAGCAATAAAAAAATATTGATCGCCAATTTGTGTAACAATATAGAAAAACCAGTCTAAAATTGGATTTCTCATCAGTTGAATAATTTTTACAATATCAAGATCCATAAAATCAAACCTCATCCTTTATCTTTTTTTCTTTACTTTTATCAATAGTTATATATGTATATCCATCTGGCTTATACCATTGGTTTGATTCATCATAGTATCCTAATTCAATCAGTTGATTAATCATTAATTTTCCTATTTTATATCCATAATCAGCTTTATCAGTAACAACAGATGATTTAAAATCTAAAATATCATAGGGGATAGTATGGAATAGATAATGCGTTTTTAAATTAATGAGAAGTATATTTTCTTTTTCAAACTTCTTTGGTCTAAACCAACCATCGATAGGAACTGCAAGGATAATATCACATTCATGATCTAGCAATGGTTGAACAGGACAATTATCAACAGCTCCACCATCAACATAATGATCATCACCTATAGATGTTGATCCGAAAAGTAAGGGGATTGACGCACTTGCTAATACTGCTTTATGTGGATCTTTAAAGTCATTTAAGTGAAAAACTTCCTTTTCCATTCGGTGAATGAGCACTTGGTCAATCAATGAATCTTTATGAATTTTAGCTGAAGTTGCATATCCTTGAATTTTGCTTTCTCTAATCTCAGATAATGAAACTTCTCTTTTCAATACATTAAATGCATCTTGCAAACTAAAGACACCCAATCGGTCCGACTTGAATCTTGCTGGACCTAATCCATATATGTCAGAGTTAGTTATTTTTTCCCAAATTCCTATCATTCTTTCATAACTCACTTTGGCCATAACCATGAGTGTATTAATTGAACCAATGGATGTTCCTGATATATGATGAATATCTTGTAAAATATTTGCTTCTTCGAGTGCTTTTAGAATACCTATTTGGTATGATCCTCTAGCACCACCGCCACCTAAGGCAAGTCCAATTCTATTTTTCATTTTCTACCTATTTTTTAAAATCTTCCGTAAACGCATTTGCTGATCTTTTTCTCTTAATGTATTGCGTTTATCATAATCTCTCTTACCTTTGGCAAGACCTATTTCAATTTTACATAATCCTTCTTTTAAATAGACTTTCAATGGAATAACGGTAAGACCTTGTTCTCTTGTTTTAGAAAAAAGTTTTACAATTTCCTTATGATGCAACAAAAGTTTTCTTGGTCTTGTTTCTTCATGGTTAAAACGATTACTAAAATCATATTTAGCAATGTGCATATTATTAACATACGTTTCACCATTTTTAAAGGTTACGAATGAATCATTAAGATTTATTTTTCCTTGACGTATTGATTTAATTTCACTACCTAGAAGCTGAATACCAGCTTCAAATGTTTCTTGAATGAAATAATCATGTCTAGCCTTTTTGTTTTGACTTATAATTTTCATGTTTGTAATCCTTTTTGTTTGTATTCTTTGATCTGCTTTGTTTTTTATCTTTAATCACAAAATCCATTTTCTTTGTTCCTAGATCAACATCTAGAAGTTCAACTTTCACTTGATCACCTAAACGATATTTTTTACCGCGATTTCCTATAAATGTTAAATGTGCTTCATCATACATATAGTAATCATCTAAAACTCTCAAAGCTACAAAACCTTCTATGCCATTATCTAATTTAACAAACATACCTGAAGGCATCATCTGAGTGATCTTAGCTTTAAAGAAGTTACCAACTTTGTCAGCCATGAATTCGCAACTTTTAAGTTTAGAAACATCACGTTCCATTTGAACTGCTTTTCTTTCTTGGTCAGATGTGTGTTTAGCAACTTCTGGCATGATTAATTCAAAGTGATGCATATCTTTTTTCATATCTCTTGATTCACCCAAAACAAATGTGTGAATTAATCTATGTAAAATCAAATCAGGATATCTTCTAATAGGAGATGTGAAGTGTGCATAATAACGCGCACCAAGGCCATAGTGAGGTGATAATATCTCACTGTACTTGGCTTTCTGCATTGCTCTAAGAAGCATCATATGAATAATATAACTATAGGGTGTATCTGCTGTAATTCGCGTTAACACCTGCAAAGGTTTCGGATTGCCTAGTTGCTTCATGTTCACTGGAAAGCCTAATCTAGAAACCATTGTTAAAGCATTTTTTAATTTTAAATTATCCGGTTTTTCATGGATTCTATAAAGCGACGGTAACTCCGCATGATGCATATGGAATGCAACTGTTTCATTAGCAATGAGCATAAATGATTCGATTAACTCTTCTGCTTCATCTGTTTTTCTTTCATACACATCTAAAACGCGACCTTGTTTATCAACGATAAATCCAAGTTCACTGCTTTCAAATTCAATCTCGCCTCTCTTATTACGAATAACTTTAAGCTTTTGTGATAATTCATTCATAACAAGAAGCATCTGTTCAACTCTTTGATCTTTCAAAGAGACATTCTTGGTTAAAAATTGATTAACCTCATCATAATTAAGTCTACGATAACTTTCTAAATAACTTTTTTGAATATCATAAGAAACAACTTTTCCGTCCATATCTAAAACCATATTACATGATAAAGTTAATTTAGTTTCGTGTGGATTAAGTGAACACCAATCATTTGATAACAGATGCGGTAGCATCGGTATAACCCGGTCAGCTAAATATGCAGATGTTGATCTGCGATAAGCTTCTTGATCAACGATTGAATCTTCTTTAACATAATGACTAACATCAGCGATATGGACACCCAAATGATATAAATCATCTTTGACATAAAGAGATATTGCATCATCTAAATCTTTCGCATCCTTACCATCAATTGTCACAATAAGTTCATTAGTTAAATCAAGTCTTGTTTTCTTTTCCTCTTCGATATCAATATGTATTTGGCCTACAGCATTCATTACATCATCTTTGAATTTTTGTGGCCATTCGTATCCAAATACAATTTTTAACGTATTGATATCAGGATCTTCAACATGCCCAATGATTTTCTTAACATGTGCATATATACCAAAATGCTCAATAGATTCAACTTCAAGCATGACAACATGTCCAGCAACTAACCCATCAGTATTTTCAACTTCAAGTCTTCTGTCTATATATGTGTCAGGTTCAAAAAAGTACCCTCTTTTTGTTTTCTTTACAGTTGCAATAACAACCGTTAAAGCACGTTTTACAATCAATACTATTTTTGGTTCAACACCTTCTTTAACCAAAACAATATCGTCATGCATTGAATCAGATAGACATCTTTGATCAATATAAATATCGCCCAACTCTTGTCTTAAAAATCCGAATGTTTTTTTATGATCTAATCTTCCAATTAAAATATCCGTTTGTAAGTGAATAAACTCCTCATCCATTGTTAAATAAGGATATCGATCGATATCGACATCTGGATAATTTGCTTTTACTAATTTTCTTGTTTGTAAATTATAAAACTCTAAATACATGTTTTTCATTTATATTACCTCATATGATATTATATCATATTTTCTTACTTGATTTTCATCTACCGCAATAATACATTAAGTGTGTGATAATGATTAAGTTCCCTCAATCAAACCTTTCAAATTAATGTAAATAAAAACAATCTATAGTCAAAATAAAAAGACTAAGAAAATTTTCTCAGTCTTTTTTTGTACGAAAATATAAATTTAAAAATTACGTTAATTTTAATCTTTTATTTATTTTTTAAATTATAGAACGTTTTCAATCCAAGATATTGTGCAGTTTCTGCAAGTTGATCTTCGATTCTAAGCAATTGATTATACTTAGCAATTCTGTCAGTTCTTGAAGCACTACCAGTTTTAATCTGACCGGCATTAGTTGCTACTGCGATATCAGCGATAATTGTATCTTCTGTTTCACCACTTCTATGGGAAATAACCGCTGTATAACCAGCACGTTTAGCCATTTCGATTGCATCAAATGTTTCTGTCAATGTACCGATTTGGTTAACTTTAATTAAAATTGAATTTGCGATACCTAGTTCAATACCCTTAGAAAGTTTTTCAGTATTTGTGACAAATAAATCATCACCCATAATTTGGATTTTATTTCCAAGTTTCTTACTAAGATAAGCCCAACCTTCCCAGTCATTTTCGTCTAGTCCATCTTCAAGTGAAATGATTGGATATTTTTTAACTAGTTCTGCATAGAAATCAGTGAGTTCTTCACTTGTGAATTCTTTTCCGCCTTCACCAGCAAGCACATATTTCTTAGTTTCTTTATTGTAAAACTCAGAAGATGCAGTATCCATTGCTAAGAAAACATCTTTACCTGGAACATATCCAGCTTTTTTAATTGCTTCAATAATTACTTGAAGTGCTTCTTCGTTTGATCCTAAGTTAGGAGCAAATCCGCCTTCATCACCAACACCAGTATTATACCCTTTTGCCTTAAGAACGCTCTTTAAGTTATGGAACACTTCAGCTCCCATACGTAATCCTTCTTTAAACGTCTTAGCGCCAACTGGCATAATCATAAATTCTTGGAAGTCAACATTATTATCAGCATGAGATCCACCATTGATGATGTTCATCATAGGAACTGGTAATTGTTTCGCATTGAAACCACCAAGATATTGGTATAGTTCAACACCTAAAAAATCTGCTGCAGCTCTTGCAACTGCCATAGAAACGCCTAAAATTGCGTTAGCACCAAATTTTGACTTGTTCTTTGTGCCGTCAAGTTCAATCATTAATCTGTCAATACCAACTTGATTGGTAACGTCGATTCCAACCAATTCTGGAGCTAAAATTTCGTTCACATTATGAACGGCTGTTAAAACCCCTTTGCCTAGATAACGTTTTTTGTCTCCGTCTCTAAGTTCTACTGCTTCGTGTTCACCTGTTGAGGCTCCTGATGGAACCATTGCGCGTCCAAAAGCTCCGGATTCAGTGTAAACTTCAACTTCAACAGTTGGGTTACCTCTTGAATCTAATACTTCACGTGCGTAAATATCACTAATAAATGGCATATTATCACTCCTTTATTAAGTTTTTGCCTGTATTCTACTACTATATATTATACACAAAAAGTATGTGTTAATAAAGTAAATCATCAATAAAAACGTTTACTTAACATACCGAACAACATAAACATTGACCAAAATGAAAAAGATAACATTCAAAATATTCGTAATTTCGAAAAACCCTTGGCGAAAAATATTTAAGAAACTAAAATATAACACTGGATTAATAAAGTTTGATAATGAAGTCACAGTAAGCACGTCATACATATAAAGAAATCCAGCCCAATAAACAACATTAGCAAGAAAGTATGTGACGATAATAACTATAATAGCAATAACCGAATGAATTATATGATATTTGTTATATGCATTTTTAATTCTTTTAGCTAAATAGAGCCCAAAAACGAATAATAGCATCCATATTAGGGTTATCCCAAAATATTGTTCTATAAATAGATATATTGCTCCAACTAATAATCCACCTATAACAGTCATAAAAGCACTTTGCTTAATTACAAATATTAAATTGTGTTTATCTATTGGTTCTTTAAATTTGTCAATTAAATTCATAAATTACCTCATCTTTATCTTAACATACTATAATTCTAAATACTTCAACTTAGGTTTCAAGACAAGGAAAATTGACATAACAAAGATGCTTTTCATAATATTAAATGGAACATAACTAATGATCGCTGCCAAAAGAAAAGTAAATAAAGTAAAACTAGGATTACTATCTTTCACATACGAGAATACTGTAAAGTGCAAAGCTGTAGAACTTTGAGTCGCTCCAAACATGCTTAAATATAAGGGGGTAGCAAACATATAATTAGCGATGAGCGTGCCTAAAGAGAGTATTAAAATCGCAAACCCTAAATATACTGCCCAATCTTTTTTTGTTAATTTTTCTTCTTGAACCGGTAGAACATAAAGTAAAGGCTGTTCCTTTGTCTTTTTAAGAATTTTACGTGCACTTATATAAGCAAACATAATAGATATCGATGCTGTGATAGCTAGAAATTCGCCAACATAATCCATTGCAAGGCCAAATTTAGGCAATATCAATGGTCGAATACCACTTCTCAATAAAATAACAAATATTGTTTCTTTTGGCCCTAATACAACTAAAGAAACTAAAATAACGACATCACTAAAATCAAGTCTGACAAAAGCTGCCCAAGGTCCAATAAATGAAAATGGATTAGGGATCTCAATTAGACCAATGACTATCGATACAGCCGCTAAAGAAACAACGTACAACATTTTTTTTAAACGCAAGTAATTTGACATGATTTACCTCCTAAGTAACAAAAAATCGCCAAATTACTTCGGCGACAAAAAGGCATGTCAAACTGACATTACTTCTTCCATCCAGACTTTACTGTCGGTCCTTGGGTTTCACAAGGTCTGCCTTAAGGCTCGCGGACTATAACCGCCGGTAGGGAATTACACCCTGCCCCGAAGTATTACATACATATTTTATCATAGTTTTTATAATTTGCATAGTCATTGATTTGAAAACGTTTTTTTTGCGTAGATTTAGTGTTACCCTTCTTTTTGAAGTATAATAGAAGTGATAAAGATTTTAAAGGAGTATACAATGAATAAAAAATTTGCAGCATTAATTATTATGGATGGTTATGGGCTTGCACCTGCAAGCGATAGCAATTCAGTATCACTGGCTAAAAAGCCATTTTTAGATCAACTATTTAAAGATTATCCTAACAACACCCTAAAGGCAAGTGGTGAAAATGTTGGATTACCTGAAGGTCAAATGGGAAATAGTGAAGTTGGGCATTTAAATCTTGGAGCAGGGCGTGTCGTTTTCCAATCCTTGACTCGAATCAATGTCGCTATTAAAGATGGATCGTTTTTTAAGAATAAAGCATTTTTAGATGCAATTGATCATGCTAAAAAAAATAAGAGTAAGTTACATATCTTTGGTCTTATAAGTGATGGTGGGGTGCACGCATACCCAACGCACATAAAAGCACTTCATGATTTAGCTGTTTCAAAGGGAATTACCCCTTATTTACACGCATTTATGGATGGCAGAGATACACCTCAAGTATCCGGATTAGGATTCTTAAAGGATTTAATTGATTATGGCATTAAGGTTGCTACAGTATCTGGTAGATATTATGCGATGGATCGTGATAATAATTGGGACCGGATTCAATTAGCTTTTGATAACATGGTTTTAGGAACTGGTAAGCACTATAAGGATGCCCTAGAGGGAACTCAAGTATCTTATGATGCTGGAATTACTGATGAATTTATTATTCCATTTGTTGTCGATCAAAATGGTTTGGTTGGGGATCATGATTCAATTATTTTTGCCAACTTTAGACCTGATAGAGCAATTAGAATAGCAACGGCTTTCTCTAATCCAAGTGAAGCAAATACATACCATACTGAAGACAAAACAAGCTTTGATCCAAAAAATGCACCAAAAGATATCTTCTTTGTGTCCATGATGCACTATAACAAGACTGTAAAAGGTCCATTGGCTTATGAATTACAAGTTTTAAATAACTTATATGGTGAAGTAGTCGCAGATGCGGGCTTAAAGCAACTTAGAATTGCTGAAACAGAAAAGTATGCTCATGTTACCTTCTTCTTTGACGGAGGACAAGAAAGAGACCTAAAGGGAGCAACAAGAATTGTTGTTGAGTCTCCAAAGGTTGCAACTTATGATTTAAAGCCAGAAATGAGCGCTTATGAAGTTAAAGATAGAGCAGTTGAAGCAATCAAATCAGGCAAATTCGATACGATGATATTAAATTTCGCTAATCCTGATATGGTAGGTCATACTGGCTCAATTGAAGCAACGACTAAAGCAGTTGAAACTGTTGATCAATGCACAAAAGAAGTTGTTGAAGCAATCCTTTCAATTGGTGGAGTTGCTATTGTCTTAGCTGATCATGGTAACGCAGAAAAAATGAGAAGCGCAGATGGACAGCCTCATACAGCACATACAACGAACCTTGTTCCTGTCTTGATTACTAAAAAAGACATTAAATTGGGTACAGGCTCATTATGCGATGTTGCACCAACCCTATTAGAACTCCTTGGCCTTAAACAGCCAAAAGAAATGACTGGACACAGTTTAATTATTAAATAATTCCAATATAAAAGTCCCTATTCAAATCGAATAAGGACTTTTTTTATCTTTTTTAGCTCATTTTCTTTAAATAATATTCAATAATACTTTGAGTTCCTAAATCTGCATATCCATTATTAGATAATATTTGATATGCTTTTGCTACTTTTTCAACAACTTCTAACTTTAAATCTCCTTTTGCTTCTAAGATAAGTTTTAAATCCTTTAAATAGTGTTTAACAAAGAATCCAGGAGCATAATCATGCTTAATCATCTTAGCACCATTATTGGCTGCTTGCCAAGAACTCGCCGAACCTCCAACAATAACTGAAAGCATTTTATTTAAATCCAAGTTCTTCTCTTTTGCATAAGTTAATGCCTCGCATATACCTATAATATTACCAGCAATTACTGTTTGATTAGCTAGTTTAGCATGCATTCCAGAACCTGCTCCACCCATATAGGTCACGGTAGTTCCCATAATCTTAAGTAATGGGAGTACCTTATGAAAAGTAAATTCATCTCCACCAACCATAATAGACAAGGTTCCTTTGATTGCTCCTAGGTCACCGCCTGTAACAGGAGCATCTAACATAGATAATCCTTTTTGTTTCGCCATTTGATATAAATCCACAGCTAAAGATGGAGATGACGTTGTCATATCAACCAAGATAGTTCCTCTTTTAGCATACTCAATGACCTTATCGTAGACCTCAATGACATCTGATGGATAACCAACAATTGTCATAATAACCTCAGCATCCTTAATACATTCTTTAATTGAACTAAATGCTTTCGCTTTAGGCTCTAATGCTTTCGCTTTTTCATAAGTTCTATTATATACAGATACTTCATGACCTGCATCACTTAAATGTAACGCCATCGGTTTTCCCATGACACCTGTACCAATAAATGCAATCTTCATCAGATCCCCCTATGCTACATGTTTATTAAGCCATTCAATTACATCATTGAAGGCTTTTTCTCTATCTAAATCATTGAATATTTCATGATATGAACCAGGATACATGATAAGCTTCTTATCTTTTGAAGGCACTAAATTATATAATCTTTCACTAAATTCTGGGGGTACAATTTTATCTGCTTCACCATGCATAAATAATACAGGAGAAATATATTGATTGATATGTCTATTTAAGAATCTTACACCACCTACAAACATGCTACCTGCAAGTGAAAAATAATACTTCTTTAAATTAAGAGGATCTGCAACATAGGCTTCCTCTACAGCTTTAATCCTTGAAAGTTGATCATCAGCAAAATCAGTTTTTTTAGGTATAAAGCCTAACCATCTATAACCAATAAATCTAAATGGTAAAACATCTTTAATAAAATTTGATGGTGCAGCACTTGAGATGACGCCATCAATATCATGATATTTAACAGCATACATATTAACGATGAGTGCCCCCATGCTATGACCTAAAATAAAAACCTTTTTAGGATTAAATTTCTTTTCTTCTGCTACCAAAGCATGCAAGTCATCAATTGTTTGATGATAACTTTTGAGTGCCCCACGTTTCCCTTGACTTTGACCGTGTCCTCTAATATCATAGCGCATGACAGAATACCCAGCTTCGTTCAATTTTGCTGTTATTTCTTCGTAACGCCCTGAATGTTCAGCAATGCCGTGTGTAATAATAACACTTGCCTTTGGGTTTTCTACTTCATTTCTTTTTACATGTAGTAATACATTGTTAATAAGCATCGTAACATCTCCTTTAATTATATTATACTCGAAAATTACTTAGATTATTACTAAATCAAGATCTAACCTTAAAAAAAATTAAATACACACGTTCACATTTCTTAAATAGTGTAGAAATTAAATCAATTCATACATATTTTAAGTAAATTTATCGATACTAATAAAATTATACAAAGTGAAAAAAAGTCACTCATTGATCATAAAATCAATATGAGATTTTTTTATTTTTACTAAAATAAAGTATTTTTGAACATTCCGATTTAAAATATAAAATTATATTGTATAATATAAGTAAGAAAGCGCTTTTAGGAGATGACTATGAAAACCACTGCATTATATGAAAAACACCTAGCGTTAAACGCGAAAATGATTGAGTATGCTGGATTCAGCATGCCTGTTTCTTATGCTGGTATCACTGATGAACATCTTGCTGTTCGAGGAAATATGGGCATTTTTGACGTTTCTCATATGGGTGAATTTGTTGTTACGGGTGAGCAATCACTATTATTTGTTAACCATTTAGTGACCAATATCGTTACTGAAGAAGAGAAAAAGGTTACATACGCTTTAATGTGTGATGAAAAAGGGTTTGTAGTTGATGATCTTTTGGTTTACGTGATCAAACCAAATCAAATACTTTTGGTCGTCAATGCTGGGAATATGGAAAAAGATTTTGATTGGGTAATGCTTCAAGCAAAAAGTTTCAATGTTGAAGTCTCAAATAAATCTCAAGACTTCAGTCAAATTGCAATTCAAGGACCCAATGCAGTTGAACATATCAATTCAATTATTGGTCACGATGTTAAAGATTTAAAATTCATGACATTCGATGTTGTCCCATATGAAGACTTTCATATTATTGTTTCTAGAACAGGATATACGGGCGAAGATGGATTTGAAATCTATGCCAAAAACTATTTAATCTCTCAATTGTGGGATGATGCTATGAAACATGGTGCTGTTCCATGTGGGTTAGGATCAAGAGATACCTTAAGATTTGAAGCAAACCTACCTTTATATGGTCATGAAATCAGTGAATCGATTAATCCAGTTGAAGCTGGACTAAACTTCGCAATTAAACTTGATAAATCTTTTATTGGAAGAGATGCTTTAGTCACATATAAACAAGATCCAAAAAGAAAAATTGTTGGTCTTAAGCTCTTAGAAAGAAATATTCCAAGACATGGTTATGAAGTATATGCAGATGACATTTTAGTAGGGCATGTTACAACAGGATATCTACTTCCAAATGTAACAACTCCTATTGCGTGTGCATTAGTTGATATTAAGTATGCAACTAAAGGAACTGAGTTATCAGTTTTAATTAGAAATAGAAAAATTCCTGCAAAGGTTAGAAATAGAAAATTTTATAATAAGAACTACAAAAAATAGGAGGTTTCACATGATTTTAGAAGGATTATTATACGCAGAAAGTCATGAATGGGTTAAAGTGTCCGGTCATGAAGCTTATGTAGGCATCTCAGATTATGCACAGCATAGTTTAGGCGATGTAGTTTATATTGAATTACCAAAAGTAGGATCTACTATTAAAAAAGGTGAAATGTTTGGTGCAGTTGAAAGTGTTAAAGCTGCTTCTGATTTATACCTACCTATTTCAGGAAAAATCCTAGAAGTTAATAAAAAACTTGAAGATTCTCCAGAAGGTCTTAATGATGACCCTTACGGTAATTGGATTGTTAAAGTTGAAATTTTGGATACTAAGGAATTAGAATCCTTATTAAAGTCAGACCAATATACAGCTTCTTTACAAGAGTAGGTGGCTATCATGCACAAGTACTTACCACATACTCCAAAAGATATAGAATTGATGTTAAAGGTCATTGGAGCACGCTCTATTGATGACCTCTTTTCTTCTATTCCTAAATCTTTACGCTTAAATAAGTCTTACAATATACCAAATGCCTTGTCAGATGATAACTTAACAACACACATGAAATGCTTAGCCTCTTTAAATAAGGAACTCGTTATATTTAGAGGAGCTGGAAGTTATGATCATTACACACCAAGTGTTGTAAACAGTTTAATATCTCGTCAAGAATTTTTAACGTCTTATACACCTTATCAACCAGAAGTTGCACAAGGTACGCTTCAATATATATTCGAATACCAATCAATGATTTGTGAATTAACAAATATGGAAGTTTCTAATGCATCGATGTATGATGGTGCAACTTCTACTGCTGAAGCCATGTTTATGGCTAAAGCACAAACTCGTAAAGATATCATATTAATCAGTCAAACGGTAAATCCGAGAATTATTGAAGTTGTAAAAACTTATGCTCGATATAGAAATATCAAAGTTATGATTGTTCCTCAAAAGAATGGGTTGACTGATTTAAATTTTGTTAAAGATAATATGACAGATTCTATGGGCTTAATCGTTCAAAATCCAAATTATATGGGTACGATTGAGGATTATGAAGGATTTGCTGATGTTGTTCACGCTCATGATGGCATATTTATCATGAATGCTGAAGGTCAATCCTTAGCACTCCTTAAGACACCTGGTGAATATCAAGCAGATATTGCATGTGGTGAACTTCAACCTTTTGGTATTCCCTTATCCTTTGGTGGAGCATATGGTGGTTATCTTGCTACAAAAATGAAATATGTTAGAAAGATGCCAGGTAGAATTTGTGGTATTACCACAGATGTCGATGGAAAACGTGCCTTTGTTCTAACACTCCAAGCAAGAGAACAACACATAAGACGTGCAAAAGCTAATTCAAATATATGTTCTAACCAATCATTAATAGCGCTTGCAGTTACCATTTACCTATCAACGATGGGTAAACAAGGTTTAATTGATGTTGCTACTGAATCCATGCAAGGTGCTCATTACCTTCATCAAAAACTTATTGAAACAAATAAATTTGAAATAGAAAATAATCATCCGTTTTTCAAAGAATTCGCATTAAAAGCTAAATTTGATGTTGAAGCATTTGAAAAGTCATGTTTAGATGCTGGTATTTTAGGACCACTTCATCTTGGTAATCAAAATTTACTCTTTGCAGTAACAGAAAGACGGACCATCAAAGAAATGGACTTATTAGTTCAAAAGGTGGTGGAACAACAATGAAATACTATAATAAATTAATTTTCGATATTTCTGAAGAAAATCGTATCGGTTATAGCTTAGAAAAAAAGAACCTTCCAAAGGTTCACTTACCAGAATCTTTAAGAAGATCACAAAAAGCTGAATTACCTGAAGTATCTGAATTTGATGTTGTGCGTCATTATACCAATGTCAGTCAAAAGAATTTTGGCGTAGAAACCGGATTTTATCCCTTAGGATCTTGTACAATGAAATATAATCCTAAAATTAATGATGAACTGGCTACATTATCGGGTTTTTCTAATATTCATCCACTTCAACCTGTTGAAACGGTTCAAGGACTTCTTAAAATATATCATGAAACACAAAAAATATTAGCTGAAATTTCTGGTTTGAAAGCTTATTCACTAAATCCGTTTGCTGGAGCTCACGGAGAACTATCAGGTTTAATGATTATTAAAGCCTATCATCAAAAAAATAATGATTCTAAGAGAAATAAAATCATTGTTCCAGATAGTGCACATGGTACAAATCCAGCAAGTGCAACTGTTTGTGGGTTCGAAGTTGTTGAAATCAAATCAAATCCAGATGGTACGGTCAATTTAGAAGCTCTAAAAGCTGTATTATCAGATGAGATTGCAGGCTTAATGCTTACCAATCCTAATACTGCAGGTGTTTTTGAAAAAGACATTTGTGAAGTTTCTAGACTTGTTCATGAAGCAGGTGGATTACTTTACTATGATGGAGCAAATTTAAATGCACTCCTTGGTAAAGCGAAACCTGGTGATATGGGATTTGATATCACGCACATCAATTTACATAAAACATTCTCCACCCCTCATGGTGGTGGTGGACCTGGATCAGGTCCAGTTGGTGTTATTGAAAAACTTGTAGACTTCCTTCCTAATCCAATTGTTAAGGAAAAAGATGGCTTCTACTACTTTGAAGATTCAAATGATTCAATAGGCGCACTAGGCCTGTTTTATGGCAATGCCAGTGTTTACATTAGAGCATATGTCTATCTTATGACATTGGGTAAAGAACACATGAGTGATATTGGACCTCTTGCAGTACTCAATGCGAATTATATTAAAGATTCTTTAAAAGATTTATTTGTTCTTCCGATTGATGGACATTGTATGCATGAGTTTGTCTTTGATGGTTTAAAAGATTCTTCAACAGGTATTAAAACACTTGATTTAGCGAAACGCCTTTTAGATTATGGATTCCACGCGCCTACAATATATTTCCCATTAATTTTTTCTCAATCAATGATGATTGAACCAACAGAGGTTGAATCTAAAGAGACACTTGATGAATTTATTGAAGTCATGCGGAAGGTTGCTAAAGAAGCAATTGAAGATCCAGAAATGGTTAAAACAGCGCCTCATAATACTATAGTAAGAAGGTTAGACGAAGTTAAGGCTGCTAGATCACCTATTTTAAAATTTAAAGATATCAAATAAAACAAAAAAAGATCCCTTATATTTGGGATCTTTTTGTTAGTTTTACAATTCCATTTCCTTAATAAGTTTTAATGCAATGTCATTATAGATTTTACCTGATTCTTCTTTGCCTTCAAATATGTAATCACCTTTTGCAGGTTGTCCAATTGGAATTTGAGCTAAAAGAGTTGTTCCTAATTTCTTAGCGACTATTTCTCCGCCACCTGATCCAAAGATAAATTCACGTTTTTCATTACATGTGTTGAAATAATAACTCATGTTTTCTACGACACCAATTACTTCATGGCCAATTTGTTGTGCACCTAATCCAGCTTTTACCGCAATACTTGATGCATTGTGGTGAGGTGTAGTTACTACAATCACCTTACTCGTTGGCACATATTTCTTAACATCTAATGCAACATCGCCTGTTCCTGGTGGCAAATCGATAATAATCAAATCGATACCTTCTTGCCATTTAACACCATTGAAAAAATGTGTTAATAGTTTACCAAGCATTGGTCCACGCCACATAACAGGTTTTTCTGGTGGCATGAAAAATTCTGTTGAAATTGCTTCAATTCCATCTTTTGCCAATGGAATCATTTTTTCATCTTCAGTTGCTGTTAAAGGTTTAATAGGTAAACTTAGGATATATGGAATACTTGCTCCATATATATCAGCATCAATAATACCAACTTTTTTGCCCTGTCTAATCATTGCAGCAGCTAAATTAACTGCAACAGTGGACTTACCAACTCCACCTTTACCTGATGCTACAGCTAAATACTTAATAGGATGTGTTCCTTCAGGAACGAATTCAGATTCAAAAAAATCAATCTTAATACCCGGAAATCCAAATTCAATCTTAACTAAGCGAATAATCTGAATTTTGACTTGTTGTTCGTATTTCTCTTTATCCTTTAGATAAACTTCTAATTCTGCTACTCCTGTTGGCCCAATCACTAATTTTTTAATACCATTCACTTTTTTAAATGGTAAATTAAAACCTGGGTCAATGACTTCTTCTAATTTACTTCTTAATTCATCATATGTCATCTTGACTCACCTCATAACTATTATAACAAAAACAAATTAAAATTACTTAAAAAATGTAATTACAATAGCATAAACTTCTAAAAAGAGCAATCAGATTTTGACAGGTATAAAATATAGGCGTGATAAAGTCAGTTTTATGAATAGACTAATATGAATCATTTTTAATGCGAATATGGTAATATATAAGATGAACGTGAATCATGTTGAATTATAGTAAGTTAGTCAAAAGGAGTCTATTTATGGAAAAAGAATTCGTACTAAAAGCTGAACAAGGATTACATGCAAGACCTGCAACTAATTTTGTACGTTATATGGCATCATTACCATTTACAGTTTACCTTATCTATAAGGAATTTGTTGCTGATGCAAAATCAATTATGGCAATTATGAGCGTTGGTTTATCAAAAGATTCTGTTTTTAAGATAAGAATCGAATCAGATAATCCAGAGCATATGAAACAAGTTGAGCAATATTTAATGGAAAATCACTTAATCTAAAAATAAAAATGGGACTTCGGAAAATCGAAGTCCTATTTTTTTTGTATTTTATACTATTTTTTTGCTTCTTTTCCATTTTTTGGAAATGCTTTTCTAAAATAATTCTTGACTCTTGTAATTATTTTTGTTTGATCATAACTAAGAATTGCTACCTTATATACTGGTGCAACTAAATACAATGAGATAATCAAGAATACAATAATTACTACTAAACAAATAATTGCTTCAAAAACTGTTAATAATCCTGATGCAAAAGCAATTGGTGCTAAGATTGGTGTGAATATTGGAACAAACGCCATCACTTTCATAAATCCATATCCGCCTACAATTGGCGCGAAAATACCGATATAGAATGCTGCTAACAATGTAAGCATTAAAGGTGATTGAAAATGTTGATAATCTTCCTGTGTTACTGCCATAGATGCAAATAATGCTGCAACCACCAAATAGAATAATGTTCCAACTATCATAAATAAGAGTGCGAAAATTAATACAATTTCCCAATTAGGAACAAAATCTCTTAAATAAGACAATAATGAAGTCGTTCCTGTGGGTAATGTGACTGCACTTGATGCTGAAAATGCTTTACCAATTAAAGATGCAATACCTGCATAAACAATCGTAAGCACACCTTGTATGATTACAAATAAAATACTCGCAGTAATCTTTGAAATAAAATGTGTTTTTGCTGGAACACTCGCAATGATTGTTTCAATTGCTTTTGTTGATTTTTCTTCTATGATGTCAACGCCAACAAATTGAGTTGCCATTACAATTAAGATAAACATAGGTAAAACCAACATGCTTGTCATGGAACTAATGAAAGCTTCTTGTTCTGGATCTTCATAATCCGGCGCATAAACATTTTCAAATACTGGACTTTGATAATTAACAATTTGATAATTAATTAATTGAAGTTCAAGTTGTGAAGAAAGAAAGCTATCCAATTCAGGAATCTTACTATATATCGTAATTATAGGCGTTTCTACAGATCCCATAATTTCAATCGTTATATCTGAATTCGCATCTTCCCAAAAACCATCTACATCAAATTCTGCTAATGCTATAGGTGTGAACACAAAGTATTCTGCCCCACTAAAAGGTTCATTCATTAAATCTGAATAATCACTAAGAAGTTCCGTTTGCGTAGTTTCATTGATTAAATTAATAGTTACTTGCTCATTAGGATCTTCTCCACCACCAAATAAACTAATGATAGATGGAATATTAATGATAATAATCATTAACAATGCGATGATGATATTCGATATCAGGAATGCTTTTCGCCAAACTCTTTTTTTCAATCCATACTTTACTAAGAATTTAAACTTCTTCATGGCTTTGACCTACCTTTGCGATGAAGATTTCACTTAATGTTGCTTGCTCAACATCATATTTCATGATGTTTTTGCATGTTCGAATATAGTCAAAAACTAAACCTGCTACATCTTCATTTTCAATTTTTGCAATAACTTCATTTGAATTGACTATTACTTTATAAACCCCAGGGATAGCATTCAATGTATCCACATCAACATCGCCAACAATTCTGACATTTAATTTTTTGTAATCTTTTTTGACTTTGTCGATTCTACCTTCAATAATTGCTTTACCTTTTTCTAAAACAATGAGTTTCTCACAAAATGACTCAACATGGTCCAATTGATGTGATGAAAACACGACCATTGATCCTTTTTTCTGAAAATCACGAATGACTTCGACGAAAAGTTCCATATTAATTGGATCTAATCCACTAAAAGGTTCATCTAAAACCAGCAATTTTGGATTATTGATGATTGCTGATATAAACTGAATTTTTTGTTGATTACCTTTAGATAGCTCTTTGATTTTTTTATTTTTATAGTCCAAAATATCAAATCTTTTTAACCAGTAGTCGAGGCGCTCCAAAATAACTTTGGGTTCCATATCTTTAAGTTGCCCAAAATAGAGCATAAGATCTTTAACGCTAATCTTTGTTAGCAACGAACGCTCTTCTATCATATACCCTATTTCGTTTACGTTATGATAGCCAACTTTGTTACCGTTATATAAGACTTCTCCATCTGTTGGCTCTAATAAGCCCATGATCATTCTAAATGTTGTTGTTTTACCTGCTCCATTAGTCCCAAGCAAACCAAAAATTTCTCCTGGTTCAATATTGAAGCTTAAATGGTCTACAGCAACTAAGTCACCGTAAAGCATTCGTGCATTTTTTACTTCTAGCATACTTTCACCTTCTTAAACTATATTTTTATTCTGTCTTATTAATGTAGGCAAATCAATGATTTTACATGTATATGCCTTACTTACACAAATATTATAACACTAAATTATTGTTTTTTCAATATTTATTATATTTTATTATTTTAAAATATTTACAATGCATCTTATATTTTTTCAGCGAGCAATCAAAAACCATGATGCAAAGAATATTTGCATCATGATTCTTTATCACTTAAATTTATTTTTACTTTCTTTAGAAATCATTTCTATGAATTCTTCTAGTGGAACAGTTACTTGTCTTTCAGAGTTATATCCACGATATGTAACAAGTCCTTCATCTTTTTCCCTATCACCCAATACTAAAGAATAAGGAATCTTCATTGTTTGAACTTCTCTGATCTTATATCCAAGTTTTTCTTCTCGTAAATCACTTTCGACTCTAAATCCCATAATTTTCAATGCTTCATGAACACTATCGACATACTCTTGATGAGCATCAACATTGACAGGTAAAATCTTAACTTGTACTGGTGCTAACCAAAATGGGAACGCACCTTTATATTCTTCTATAAGATATGCAACAAATCTTTCCATAGTTGAGACGATACCTCTATGAATAACAACTGGTCTATAGATGTTTTTTCCATCTTCGCCAACATAAGTGAGTTCAAATCTTTCTGGAAGAAGGAAATCAAGTTGAATGGTTGATAAAGTTTCCGAATTCCCTAATGCAGTTTTAACTTGTACATCTAATTTTGGGCCATAGAATGCAGCTTCACCGATTGCTTCATAATAATCAAGTTCAAGTTCATCCATGGCTTCTTTAAGCATTTTTTCTGCTTTATTCCACATATCATCATCTGGAAAATATTTATCTGTGTCCTTAGGATCACGGTAACTGACTCTAAACTCATAATCTGTAATATTAAAATCTTTATAAACTGCAAGCATTAATGCAACAGTTCTTTTAAATTCGTCTTTGATTTGATCAGGACGTACAAAGATATGAGCATCATTTAATGTCATTTCTCTTACTCTTTGCAAACCTGATAAAGCCCCACTTTTTTCATAACGATGCATCATACCTAATTCTGCAATTCTAAGTGGCAATTCTCTATAGCTATGAACGTCATTTTTATACATAATCATGTGGTGAGGACAAGTCATGGGTCTAATCACTAACAATTCTCCATCACCCATGTCCATTGGAGGAAACATGCTATCTTGATAGTGATCCCAGTGACCCGAGGTTTTATATAAATTAGAATCAGCCAAAATTGGCGTATAGACATGAAGATAACCTAAAGCTATTTCAACATCAGTAATATATCTTTCAATGACTCTTCTAATGGTTGCTCCCTTAGGTAACCAAAAAGGAAGACCTGCTCCAACTTCTTTACTGATCATAAACAAGCCTAGTTCTTTACCTATCTTGCGGTGATCTCTTAATTTTCTTTCTTCTAGTAAATGTAGATGAGCATCTAAATCTTTTTTATTCAAAAAGCTTGTTCCATAAATGCGAACGAGCATTTTATTGTCAGAATTCCCGCGCCAATATGCACCGGCAAGATTTAAAAGTTTAAAGTTTTTAATCATTTTAGTGCTGGGAACGTGTCCACCTTTACATAAATCTGTAAAATCACCTTGTGTATACACGGTAAGACCCGCATCCTTATATGTTTCGATTAATTCAAGTTTATAAGGATCATTAGCAAAAATCTTTTGAGCTTCTTCATATGAAACTTCTTTTCTTTCAATCTTAAGGTCTTGTTCGGAAATCTTTTGCATTTCCTTTTCAATTGCTAATAGATCCTCATCATTGACTTTAGCATCACCAAAGTCAATATCATAATAAAAGCCTTCATCAATTGCTGGACCTACACCAAAAGCAACACCCTTATATAGATGCGTAATCGCTTGTGCCATTAAATGAGCAGTTGAGTGATTAAGTACATCCAATACTCTTTTGTTCCTATCGGTTAGTAATTCTAAAACTCCATCTTCATTAAGTTTTCTTGATAACTCAACATACTCCTTGTTAAAAACAGCTGCTATCGCTTTTTTAGCAAGACTGATCGAAATCCCTTGAGCAATCTCAAATGCAGTAATTCCTTTTTCAAATGCTTTGATACTTCCATCTGGAAATGTAATATTAATCATGTTATTCCTCCTTTTAAATAAAAAAATCCTTAGAAAAATTCTAAGGACGAAATATCGCGGTACCACCTTAGTTCTAGCTATGCTAGCACTTAGCTTATGGATAACGGCATGACCCGGACTAATTTTTGATTAGCCAACTCCAAGGGAGTAATTCAAATCGTCGCAGCTTTCACCGTCCTGCGTCTCTAGGGTTGATTTAAACCATATCCTTATCTTCGTAATACTTACATTATAGCACTTGTTTATTAAAATTCAAATGTTTTTACCCTTTGTATTGATCTTGCGTTAATTTTACATATGTCATGAGATCTTTTAGTCTTTGAATCAGTCTTGCAGCTTTTACTCTATTCATTTCGTCTTTATTTACAGTTAATGCTTCAAGTAGTTGAATATATTGAAAATTAGAAGTCATGAAGACGGGAAGTTGAGCAGATAGGCGGTATTGCATAACAGGAACTAAAATTTCATCTCTAAACCACGGAGACATGTTTTCTCCACCAATATCATCCATCATTAAAACATCTGCTTGTTTAAGCTGATTGATTCTTTGTTCTAGATTACCTTCATTCATACCTTGTCTAATGCTTCGAACTAAATCAGGCATATAAACGAATAATACAGAAACATTCTTTTCAGCAAGTTCTTGTGCAATTGCTGACAATAAATAGCTTTTTCCAGTTGCATATTTTCCGTAGATAAATAATCCTTTAGCATATTTATCCTTTTGATAATTTTGAAGAAAATCAGCTGATAGTTTATACGCCTTTTCTCTTTCTTCGTTAGATACTTCAAATTTGGATAGGCTTGCATCTTGAATATATACTTCGCTATCATAGAATTTAAGATGTTCTCTAATCTTTACTCTTCTGAGTTCTTCAGCTTTTTCCTTCGTAGGACGATAAACAATTTCTATGTACGGATCTGTTCTGAGAACGGGTTGGTACCCACCTTTGATTATATTTCCATCGCGATCTAAAAGGTATTGGTATACCTTGTAGATATCAATATCAAGTAAATTTAGATTTTGTGTTTCCGGATCTTTAGAAACAACTTGTCTCATTTCATCTAATGTCATTTTTATCCCTCCATTTTAGCAAGGTCTTTTATATAGTCATCCATCCAATCAGGTTCAGCGACTTTTTGTACCTTTTTCTTCTTTTCATAATGCGATTCAAGATTTGTTGAATAGTTGATTGCATCTTCAGTTGTCTGAACACCTTTATTCAACCAATCATTTAAAACTTTATTCATATAATTGATATTGGGTAACACACCATCCTTATGCTTTAACACAAGCATTAAGATAACGTTGATAATCCCTGGTTCAACCGCATTTCTTTCTAGAAGTTGAGTTGCTGTCGATAAAGCAATACCTTGTTGATCTGTTTTTGCATATTTTTGAATAATAACTTGAGGTGCAACCTGATCAATTAAATTAGGTGTTGGTAGATCCTTTTGTTTAATTGTTAAGAGTTTATGTTTTTTCTCATAGTGTTGCTTAGCTTTCATATTGAGTTGAGCAAAATTTACGTTTTGTTTAGATTTAGATGCTGCTTCATATATAGAAACCATATCTGAAACATCATATTGATAGACAAATGCGATTTTGTTAATCTGTTCCTTGAATTTTTGATTAAGTAGTTGCGAATTTTTTAAACGTTCAGGTAATTGATCAACAAAGCCATCATAATTAAATTTGTAATTGATATGACTTCCACCATTTTGTTGTCGCCCCTGAATAGGGTAATCCACATTTAATAAATTTAAACTCTTAAACTCATAAAGTGCATCAAATGATTTAGTAACATTATCGAAACCATCTTGATTAGGAACATTCATTTTAAACAAGGATGCAAGAAGGTTCATATTTTTTTCACCAATTTCACTTTGCAGATAACTACCAAAGACAGTATCTACTAAGAACTGCTTTGCAGTTAACGGTGCTTTCATAAAATAAAGATATTGATCTTCTTTTTGATAGATCGTCAAAAGGTTCAATGCTTCTAATTTGTTTCTGATTTTTAAGAAGTCATGTTGTTTTAAGTCTAAAAGATCAAATAGTTCTGAATGTGTGTATGTACTTCTTCCTGTTTTATTGATGAGTTGATAAAAAGTTGTATAAAGTGCTTGGCCTTCTAAACCCATTAAGGGCTGATAAAGTAAGGCTAGGACTTTGAAGTCTGCAGCACTTAAATCTGATTGACTTTGAAGTGAAAATGTACTGCTATTTTTCATAGTATTCCCCTTAAGAATGTATCAATTTGTTGATATAAGTCATCTTTTTTTTGATTATTATCTAAGATTAAATCTGCATGCTTAATCTTCTCCTCAAGAAGAAGTTGGGAATGAATACGCGCTAGCGCTTCATCGCGGTCGATTAGATCTCTTGTCATCAATCTGTTAATTTGCGTTTCTAAGTTAACGTATACGACTAAAATGTAATCACATAACTCTTGATATCCTGTTTCGATTAGCAATGGCATATCAATAACAATGACATGGTGATTTTTATAGAGTGTTTTCAATTGTTCAATACGATTAAATACATAAGGATGGACAAGTCTATTAAGCACTTCTCTTTTTTCTTGATCGTGAAAAATGAGATGTCCTAAATTTTTGCGATCTTCATATGTCTTAATGGGTAGACCGAAAAATGATTCTACTTTTTCAATCATCTCTTGATTGCTTTCCCATAAGTCTTTAACGATTAAATCACTATCGATGACAGGGATATTCAATTTATTGAAGTATGCTGAAGCGGTTGTTTTACCACTTGCGATACCTCCAGTTAATCCAATAATAATTGGATTATTTTTGACATTTTGGACAGACATAAGTTCCCCGTCCTCCTACCTTCATTTTTATGATTTCTGTTTGACATACTGGGCATGGTTCACCTTTTTTCATGTGAACATTTAGTTCATTTTGAAATCTCCCATGTACACCTAAACTAGATGTATAAGAGCGAATGGTCGTTCCACCTAAAAGAATTGCTTTTTCAAAAACCTTTGTTGCTGATTTGATGAGCTTCTTCGCTTCATCTTTAGTTATTGTATTTGCTTTTCTGGTTGGATGAATTCTGCTTAGGAATAATGTTTCATCAACATAGATATTTCCAAGTCCAGCGATAATATGCTGATCAAGTAAGATTTGTTTAATTGTGATGTTTCTTTTATGAATCGCTTCATAAAATTCTAGTGCATCTAGATTTTTAGGTTCTTTCCCTAATGCACTTAAAGGATATTCATTTAAATAAGTATCTAGACTCTTCAAAGTTATTGTTCCGAATTTACGAACATCATGATATCTAAGTGTCGTTCCAGTTGCAAAATTGAATACGATATGTTCATGCTTAAGGATTGGTTCACTGGTTTTAATATAAAATTTGCCTTCCATTCTCAAATGAATGATCATTGCGTAGTCATCTAATATAAAGATCAGATATTTTCCCATTCGATCAATTCTATGAATGGTTTGATTCTGAATCTCTTTTTTAAACCAAGCAAGATCGTTGGTAATTAATTTTGAGTAATAATCATCAATACCGAGTATTGTTTGATTTGAGATTTGACCCTCGAGTGTTACTCTTACGGTTTCAACTTCTGGAAGTTCGGGCATATAGTCACCTCTATTTTAGATCGTACCAAGTCTTTCCGATATCACATGATGTTTCTAGCTCAACTTTAAGTTTGATTGCTTGTCCCATCATCTGAGGCACTATTTTTTGCATTTCTTCAAGTTCTGATTTAGGAACATCTAAAATGAGTTCATCGTGAACTTGGAGTAAGAGCTTAGATTGCTTCTTATGCTTCTTTAAATACTTATATAGGTCAATCATAGCCTTTTTGAGAATATCAGCTGCACTACCTTGTATGGGCGCATTCAACGCAGTTCTTTCGCCAAACGCCCTTTGCATAAAGACGGGAGACTTAAGTTCAGGGATATATCTTCTACGTTTCATAATTGTTTCAACGTATTCATGTTCTTTGGCATAATTGACAATATTTTCCATATAATCCTTGATTTCAGGATATATTGCTAAATATTGATCAATGAATGCTTGAGCTTGTTTAGGTGAAACATGAATATCTTCACTTAGGCTCCAAGCGCCAATCCCATAAATAATGCCAAAGTTGACTGCTTTTGCTGCTCTTCTTTGTTCAGATGATACTTCATCTACATGGAAAACGTCTTGAGCAGTTTTCGTATGAATATCTTGTTTCTGGTTAAATGCTTCAATTAATGCTTTGACATTTGCCATATCTGCAAGCACTCTTAATTCAATCTGAGAATAATCAGCACCTAATAGGTAATGATCATCTTCAGCTAAAAATAACTTTCTAATTTGTCTTCCTTCTTCAGTACGAATAGGAATATTTTGCAGGTTAGGATCTAATGATGAAAGACGGCCTGTTGTTGTTAAAGCCTGCATATATATTGTATGGACCTTACCATCTTCAAATAGGTTTTGTCTAATTCCCACAATATATGTTGAGTGTAGTTTTGTTAATTGGCGATATGCCATAATATGCTCAATAATAGGATGCTTATGCATTAGTTTGTTTAATACTTCGACATTGGTTGAGTATCCAGTTTTTGTTTTCTTGCCATTAGGAAGTCCTAATTTTTCGAATAGGATTTCACCTAATTGCTTAGGACTTGATACATTAAAATCTTCACCAGCGAGTTCAATGATTTCTTTTTCAATGGTTTTAATTCGAGCATATAAATCTTTATCTTGTCTATCGAGTTCTTTTTGATCGACATAAAGACCCGTATATTCCATTTTAGCTAATACTTCCGATAAGGGGATTTCTAATTCTGTTAGTAGCTGAGATTGTTTTTGATCAGATAACTTTTTCAGCAAAGGTTCTCTTAATTCAAAAATTGCTTTTGCTTTACTTGCTATATGTCTTTCATAGATTTCTTTTTCTGGTAATCCTTTTTTCGCACCTTTTCCATAAATCACATCATCATATAAAATATCTTCATAATCAAAGGCAGAGACAATTCTTTTGAACTCTTCTTTACCTAGACGTGAATTGATCAGATAGGCTGATAACAATAAATCAAAGGTCACTTGATTGAATTCCAAATGATTCCATAAAAGGAATACTTTGGTTGCTTTATAATCATAGACGAATTTATTAATAGATTCATCTGCTAAATACATTTGAAAGTTTATAGATGATAATGCAAACTCAGGTGATAAAAAATAATGATTTTGACCATCCGAGATACCTACACCCCATAATTCAGCTTTGTGATAGTTATAATCACTAAGCTCAAAATGTAGAGCTAAGTCCTTTTGAAGTATCTTTCCTAACTCATGCTCATCTTGAATAACTTTATATTTCCAAGTTTCATGTTGTGTGATTGGCGATTCGTATTTTTTAACAAACACGTGTAAATCATAAGTTTGAAAAAAAGACATAAGTTCTTGACTTGCTATTGGTTTTCTAACTAGATTTTTAACGACTGGATCTATATCAGCATCAATTTCAATAGTTACGAGTTCTTTACTCATCATAGCAAGATGTTCGAATTCTCTAATCTTTTCGCCAAGTTTACCCTTAATTTCATCTTTGTGTTGATAAAGATTTTCCACTGTCTGGTATTCTTTAAGTAATTTGATTGCTGTTTTTTCGCCGACACCAGGAACCCCAGGTATATTATCAGATGGGTCACCCATCAAAGCTTTTAAATCAATCATTTGTTCATGCGTTAGTTCGTAAGTTTCATAAAGTTTTTTTGGATTGAAACTATGGACTTCTCTCATGCCTTTTTTTAGAAGGTTAACAGTGATGTTATCATCGACTAATTGAAGTAAATCTTTATCGCTTGAAAAAACTTCAACTTTAAATCCTTGTTCGCTTGCTCTTTTTGCAAGCGTACCAATGATGTCATCAGCTTCATATCCTGCTTTACTATATTGTTCAACACCATATAGTCTAATATATTCATTAATTAACTTAAATTGCGAAATTAGCTCTTCAGGCGTCTTCGAACGTCCTGCTTTATATCCTTCATAAGCAAGATGTCTTTTTGTTGGTTCTTTCGTATCAAAAGCGACTAAAGCATGCGTTGTATCATCAGTTATAATCTTTTCAAACATGCCTACAAAAGCAAAAAGTGCATTTGTGTAAATGCCACTATCAGTCTGCATAAGTTTTGCCCCAGGATATGCAGTTGCATAGTAGGCTCTAAACATAATGGAATTTCCGTCAATCAATATTAATTTTTGCATTATAAATTCCTCTTTTCTTAATTTTATCATAGATATAAGTAACTCTTTTCCACAACTTTTGTGGGAAAAAAAAGGATCATCGTATCCGAAATTGACCCTTTCCTTTACCTTTTCCTTTTTTTGCTTTAGTTGTTGGCATTATCTTTGATGGGTTTTTAGATAAACCCTCTAATTCTTTTTCATCCATACTCATCATTTTTTTCATCATTTTTTTCTGAGCTTCAAGTGCCTGTCTAAGTCTATTTAAATCTGCAACTTTCATTCCAGATCCTCTAGCAACTCTATCCCTTCTTCTTGAACTCATATCAATTAACTTAGGATCTTTTCTTTCAGCATTAGTCATGCTGTGAATTAAAACACCCATTTGTTCAAATTGCTTATCATCAACTTGAGAAGCTGCATTTTTTAATTGTCCCATGCCTGGAATAAATCCCATGATTTTACTGACTGAACCCATCCGTTTAATCATCTTAAATTGTTTTAATAAATCATTATAGTTGAACGTATTAGACATGAGTTTTTCCATCATGCCCATTGCTTCTGTTTCATCAATAGATTCAGTTGCTTTTTCAATTAATGTTAGAACATCACCCATACCTAAAATACGAGATGCCATACGTTCAGGATGAAAAGCCTCAAAGGTATCCATTTGTTCTCCGTTTGATGCAAACTTAATTGGAATGCCGGAAACTTCTTTAATCGATAAAGCTGCTCCACCTCTTGTATCACCATCGAGTTTTGTTAAGATAGCACCAGTTGCATTAAGTTGTTCATGGAAACTTTTACAGATGTTTGCTGCATCTTGGCCAGTCATAGCATCAACGGTTAATAGGATTTCATTAGGTTTTGCAATTGCCTTAATGTCAATTAATTCCTGCATCATCTTCTCATCAATATGAAGACGTCCAGCAGTATCGATAATAACAACATCAAAGTTATTATTTTCTGCGTACTCCAAACCTTCTTTAACAATGGCTTTTGCATCTATAAGGCCTTTTTCAAAGACTTCAACACCAATTTGTTTTCCTATTATTTGGAGCTGTTCAATTGCTGCAGGTCTATAAACATCCGCTGCAATAAACAGTACATTTTTCTTTTCAGTTTTTCTGATATAAACGCCAAGTTTACCAATCGCTGTCGTCTTACCAGAACCTTGTAAACCTATCGTCATAATGGTCGTTAGTCCATTTAGATTATATCTAATACCTTCTGAATCTTCGCCCATAACTCTTTTAAGTTCATCATGAACTATCTTGACAACTTGTTGACCAGGATTTAATCCTTTGAGTATCTTTTCTCCTACAGCTTGTTGTTTAACATTAGCAATAAAACTTTTTACAACTTTAAAGTTAACATCAGCTTCAAGTAAAGAAAGGCGTACTTCACGCATCATTTCATCGATATCACTTTCGCTCAAAATGCCCTTGCCAGTCAAACGGCGCATTGCCATTTGTAAGCGTGAGCTTAAACTATTTTCTGCCATTATTCATCCAACTTTCTTAACTGTTTCAAAAGTGATAAATCATGATCTTTAACTGCTTGATCAATAAGATTTAATCTCTTTTCTCTAAACTCAAATAATTTGAGTTTACTTTCATAAACATAAAGGTGTTCTTCAACTTTCTTTAAATGATCATAGACTGCATTTCTACTGACATGATAAAGCTCAGCAATTTCCTGAAGAGAATAATCTTCACGATAATAATGCTCAAAAAAAAGCGCTTGTTTGTCAGTAAGCAGTGATTTATAAAAATCGAATAATAGATTAAGTTGTTCTTTTTTTTCTAAGCTTTCCATAGGTCTCCTTAAAAGAAGTCTTTAAATAGTCCGTATATATATTGTTCAATGTCAAACATGACAAGATCATCGATTTTTTCTCCGAGTCCAACATATTTAATTGGTAATCCATATAGATGTCTAATCGCTAAGACGATACCACCTTTAGCAGTTCCATCTAGTTTTGTTAGAATAATGCCGCTCACATCGGTTGCTTCTTTAAACACTTCTGCTTGCCGCATACCATTTTGGCCTGTAGTTGCATCAATGACTAATAATGTTTCTTGTGGTGCATTAGGTAGTGATTTTTGAATGACTCTCTTCATTTTAGAGAGTTCAGCCATTAAATTAACCTTCGTTTGAAGTCTACCAGCTGTATCGCATAAAACTACATCATAGTTTTCTTTTCTTGCTACTTCTAAAGCATCATAGATAACACTTGAAGGATCAGATCCAGTTTCTTTAACAAAAACAAAAGTTTTACTTCGTTTTCCCCATTCAACCAATTGATCAATTGCTCCAGCTCTAAACGTATCTGCAGCAACCATCATCACTTTTTTACCTTCATCTTTAAGTTGTTTTGCAAGTTTTCCAATCGATGTTGTTTTGCCAACTCCATTGACACCTACAAACAAATAAACATTGAGTTCATTTTCATCATAATTCAAATCTGTTTGAACGAATTCATCTTTTAAATAAATCTCAAACATCTTATCAACAATAATTTCAGCAAGATCATTTGGATCGCTAATCTTTTTATGTTCAACTTCTAATCTAAGTTGCTCAATAAAATAGATAACCGTATCAATTCCAATATCTGCTTGAATAAAAATATCTTCTAGAGAATCGAAAAGCTCATCATCAATTTGACTCGATGCATTTAAGATTGCTTTTAAATTTCCTAGATTTTCTTTAGTTTTATGTAAACCCAATTGATAACGTCCATTCTTGGGTTTTTTACCAAAAAGCTTTTTAAATAGTCCCATAATCTTCTCCTAATTCTTTGATTATTATACCACATCAAAAACAAAACCGAAAGATTATTCTTTCGGCAATTCTTTTACAAATGTTAACAAATGATCGAAGTTTATGTGTTGGCTCATTTCATCAAGATATTCAAGATAAACAATCTTTCGTTTCTGATCTAATACAAAGACACTTCTTGCTTGTAGTCTTAACTCTTTAATGTTTGTTCCATATTGATTTGCAAAATCTAAATCAATATAATCACTCAATGTAATGACATTTTCTAATCCTGAATTACCGCACCATCTCGCTTGAGCAAGGGGAAGGTCATTACTTATTGTTAAAACAGAAACATCATTTCTTTCTACAAGTTCAGCATTTAATGTTCTGGCTTGTCTATCACAAACTGTAGTTTCTAGTGATGGCACAACATTTAAAACAATATATGGGGTTTTAAAATCCAATAATTGTTTAGGTTCATCATTATTATTTAGTACTGTAAAATTAGGAGCCATGTCTCCAACACGTTTGATCTGTCCGAAGACCGTTATTGATTTCCCTTTAAAAGTTTTCATTGTACCACTTCCCTTTTCTATTCACTTATATTATATCATTTTCATATTTTTAACGCCATTAAAAAGCGATCCCCTGAAAAATTTCAGGGGATCATTTAAGGTTTTTTTATACTTTTAATTTCAATTGTAATGAATATATTGTCTATCGGTCATTAAATGCTAATTTTTGTGAAACATTGTTACTTTTTAACATATTTACATTTAGGAAACCCACTACAAGCGGTAAACTCTCCATATTTTGAAGTGCGTATGACAAGTGGTTTGCCACACTGTGGGCAAATCTCATCGGTCATTTTAGGTTCTATCTTTATCATTTCTTTATGAGCCTTCTCGACCATTGGACCAAAAGAGTAATAAAAATCAGATACAAGATGTAATCCACTCTTTGTTCCGTCTGCTATTTCATCTAATACAGTTTCCATTTTTGATGTGTAATCAATATTAATGATTTTACTGAAGAATAAATCTAATTGTTCAGATGTTAATACACCTTGTTTCGTTGGTTTAAACCTTTTCTCAAGAAGTTCTACATAATCTCTATTTTTAAGTGTTTGGATAATTTGTGCATAGGTTGATGGTCTACCAATACCTAAAGATTCCATTTCTTTAATCAAAGTCGCTTCACTATATCTCGTCTTTGGCGTTGTTACTTTCTCAATTGAAACAACTTCCTTAGCTGATAACTCTTGATTGACTGTTAGATGCGGAAGGTGCTTATCTTTATTTTTCGCTTCAGAATATGCTTTTAAATGTCCATCAAATTTTTCAATGCTACCTTGAGCTTGATAAATATGACCGCTAGATTCTAAACGAATCTTAGTTAGATCAAATACAGCTGGTGCCATCAAACTAGCTACTGCTCTTTGATAGATGCGTTTATATAAACGAAATTCATCGCGAGTTAAATATTCTTCTATACTTTCAGGTGTTCTATCAACCGATGTTGGTCTTATACCTTCATGAGCATCTTGTGCATTCTTACTAGTTGTTACTTTATATTTACCTAGATAGTTTTTACCATAAGTCTTTTCAATATAAGATTGGGCTTCTTTGATAAATGGTTCAGCAAGTCTCGTTGAATCGGTTCTCATATAAGTGATTAACCCAACAAGTTCACCATTTATTTCTTTACCTTCATATAAAGATTGAGCAACCATCATTGTTCTGCTTGCACTCATAGAAAGATTTGATATCGCATCTTGTTGAAAAGTCGATGTAATAAATGCAGGTTTTGGAGCTCTTTTGTTTTCTTTAAGTTTAATGTCTTTAACATGAAAAGGATTTTGTGATTCTTTAACAATCAAATCAGCTTCTTCTTTTGTGAGTCTCTTTTTATCTGAAATGACATAATCAGCTTTCATATGGTGAAAAGTTGCTTCAATTTCATAATAAGTTACAGGAATAAATGCTTCAATTTCTTTTTCTAAATCAACGATAAGTTTAAGTGCAACACTTTGCACTCTACCTGCTGATTTAGATTTTATTTTGTTTTGCAAGAGTTTAGAGAGTTTAAACCCAATAATTCTGTCTAACACGCGTCTTGCTTCTTGTGAGAAAACAAGATGTTGATCGATTGGTCTTGGATGATTTAAAGCTTCTAAAATTGCAGGTTTCGTGATTTCTCTAAACACGATTCTGTTATTTGCTTTTGGATCAAGTTTCAATATTTCCGCCAAATGCCAACCTATAGCTTCACCTTCGCGGTCAGGGTCGGTTGCAATGAGGATTTCACGATTTTTACTTTTAGCAATAAGTTCTTTAACTAACGATGCTTTTGTAGGTATAACCTTATATATAGGGGTGAAATCATTTTCTATATCAAGACCCAGTCCATCTACGCCTGATGTCGCTAAATCGCGAACATGGCCTTTAGAAGATAAAACAAGCACGTCGTTGCCAACGTAACTAGCGATTGTCTTTGATTTAGATGGTGATTCCACGATAATTAATTTCTTTGTCATGATAACACTCCATTTCATATCTATTATAGTGTCTTAATCTTGATTGTCAAGTTAAAAGTACAACTATTTCTTTTATATATATTTATATAATATATATTCCATTTCTTGCTTTATATTACTAAAGAAATCACAAAATTGCTTTAAAAAAGAAAAAAGAAGTTCTCACTTCTTCTTTAACATTGACTTAACAGGTTCATAGGTTTTTCTATGTATTGGAGTTATTCCATATTTTTGAATAGCCTCAATATGTTCTTTTGTTCCATAGCCTTTATGTTGTTTAAAATTATAAAGTGGAAAGATTTTATCCATTTCAACCATATAAGCATCTCTTGTTGTTTTAGCAATAATTGATGCTGCAGCAATACTAACACTTTTAGCATCGCCTTTGATGATGCTTTTGAGTGGAATATCAATTTCCATTGGCATTGCATCAATTAATAGAAACTCTGGTTTAACCTTTAATTGATTGATTGCTGAAATCATAGCTTCCCTACTTGCTCTGTAGATATTGATTAAATCGATTTCTTCAACAGAGGAAATGCCAATACCGATAGCAACAGCATTTGTTTTAATTTCTTCTAAGGCTAATAATCTTTGTTTTTCACTTAATTTTTTGGAGTCATTAACATATTGAAAGGTAGAACCCTTTTTTAGAATGACAGCAGCAGCAACAACAGGACCTGCTAATGGACCTCTTCCCGCTTCATCTACACCTGCAATATAGTTAACACCTTGTTCATATAATTCATTCTCAAATAGGTATAAACTAGAGTCTGTCAAAAGATAGACCCCCAAGCTGTTTATTTCTAATATCCGTTAGAACAATACTATAGACTCTTTGATAATCAATTTCGGCGCCTTTTAAAAGTGCTCCTCGTTGTTTACCGATAATATCTAACATTTCAACAAAATCTTCTTCATCTTTAATGCCATAACGGTTAAATAATCTTTGTGGATAGTATTTTTTTAGAAAATTTAACGCATATTTGACAATATCATCTTCAGGAAGAATTTTGTCTTTAATTGCTCCAGTTATGGCCAAATGATATCCAACCATTGGATCTTCAAATTTTGGCCAAAGGACACCTGGTGTATCAAGAAGATGAAAATCTTCAGATAGTTTAATCCATTGTTGAGCTTTTGTGACCCCTGGAGTATTTCCAGTTTTTGTTGCGCTTGATTTTGATAATTGATTAATTAATGTGGATTTTCCAACATTAGGAATACCAAGAATCATCGTGCGTATAGGTCTATCTTTCAATCCTTTTTGTCGTGTTCTCTCAATTTGTTCTTTTAAGACTATTGATGCATATTCGTGAATTTTAGATACATTTTTTCCCGTTTGTGAATCTATTTTAAGTGTTAGGTATCCTTGTTCTTCATAATATTTAATCCATTGGTTTAAAACACTATCATCTGCTAAATCCATTTTATTAAATAATATCAAAGTTGGTTTATGTTTGATGATTTTAAAGATTTCCGGATTCATGCTTGATGCAGGCAATCTAGAATCTAATAAAACAAGCACGATATCCATCAATGTCATTTTTTCTTTGATTTGTCTTAAAGATTTAAACATGTGGCCTGGAAACCACTGAATTTGTTTCATCATTTGATAGTACCCATTGGCCATAATCTAAAGATGACCTTACCTATAATATCTTCTTCAAAAACGGACCCAAATCCTCTACTATCAAAAGACCCAGGTAAATCAATACGCTCTCCTGTGATTGGATCAAATGTAAATCCGTTTGCATTATCACCAAAAGCAAGAAATAAACCTTCTTTTAATATACTATTATCTAAAGATTGACTAATGATGTCAATTTGATCATCTAATACATAATATGCTTCATCATAAGGTGTATAGATGACTTCTCCGTTAATTCTAACAAAAGATTGATTCGGATTCGAAGGATCAATAACAAAATCGACTAAATCACCAGGAAGACCTATTAATCTTTTCACAAAATATATTTTATCGTGTGTTGCAGTAATTCTTCCTGCGGAATCTCTTTCTATATACTTATCTGAAGAAACTAAAGGATAGGAATCCTTAGTAATTTCAACGATGATTACATCTCCTCTTTCAGGAACATATTGAAAATGATTAATAATGATACGTTCTCCTGGTTTGAGCGTTGGATACATTGAGTTTTGCTGGACATCAGAAGGTAGGAAAGCAAATGTGAAAACCATAAAAATCACCATCAATGAAAGAGATAGAAAGGTTAGCCAATCTAATATTTCAAAACGGTGAGTAGACCAAAATCCAAGTTTCACATCTTTTCGATGTTTTGCTTGATGAATACTTAATATAATAGAAAAGATTGACACAATAGCAGCAACCGTTAACCCTATAATCCCCCATCTTAGAGAAAGTTTAGTTACATGGTATGCATAAAGGACGACAGATAGCATCATAAGAAGAACTGTAAGTATCAATGTTTTGTAGGCTTTCTTTAATGTCATATCATCATCCTTAATTTTTATCAATCGTGTCCAAGAATTGTTTTTAGTTCACTAATAGAAACTAATACTTCTCTTGCCTTTGTTCCTTGACTTTGTGAAACTATTTGATATTCTTCGAGCATTTCAACTAGTTTTTGTGCTCTATTAAATCCTATTTCAAATTCCTTTTGAATACTATTAATCGATGCATTACCCGATTGAACAACGAAGTATGCTACATCTTCAAATAATTCATCGCTTGCAACTTCACGCATTCTTGCTTGCTGCTTCAAAGAGTCGTGTTCGAAAATATATTGTGGTTTATATTGATTTCTAATAAAATCGGTAACTGCATAGATTTCACTATCAGGTATATAAGCACCCTGAAGGCGATGTGGACGGTCTGAACGCTTAAAGAGCATATCTCCTTTACCGAGTAGTGTTTCAGCACCTGCACCATCTAAAATTGTCGTTGAATCGACAAATGATGCAACCTTAAAGGCTATGCGTACAGGAATATTCGATTTAATTGTTCCTTTAACAACATCAGTTGTTGGTCTTTGTGTAGCAACGAGTAAATGGATACCTGCAGCTCTTGCTTTTTGAGTAAGTCTTTGAATTGAATCTTCTACATCATGTGCAGCAACCATCATTAAATCGGCCAACTCATCGATGACAATAACAATATATGGCATCTTATCTAATTCAACAAGCCCTCGTTTGACATTATCGTTAAATGATCTAATATCTCTACTTCTGCTATTTGCGAATTTTTGATAACGTTGTTCCATCTCATTCACTGCCCAATTAAGTGCAGCTGCTGCCATTTTAGCGTCAGTGATGACAGGCGTAACTAAATGAGGTAAATCGTTATATGGTGTAAGTTCAACCATTTTAGGATCGATAAGAATAAGTTTTAAATCTTCTGGTCTATTTTTTAACAATAAACTAACTAAAACGGTATTCACACAAACACTTTTACCAGAATTAGTTGCTCCAGCAATGAGTCCATGAGGCATTGATTGAATATCTGCATAAATATTTTGTCCGTCAATATCGACTCCTAAAGCAATCTTTAATGGATGATCATGATCATCCATGAATTCTTTCGTGTCAACAACATTCCCAAAAGCAACAATCTCAGGTTTAGCATTTGGAACTTCTAGTCCAACGTATGGTTTCCCAGGGATTGGAGCTTCAATACGTAATGATTTCGAAGCTAAGTTCATCATAAGATTATCTTGAATACCTAAGATACGCTTAACATTGACACCTGGTTCAAGTGCAATTTCATATCTGGTAACTGTGGGACCTTTAACGCTTCCGTTAACTTCACCTTCAATACCGAATTGCTGCATTGTCGCATTGATAACATCTATTTGATCCAAAAGCCATTGTGGTTTTTCATTTAGGTCTCTATCTTTTTTACTAAATAGCTTAATAGATGGATATTGATAAACTGGTTCATTATATTTTATAGTAGCTGGATCTTGTGAAAGATAATCTGGTTCAGTTGTTGGTGCAGATCCAAAATCTGATGAAACAATATCTTGATTTCGAACTGGCGTTCTTCTTTGATATGTTTCAACAAATGGTTCTCTTTCTGATTTCTTTTCTTCCATCACAGGTTCTACGCTAGCTACACGCTTTATAGGAGGCGTTGTTTTAAAAGGAATTGGTTCCTTGTGATGTGCTTGGCGATGACTCTTAGAAATCGGTTCTATAATTTTTCTTTCTTTAATTTCTTCTTTTTCTTTTTCATCTGTAGGAACATAACTAGATTCACCAAAATATTCAGTACGTGTCTTGTTACTGATAATGTTGGTAAACTCATAATATTTTGTTCCATACTTTTGTTTAGCATCTTCTGCACTTAACTTGGATTTTGTTCTAAAGGCATCAAAACGACGTGTTGTATCGCCAGTATTCTTAACAGAAAATGGCACAGTAACGACATCTTTAACACTTCGTCCAAAAATAGGAGACACAAAATGACTCTTCTTGTAAACATCTTTTTCTCGTATACCTTCAATCTTAGCAAATTGAAAAATGACGAAAGGTGGTACTTCAATATTGAGTTGTGCTGCTTCTTTTTGTTTTCTCATTATTCTTCACCTGCATCCTTTAAATCTTTATTTAATTCTTCGTAAATCGCATCTACTCCAGTATCAATTGTCTTTTCAACATCAAATACTTTTTTACTATATATCTTATATGTTTCTTCTCCCGTGATTGCAATTAATGTCATCCCTATGCGAATCATAACTTTGTTTACGGCAATCTCCTTGGTTAACTTTCTAAACCACCAAACAGGATTCACAGCATTGATTACAGCCAATGTAGTTTTAGCAACATTTTTATATTTTTTAGCCGTTTTGACAAGTGCGTTATTCTCAATTTTAGATTTCGTATCATTCATTTCAACAATCTTAGTTAATGTCAAACCTCTTGTCAATCTTAATATTCTTCCGCTTAAGAGCTCTTCAAGTCTATCGGTAACATAATGATTCAGTCTTAATGATTCATCAACGGTTAACTCTAAATATGGATATTTCGATTTTGGATAAAATTTCTTTGCAATGTCAACCGATAATTCTCTGATAATTTCTAATAAATATTTTGGATAACCTTTTGCTTCTCTTTCTTCTTTATCTTTAAATTGTTTTTGAGCATCTTTAATGAGCATCTTTATTTCTTCCTCATCAATATCCTGCTCGTCAACACTTCTTAGCTTTAAACTCTTATTCATGCTTTTTAAAACTGCATATAAATAAATAAGGAGTAATAACAAAAAACCGAAACTGACGCCGATGATAAAACTAATTAATGTGCCTAAATCAAATTCAATAGGTCCTATTGTAAAAAAAATGTACATTTTCAATTTCCTCCCTATAAAATATTATATCATGGTTATTAAATAACATAAAGCCGGTTTGATTATAAATAATCAGATAAAAAAAGAGCAGTATGTTCTGCTCTTTGCATTTTTAAGAATTTAAGCGATATTCACATCATTATAAAATGTGTATATGGTCATCTGGACAACTGCATTACCTGATGCATATGTGACGTTGATTGTATCAATATAATAAATTAAATCTTGATCTAATAAGTTATCTATAAAGTCTAAAATAAGTTCAGGTGTATCAATTGTCATCGTTAATGCTATTTTAGTAAATTGAAGGGTTTCAGGTAAACTTTCTTCAAACGGCGAATCGGCTGATTCTTCAAACGTTAATCCATAATTAGTTGCCAGAGTAAGTCCGGAGAGATCTCTAACAAATGCTACTTCATTAACGATACTTAATCGATTATAACTATTTGGCAAATACTGAATAATTTGACTAATTTCATAATAGGTGTCAGTTTGTGATGTTTCAAGCAAATCATCTATTTGATTTTGCAATACGATTTGTTGTTGTTCTAATTCCAATAGTCTCTTAGATTGCACTTGCTGAATAAGATAATAACCTGCTAAAACAGCAATAAATACAAAGATAATCAGATAAAGTGTTTTGGCTTGATTGACTTTGCGTCCAAATACATTTGTTTTACGCATATGTAATCGTCACCTCCATCAATAAGCTTGAAATAACATATCCTACAGGACGGGAGACCATCCATCTTAAATCATCTGCTTCTGTTGTCACACCATAAGATTCATAAATGATAATCAAATATTCAGATAGTTCAGCTTCTGAAGTTGCTGATACTCTAACAGTGATTTCTTGATCAACTGAATTTAACGTATAGCGTTCAACAGCTAAACTTCCATTAAGTTTACTTAGTAAATTAGTAAAATAAACAGAAGGGTTGATGGCTTTATCAATCAAAAATTCATACGCATCGCTGTATTGAGATTGCACAACATCCACAGGTTCAGTATCTGGTGTATCTTCTATTAACACTTCAAGCTGATGTTCTAAAATATTATTCACATTGATTTGATTATTAATGTCATCTTTAAACGTTAAGAAAGGTATATAAATAAGTGCAACTCCAGAAAAGATAGCAAATGATACAACCATCAAATAATTTGCCACTCTATTTAGTTTATTCACTCTATCTAATGTGAAATTAAAGATTTGTTTCTGATTTGATTCTTTAACAATGCTTCCTGCATATGCCAAAATACCAAATCCTGATTCATCTCCAATCAAATTTGATTCTATTTCAGATTCATAGATAGTAAGGTTAACTTTCTCTATTTCAGGTTTAATTTTTTCTTTTAAATGCTGATCTGTAAGTTGCGTTGTGAAATTAAACAGGACTATATCAGATAATTCAACAGCACCTTTTTTTATATTGTATTTATAATAATTAGCAACGCGTTCAATATAGTTTTCAACCATTGTATAGTATTGGTTTGCTGTACCATCAAATTCTTCTATCATACCGAATACAGGAATACCTTTTTCTAAGACATTAATTGTAATCATATTATTAAATAATGTGACAAACATGGTTTGATCAAAATCAAGATTTTTTTCACTATTATATAGTCTGTATAAAACTCTAGATGTTATATTAAATGAACAAAACCTAATGCCCAAACGATCAAATACATCATGATAATCATGTAATAATTTTTGATCAGTAATCACAACAACAGCTGTAATTGTTTGTTCATCTTCTGATTTTGTAAAGTAGGTGATATTCGCTTCATCAAAAGGAAAATGAATAGATTTACCTTTTTGTCCATCGATAAAATTAGGAATGCTCTTCCTTTGAAGATCTTCCTTGTTTATAATGAATTCACGAATGAGCAAATTTTGATCGTGAATAATCATGTTGATGCTCTTTGGCTTAATGTTATTTTGTTTAAAAGATGTTTTAAGTTTTAAGAACAGTGCTTCTGGATCAACAATATATCCATTTTCAACAATTTGTTTTTCAAGTTCGATAACGACATTTTTTGATGCTACTTTCTTGTTTATTGACTGTTGATAAATGCCAATAAATTCATCAGTAATGAAAATATTTACCTCACCTTTTCGAACCATCATGAAACATCACACTCCTAATAGATTTAAATACCAATTAATCATTATTTCTCCATAAAAATAAGAAACTAAAACCCCCACGAATATAAAAGGTATTAATGCGATTTCGGTATTTGCTTTTTGTCTTCTAATTACACCATATATTAAACCAAATAGCGAGGCTAAAAATAATGATAATATGCCTAGAGCATATGTTAAACAAAAACCAATAAAGATATAGATTTTTACATCTCCGCCACCAAATGCTTCCTTATGATAAATCTTTTTACCTAGATAAGCAAATAAATATAAAATAGCAAATAATATAAAGCTAGATAATGCATATTTAAGAAAATCACCTTGTATAATTCTAATGATAATGATTGGCACAATTCCAATCATCCATATCTTATCAATCACGATCATATACTGGCTATCACTTATTGACTCAATAAGGAACACAGAAATCATAACAATAACAATAATAAGTTCTAATTCAAAACCAATCATTAAATAACTGAAAACAAATAATCCGCCACCTACAATTTCCAATAATAAATGAGAAATCGGAATTGGAAGTTTGCAGAAATGACATCTGCCTTTGTTTATAAGAAATCCGAAAATTGGAAGGATATCTATAAAACGCAATTGATGGTGACAATGAGGGCAATAGCTCCTCCCATTAATTGATTCTTGGATGGGGAGTCTTAAAGCAACCAACTGAAAAAAAGATGTCAATAATGCCCCTAATATGAAAATAAATGGTAAGTACACCCATATCATAAACAATATTGCACTTAATCAAAAGATTAAGTACATCTCCTCCCTACTATTATACATTGTTTTTAATTTTCTAACAATAGCAGTTTTAATGGATATATATAAAAAAGAGGTCTCACAGAGTGAAAACCTCTTAATTCAATTTGTTAAGTCTATGTTGTGTATACTAAATACGTGTTGATGTAAACATTTGATCCGGTCGCAGCTCCCGCATCACTATAGAACGTCACAGTCGAACCGACAACTTTAACATAAATTGCTGATGTTTGATTTACACCACCTGTAGTCAATGAATACACATTGTCTTTAAGATCTACGAAATCATCATCTTCGATATCTTGTAAAGTAAAGACTGTTGCACTTCCGTCAGCATATAATACTGCTGCATCAACGATTGTGTCATATGTAGCTTCTGCTGCATTAACTCTTTGTCTTTCAATTAATCCACCGATGGTAGGTACAGCGATTGCTGCAATGATACCCAATATAACAATTACTGCTAATAATTCAACTAATGTAACACCTTTTTTATTTTTAAGAATTCGAGTCATAATTTTTTTCCTCCTTATGATTTCCCTTATCTATTGGTATAATTTTATCATATCATTTTTAATTGTCAACTAACTTAATGTTGATTTAAGAATTTCTTAATACTTAGATTTGACTACCTAATGAAAGCATCGGCATCATAATTGCCAATATCATTACACCAACCATTAAATATACGATGATTAGAAGTATTGGCTGAATAGCATTTTTAATCTGAGCTACTTTAAGTTCTGATACACCATTATAATAACCGGCTAGATTTTCCATAAGTTTAGGAATATCTCCAGTTCTTTCACCTGTTGCAATCATTTTTGACATAATCGGATCTATAAATGGACTTTCGGTAAACGATTTAGAAAATGGTTTGCCGTCTTCAATATAATTGATTGTTTTTGTTAATAGCTCTCTATATACAGTATTTTTAATAAAATTACGTATTGTTTGAAGTGCTTTAAGTGAGTTGATTCCATTTGAAAGCATTTGTGAAAGAGAATTTGCTATCATGATTTGGTTGTTCATTTGAAGTAATGGTCCAACGATTGGAAATTTAAGCATCATTACCGTAAATGCACGGTGCACTGACTTCACATATCTGTTTAGCCCCCATATTGTTAAAACTAATATTGCCAAACCACCAAATATAAATAGAGCATAGTTTGCTGTAAAATTACCCGCATCAAGAAAAAATTGAGTGATTCCTGGTAATTCTGCATCTTCAAACGATAAAAATAAATCAGTTATATTAGGAAAAACAAAGATTAACATACCTGCGGCAATTAATAAAGTTGCAATAAGGTATATTACAGGCATCCGAATGGCACCTTTAATATCATTACTAATCTTTATTTGTTTTTCATAATAATTCGCCATATCAATAACTGCATCTGGTAGATTCCCAGACAATTCACCAACTTCAATCATTTGGACTAAAAGATTAGGAAATTCTTTTGGTCTTCTTGATAGTGCCTTTGAAAAGGAAAAGCCATTATATAGTTGTTGATACAATTCAAAATATAGTTTTCTGTGTACTCTATTGTCTTGTTGAAGACTTAGAAGTTCTAAGGCTTGAACAATATTAACACCTGCTTTAAGTAAAGACCCTAGTTGTTTTAAAAAGAAAATAAGTTGTTTAGATTTTAAACTGCTACCAAAAGAAATACGATCAAGCTTTGAAATAATACTCTTATACTCTTTAACCGATGAGACTTTATAGTTTTTTGTTTGTAAATACTTAAGACAGACACTTCGGTTCAGAGCCTCAATACGACCCCGAACTTGTTTTCCATCAGCATTAGTTGCCATATATTTAAAATTGCGGAGCTCCAATTGAATTTCCTCCTACTCTGTCGTGACTTTTAAGACTTCTTCTAACGTTGTTACACCATCTTTGACCTTTTGTAACCCTGATTCTAAAATAGTTTTCATACCATCTTTTTTAGCTTGAGCTTCAAGCGCAGCTAATCCTGCATTTTCAGCAATGAGCGTTTGCATATCTTTAGAGATTTGAAGGACCTCAAAAACACCTACACGGCCAGCATATCCTTTATAGTTACATGATGGGCACCCTTGTGCACGTTTGACATGTTTGACATCCATGTGATGGGCTTTGAATATCTCAGCTTCAATTTGATTAGGTGCTTCCTCATAACTACATTCAGTGCATAGTCTTCTTACTAATCTTTGAGAAACAACACCAGAAAGTGATGATGCGATTAAAAATGGTTCTATTTCCATATCAAGTAACCGTGTAATCGTTTTGATTGCATCATTCGTATGAATTGTCGATAATACTAAATGTCCTGTTAAAGATGCTCTTATTGAGATTTCAGCAGTTTCGACATCGCGAATCTCACCAATCATAATAATATTTGGATCTTGTCTTAAAATTGAGCGTAAAGCAGTAGCAAATGTCAAGTTTACTTCAGGATGGACCTGTACTTGATTAACGCCAGCCATTTTGATTTCGACAGGGTCTTCAACTGTTACGATGTTTACATTTGGTTTATTGAGTTCATTTAAAAAAGCATAAAGCGATGTGGTTTTACCTGAACCAGTTGGACCACTAACCAAAACGATACCGTTTGGTTGAGAAATCATCTCTCTAACTTGTTTCTCTTCCTTTTTATCTAGGCCTATAGCAGTTATTTTGTTCATAGCACCAGATAAATCTAAAATACGCATAACTATCTTTTCACCGCGTACCGTAGGTAATGTTGAAATACGCAGATCAATATTCTTTTGTTGAATAAGTGTTTGAATGCGTCCATCTTGAGGAACTCTTGTTTCAGTAATATCCATGCCAGACATAACTTTGATTCTACTAATCATCTGATGATGAATTTTAGTTGGGAATTCACGAACAACATCTAAAACGCCATCAACTCTATATCTTACGAGGACCTTATCATCCATAGGATCGATATGAATATCACTAGCTCTTTGAAAAACAGCTGAGGTTAAAATCTGATTTACTAGTTTAACCATAGGTGTATCATCAAGTCCGTCATCTTCTTCTACAATTTCTTCGCTAATAATACTTTGTTTAACACCTAACGCTTCAAGAGTTCTAGTAAACCCATAATATTTTTCTATTTGTGTTAATATATCGTTTTTAGGTGCAGAATAAGCTTTAGGACGATGTCCAGTCATCATTCTCAATTCTTCTATGACCGCGAAATCTAAAGGATCATATGTAGCAAATAGTATTTTATTTCCTTCAATACGAAGCGGGATAATTACATTTCTTCGGCAAAAAGTTTCATCAACCATCGTTAAAACATGTTCATCGATCGTAAAATTTGCGAGTGATACACGCTGCACGCCCGTAGAGTCTTCTAATGCTTTTAAGATTTGCATCTCAGTAACAAGCTCTAAACGAACAAATGTTTCGCCTAAACGTTCTTCTTTTTCCTTTTGTTCTAAAGCTTGTTTAAGTTGGGCTTGTGTAATTACTTTTTCTTGAATTAAAATGTCACCTATTCGTTTATGCGCCATATTAGATAACCACCTTATCAACGATATTTTGGTAATAAATAGCCTGTGTTGGAAGCATCTGCTCATCAAATAATCTAGTTGTTGTTACTATTCCGCCTGGTCTTGTTCCGCTTCTCATGTAAAAAGTAACTTGTCCTGGAACACCAGCTTGAATGAGTAATTGATATATATATTCTGTATCTGTTTCAGTTATGATGACACCTGGTGTAAATTCATCAAGATCATCATCTTGGACATATATCGTTTGAAATGGGATTGCCACTTGAAAAACAGATGTTGTTTCATATGTTGTAATAAATGGATATCCAATTAATTTAAAATTAAGCGTTGTTGCATTGACTTTTTCAATGCTCACTTCATAATTCATGTCACATTGATTAAAAAATGTGAAATCAAATTCATTTACTCTTAATATGCGTACATTTTGGCCACTTAACGCCCAACTAGGAAGTGTGTAATTTTGTTCAAAAATAAATCCATTAAAGTGAGTTTCTAGTGATACAGCTTGCAAAGCTGATGCAATAATACTGAGTTGTTCATTAGTTAAAGAAAGGTCACCAAGTTTTTCAAGAAGAGAGAACCTTGAATTCGCATCAATTGCAAATGTTTGAACTTCTGCAATGACTTGATTAACATCATCAGCTAAAATCTGATTAACTTGAACTTCATGTAAAACAGCACTTGCTAATTGAGGTGCTAAAAACTCTGATAGTTCATATACTTTCCTATTTCTAAGTTCAGAAACATCAATTAATAGTCTTGTAATAAACGAATCCATATCAAATGTTGTAATAACTGCATCTGTAAATTCGGTTTCAATATCGTTTTGAATTGCTAAATAATTATCATTAGAGACTTCAAAATAAGCTTGATTCTCTTGATCTTTTTCGATGTGGCTTAATGTTTTTTCTAAATCCAAGTCAATCATACTTAAATCAATCGCAAACGTATAGTCTTGATATTGTATTCTATAATCTGCATTAGCTTTCCATGAAACTATTTGATTATTAATGACTGAACTATATTGTTCTTCTTCAGAATCCCCCAAATATATAAAACCCAAACTTGTTTGGTCTACTGAGTTACCAAAACTAAAAATTGCAAGTGTTAGACTCGCAAAAGTTATGGATAATAGTAAAACAATGAGTGTGATCATGAAATATATATTCCGATTAAATAATTGTTTGAACTTGTTCAATTCCATCACCTCTATTTATCAATATTATACCAAATGTATGGTTCAAAAGTGTAGCTTTTCTTGAAATTAAGGTAATCTTAAGGTAATAGCGACCCTTTTAATGAAACGAAAACCAAAATTTATAATATAATGGAGGTGTAGAAGAAAGGGGTGACTGTATGAGACAGAAACTTAATCAACGTGGTTTTAGCATCTTAGAAGCAGTCGCTTCTGTTTTTATCATCTCTTTAATTCTAACAACTGCAGTTTCTATTGTCATCAATGTTAGAAACCAAACAGAAGCTACGAATGAACGTATTGTAGCAACTGAAGTTGCTTCAAGAATCAGAGATGATCTCGTTTATAACAATGCATATGATGACATAATATCGTGGCAAAACGGAGAATCAGTTATTGTAACTTCTACAACCTGTGTTTCTTTAAATACTCCCTTTGATTGTGCTATTTTCCAATATGAATCAAATGGTAGAGTATATGATGATACAATGACACTCATCTTTTTAGCCCCAACAACTGAATCAGGCTTCTATCAAATTGTACACTTTGAAATTGTCATAGAATATTATCCTCATAGATTCCTAACGATTGAAGGTATTATTTATGAGTAAACGTGGCGTAACACTTATTGAATTATTAGGTGCTATAGTTATTTTTGGCTTAATGCTATCTCTTGTGGCAACAGTGCTTTCTTTAATTAATAACGCAAGTGCCCGAATAGAGCTTAACTCAGCAGCAAATAGTCAAGGATTATTAATAGATCGTGAAATCAAAGATAACCTGATTGAATTCAGTCCAACAGACTATAAAGCCTGTGGAAACAATTGTGTCACTTTTCAAAAAGAATTTATGTATGAATTTGATCCAGTTCTTGAAACTATTGTACTAACAACATATAGTACTGCTCTAACACATAGCATTCAAATCACTAAAGATCAAGTATTGATTGATGATGTTGCTATAGATACGGGAGAGTTTATAGTTGGATCCGGAAGCACTATAGAATTAGTTGAAAACTTATCACAATTATATTTTTTAATAACACTTGAATTAACCGCTAGTAATGGAAAAATATTCGCATTTACTACATCTTATAGTTTTACAATACAGGCAATCCCAGTAGGATAATTAAGAAAGGGTGAGACGATGATATTCAAACTTAACAAAAAAGGTCTAGGTTTACCAACAGTACTTGGTATTGCTGCTTTTGTGTTGGCTATAGGGGCGACTCTTCTGACTTACGCTGTAGCTCAAGCAAATCTTGTTAAAATGAGTTTTGAGCGTACTGAAGCATATGCCAATGCTGTTCAAGCAGTTGATGCAACAGCAAAAATCATCGTAAGAGATGAAAATCTTGATCCTACATACTTATCTAATCTTGAAACTTATATGGGTGTAACAATTGAAACTTATAGTGATACAGTTTATACAATAAGTTCAATGGTGACCTCTTCTAGGAATGTTACAAGTTATATAACTGGATCTGCATCAGATGCTGACACTTATGATTTAATTTTCCGAAATACTGGTACTGAAACCAATTTTATATTAGACCCAATGATTACTCCTGGAAGTTTAATTTCTGCTTATTTTCCCACTTATATGACTCAAAATTTTCCATCGATATCGGTAAATGAAACATTCACTGATATTCAATCGGTTGTTACATATGTTAAAACCTTAGCACAAGCAAATAATGGCTATCAAACATATTTCGCTTCTTCTCTAGAAAATCAACCGAATCCAACAGTAGGATTGCATTATTATATTGATGGAAATGTGGAAATACCCGCTGATAAAAATCTCACCATAACAAATGATTACCTACTTGTAATTGATGGTGATCTAACGATGAATGGTAATAGTACAATTACTGGGAATGTGATTGTCAATGGAAGGTTTATTTTTGATGATGGTAGAAAGACAATCCAACATATATATGCTACTATATACGCTAGTGATGATGTGAGTATCGCAGATGGAACAAGCCTAGGCACGATTTCAAGACCTAGTTTCATCTTTACTGAAAAGGATGTAACTTTAGGTAAGAGCATCACCGGTTATGGATACTTTATGAGTGTAAATTTCGCATCTAGCCAACGTTCGACTACAATCACTGGAGGCGTTTATGCAACAGGCAAGTTAGCTTTAAAAAATGATGTTATTCCAAATAATTCACTTGATCCTGATTTATTTTACAGTTATGCAATACCATCAGTAGTTGGAGCTGCTGAAGGTAGCTCAGGTGGCGTTACATCATTTAAATTCACTACTCCTCAATTAAATTAAAGGTATACTTTGTATATCTTTTTTTCTTATAATTGACAAAAACAATACGTTTAATGACTTGCAAATCTTTTTATTTATGAGATAATAAAACACGAGGTAATCAAATGAAATATTTAATCGCATGTGATCTTGATGGATCACTATTAAACAAGCAAGGTCAATTAACAGAAAAATCAATACGGGTTCTCAATAAATTAAAACAAGATGGACATATCGTTGTTTTGGCTACAGGTAGACCTTTTGAAGGTGCAATTCCTAAGTACCAGCAAATCGGTTTAGATACTGCACTAATCACTGATAATGGTGGATCGATATCAAATCCAACGGATCCTTCTTTTGCTACTCAAAAGACTTATCTACCTTTACCAGTTGTTCACGAACTATTTAGAAATACTAAAGCATTTATCTTTTCTGCTTTTTTCAGTGATAATCATGTTGTTTATGCATATAAGTATAATAAAAAACTTGAAGAGTATTTTAGTGGTATGAGTAGTGAAAATATTGTTGAATGTGAGTTTTCTGATTTAACGATTGAACCTACAGGTCTTGTTTATCTCATTTATGAAAAATACATGGATAAATTAGAAAAATATGTCGACTCTGCATTTGGTGATACGCTATCTCACCGTCTATGGGGTGTTGATAACGGATATGCATTATATGAGATATATCTTAAGCATATTTCTAAGTCATCAGCATTAACCTATCTATTAGACTATTATGGTATGAAAAAAGAACAATTAATTGCTTTTGGTGATGGTGTCAATGATGTTGAAATGATTAGAGATGCTCATCTTGGGATTGCTATGATAAATGGCGTAGATGAGGTTAAAGCGGTTTGTAAAGATGTAACAAAGGATACACATGATGAAGATGGTATTGCTAATTATTTGATCAAATACTTTAATATAGAAAATGAAGAGTAACCCAAATTGGATTACTCTTTTTTTATACTATTTCATATACAACATCTTTAATAAAATAAAAACCCCGATGTACGGGGTAAATTATTAAGTGGCGTTTCAAGAGGGATTCGAACCCCCGACCGACGGCTTAGAAGGCCGTTGCTCTATCCAGCTGAGCTATTGAAACACATAAGTCGGCAATGACTATTATAACCTAATCGAAGCCGAATGTAAAGCGCATTTTCACATCAAATGAATTAACTATTAAATAATATTTTATGTATGTTTAGAAAAAAAGGGAAAGATTAAGCAATCTTTCCCATTTGACTAATTTTATCTAAGATGCGCATAAGCGTTTGTGTATCTTCTTCACCAAGATTTCTCGTAAGAACTTTAATAGGACGATAGTATTCTTCCTTAATGGTTTCTACGTATTCCTTGCCTTCTGGTGTTAGTTTAATGTATGTGACTCTTAAGTCTTTAGGGGAATTTTCTTTAATTAAGTATTTTTTTTCAACAAGTTCGTTAACCTTATGTGTAATTGCAGGTAGAGTGACTCTAAGTGTTTGCGCAACATCAGTTAATTTAATTTTTTGGTATAAATCACAAAATGCAACACAAAACATAACCATAATATCCGCATTACTTAATTCGGTTTCTGACCTCTTATAAATACCGCTTCTTCTGAAAACTTGTAAAGCTCTATCTAATTTTTGATACTTCTGATATTCTTTCATTATTTTAATCTCCTTTGGCAACATCATAAAAAGTTGTTCCTGATCTTAGCTGCATACAAATGTATGTCAAGGTGCCTTTATCTACTTTGATTTTATCACATTCAAATATTTTTGTAGATTTTTAGCATTTTTTCAAGTGTTTCTTGACGATTTTTATCAGTTTTCGGTAATATTTTAGCAATTTGACTCGCTTTTTTTTCATAATAAGGTAAAGCTTCAGATTTATGTTTAAGTTTTGGACCTAAATATAAGTCTTCATCACTTAATACCATTTGACCTCTTTTTACCTTTAAAATCACATAGAAGAATTTATCAAAGGTGATGTACTCATCCATGATCATAAACCCATGTGTTACTAAATAATCTCTTAGTATTTCAATTTTTTCGTTAGCTTGAAGCAAATATGTTTGATTTCCTAATGGTGCATGATCTAAAATATCCGTAATCAAATATGCTCCCATACCTGCGATAATCGCTAAATCAAAATCTTGCTTGATATTTTCAAATCCATCAGAGATAACATAATCAACTGGATACTCACGCAAATGCTCTCTTGCTTGATTGAGTGGTTTTTCTCTTAAATCACTCGCTATTGCACTCTTTATCCAATGATTTTCAAATGCGATTTCTAGAACAAATCCATGATCTGTTCCAATATCTAACACTTTATCAAATCCTTTAGATAATTCAGCTAAGTATTGTATTCTCTTACTTCTTGCCATAATAAAATTCGCGCAATTTGTTTTGACGTGATGGACTTCTTAATTTTCTTAAAGCTTTAGCTTCAATTTGGCGGATACGTTCACGTGTAACACCAAATTCACGTCCTACTTCTTCAAGTGTATGATTCTTGCCATCAAATAGACCATATCTTAGTCTTAAAACTTTTTCTTCGCGGTCTGTTAATGTTTCTAAGACTTCATCAAGTGTTTGTCTTACCATTTCTTGTAGCATAAATTCATGAGGGGTGAGCGCATTAGGATCAGATATAAAATCGCCTAATGATGAATCTTCCTCTTCACCAACATGTGCTTCCAAGGAAATAGGTTCTTTTGCTATACGTTGTATATTTTGAACTTTTTCGGCAGTGATACCCATTTTTTGAGCAATTTCCTCTAAAGAAGGCTCTCTACCCAAATCTTGAATAAGTTGTCTTTGAATACGAATCATCTTATTAATTGTTTCTACCATATGAACTGGAATACGAATTGTTCTTGCTTGATCAGCAACAGCTCTAGTAATCGCTTGTCTAATCCACCATGTTGCATAAGTAGAAAATTTAAATCCTTTTTCGTAATCAAACTTATCAACTGCGCGCATTAATCCCATGTTGCCTTCTTGAATAAGATCTAAGAATAATAGTCCTCTTCCAACGTATCTTTTAGCAATTGAAACAACAAGACGGTAATTTGCCTCTACAAGTTTGTTTTTAGCAATTTGTGCACGTTCAAGGACTACTCTAAGTTCTTCAATATCTTTATCTGGAAGCATTAAGTTTCCGTTGTTGATTTCATCTAGTTGTTCCTTAGCATAACGTCCGTTAGATACTAAGACTGCATACTTCTTTTCCTCTTCATGATTTAATAATGGAATTTGACCAATTTCCTTAAGATACATTCTCACTGGATCATCAATTTTAATAGTAGATGCAATCGTTTCAATGTTAATGAGTTCTTCTTCTTCGACTTCTAATCCAGAAAGTGATAAATCATCTGGTCCATCTTCTTCTATACTAAAACCAGCATCATCATCTTCTTCAATATCAAGTCCAGCAGATGATAGTTCAGTTCCTTCTTCTTCAAGATCTTCAGGAAGAAGGATGTCAACATCATTATCAAGTAATTCTCTTTCAATATTAAAAAATGCTTCACTACCTGGTTTTGCAAATGGTAGTATGTCCTCTAATCTCAAATATTTTTCTTTTCCTGCTTTTTTTACTAGTTGTGCAATAACTTTTTTTCTTTCCACAAAATACCTCCTATTTTTTATGCTTCAATTGAACAATGATCTGATCTCTTTCGTTAATCAGGATATTGCTCACATTATCTTCATTTGCTATCTTACCTTTTAAGTACTCAAGTCTTCTTTTAAGATTAGCCTCTTTAATCTGATTGATGTAAATATCAACTTCTTCTTTAGATATCTCGATCTTCTTTGTCCAAAACATATCTGTAAGCAACACTGTTTCCATATAAGTTCGTTGATCACCTGTTAATTGATCAAGGAAATCTTCTAAAGTAAGTTCAGTATGTTCCTCATAATATGTTTCTATTTTTAATCTGATATCAGCTGCAAGTGGTTCCGCAAAGTCTGTCTGCTTCAAATTCTTAATCACGACTTCCGCAACTTTTTTTGATCTAAGCATCGCGAAGATCAAATAGCGTTCAGCTTTTGCGTGTCTATCAAGCATTTTAAGTTTTTCAATTTTAGGAATCACTGGTTCCTTAAAAGGACCTTTTCGTCTAATCTCTAAAGACTCAATTGGAATATTTAAATCATGAGCTAGTTTTTGAACATAAAATCCACGAATACTTGCATCAGAAGATTGAATCATGGTCATCACTTGTTTTTTGAATGCCTTCATATCGTTAGCATCTTTCAAATTTTTCCCAATTTTATAATAATCATATCTAAATGCATATGCATCTTTGGTGAATTCACCAAATAACATTTCGAATTTTTCAGGTCCGTACGCTTTTACAAAGTCATCTGGGTCCATTTTCTCTGGAATGGTTAAAACTTCAACTTTTAACTGTGCTCGTTCCAATACAGGAATCGCATGATCAATTGCTTTAAGTCCAGCAGAATCGCCGTCATAGGCAACAATCACAGATTGAGTAACATTTTTGATGAGCCTAGCTTGATTGGATGTCAGCGCAGTTCCCATGGTTGCTATACCATTTTTAACGCCTGCTGAATACGAACTAATCACATCAAAGAATCCTTCATATAAAACAACTTGTTTACTCATTCTAATATCACTTAATGCCTCATTAAGGTGATATAAAAGGTATCCCTTTTTAAAGATTACAGTCTCAGGGCTGTTTACATATTTAACTAAATCCTTTGGATTGAGTGTTCTACCACTTAGGCCAACAACTTCACCTTTTGGGTTCGTAATCGGGAAAATGACGCGATCACTAAATAAATCATAATATGATCCATCATCAGATTGTTTAACAACACCAAGTAATATCATATCACTAACAGCGTATTTTTTATCCTTTAGCACTTGATAAAGTGTTTGTCCATGGCTTGGTGCGTACCCAATCTTAAAATGATCGATTAAATCATCCGTCATTTGACGGTTATATAAGTATTTAAGTGCTACTTGACCCTTTTCACTATTTTTTAGATTGAATTGGTAAAATGATGCGACCTCATTCATTAATTGATAATAATGACTGTTTGGATCTTTTTTAATTCTTGTTTGCTTAATTTCAATACCTGCTCTATCTGCTAAGATTTGCGCAGCTTCTTCAAAAGATATGTTTTTTATCTTTCTAAAAAAATTAATAGGTGTTCCACCTTCACCACAAGACATACATTTTGCGATATTTTTTTCAGGAGACACCGAAAAACTTGGTGTTTTCTCTTGATGAAAAGGACAAAGACCCATATAGTTCTTGCCTTTTTTAGCTAATGATACAAATTCACTGACTAAATCAACAATCGGTGTCTTCTCATTAATCTCTGAAATGAGTTTATTTTCCATATGTGTCCTTTCTCTTTTATTTTTTATGTATAACTTAATCCATAACCAAATGGAAACATCACATAAGACTCATTATAATTTGCTTGAGTTGAAGTATACCCGATTTGTGATAAATCTTTTGGCCATGTAAATGATAATTTACCTGTAAAATCATAATCTCCAAATATAACATCGGCAATACCAATTCCACCTTCTGAGCCTGGAAGCCATGCTACAATAAATGCATCAAATGAATTTAAATAGTCTCCTAAAACAAGTGGTCTACCAGAAATCAATATACCAATAACATTTTTACCAGCTGCTTGTGCTTGAAAAGCAATATCAAGTGCTGCTTGATTATCAGCATGTGACATACCTGTTGTTAATGTAAGTGCGTCATTATCACCAACACCTTCACTATACGGTGTTTCGGTTAATACGACAATCACAGTATCAGCATTTGTCCATGAATCCTCTAAATTTATGCTTTGGGTACCTAAAACATCTGATATTGCATCTTTAATACTCATACCTACGCCAATATCTTGAGCAATATTACCTTGCCAAAATGTTGTCCAGCCACCACACATATATCCGACATGATCTGCCGCAGGTCCCGTAATATAGATACTCTCATTTTTAAGTAATGGTAATGCGTTATTTTCATTCTTAAGTAAAACCAGAGATTTTCTAACTGCTTCTCTAGCAATATCTTTATGCTCTTGTGTATAAAGATTTGACTCTACATCTAATCTGTCAAACGGATTATCCATGAGTCCTGTTTTATATTTAATCGTCAGGATTCTTGTTACTGCATCATCAATACGTGATTGAGTAATCCGGTTATTATTAACAGCATTTAGTAATTGTATATATGCTTCTTGCCAATCTGTTGGCTCCATGAGCATATCAACACCTGCATTAACTGATTGTACAATTTGATCTGCAAATTCACCAGATAACTGGTGGATTGCATTCCAATCAGAAATGATAAATCCATCGAATCCTAATTCTTCTTTTAGAATATCATTGATCCAATAATCACTAGCGTGCATTTTAGCTCCATTAATTGAGCTATATGAAATCATGATTGTATCCACATCAGCTTCAATAGCTTCTAAGTATGGGGCAAGATGAATATCTCTAATGATTTGTTCATCTAAGATGGCATTTCCTTGATCAATTCCGCCAGATGTACCACCATCAGCAACAAAGTGTTTAGCTGTTGCACTAACACCACCATTTTGTAATCCTAAAACCATAGATTGTACAAGATTCGCGTGAATGATTGGATTTTCACTTAATCCTTCATAGGTTCTTCCCCATGAAATATCTGATACAACGCTAACTGCTGGTGCGAATGTCCAGGTAATCCCTGTGACTTTCATTTCTTGGGCTGTTGCCATACCGATTTCATACATTAAATCGGGATCGTTTGCAGCTCCTAGACCAATGTTATGCGGGAAAATTGTTGCTCCATATAAATTATTATTACCATGAACAGCATCGATGCCATAAATAATAGGAATTTCACTTGGGCTTTCTAATGCCTTTTGTTGATAACTAAAATACATTTGATACCAGTCATCAGCAGTATCTGTATAAGCAGTAGGATGACTTCCACCTCCACTAAGTACTGAACCAATACCATAAGTTTTTACTTGTTCAGGTGTGATAGATGCTCTTTCTGCTTGAATCATTTGCCCAACCTTATCATTCAAACTCATTTCCTCTAACATTGCACTAACTTTTTCTGCAATTGTTAGTTCATTTGGAGTTGGTATGATAATTGGTTCTTCTGCATTTGTACAGCCACTCATGATTATTAATGACAAGACGAAAATAATCAATATAAGATATTTTTTCACGAATAGCCTTCACTTTCTTTTTTTAAAATTTTATTTCTCCTTCAATATAGCTTCTTAAGCCTTCGATAGGAACTCTAACTTGTACCATCGTATCCCTATTTCTTACGGTCACAGCATGATCATTAAATGTTTCATGATCGACTGTGATGCATAAATAAGTCCCTATAGCATCTTGTCTTCTATATCTTTTACCAATATTTTGTGTTTCGTCATAGACAACATCAAAATATTGATTAAGTTCATTAAATATCTCTTTTGCTTTTTCACTATGATTTTTCTTCATTAAAGGCAGTATAGCAGCTTTATAAGGCGCAAGAGCCGGATGAATATGTAATATTTGTCTTGTATCTCCTGATTCAAGAGTTTCTTCATCATAACCATTCGCTAAAAATGCTAGCACGAGTCTTTCCACACCAACTGATGGTTCAATGACGTAAGGCAAATATTTTTCATTCGTTTCGGGATCTAAATACTCAAGATTTTGGCCTGATTGCATTTGATGTGCTTTAAGATCATAATCAGTTCTTGATGCAATACCCCATAATTCATCAAATCCCCATGGGAATTGAAAACGAATATCAGTTGTTGCATTTGAATAATGGCTTAATGCCTCAATTTTATGGTCATCAAAAGCAAGTGCTTCTTTTTTTAAACCTAAAGATAGTAACCAATCCATACAAAAATTCTTCCAATAATTAAACCATTCTATTTCAGTACCTGGTTTACAAAAGAACTCTAATTCCATTTGTTCAAATTCTCTAGTTCTAAAAATAAAATTACCTGGAGTGATTTCATTTCTAAATGACTTCCCTATTTGGCAAACACCAAAAGGAACCTTTTTTCTAGTTGTTCTTTGAATATTTTTAAATTGGATAAATATCCCTTGTGCTGTTTCAGGACGCAAATATATTTGATTTGCTTGTTCTAAAACGACACCTTGATGTGTTTGAAACATCATGTTAAATGCGCGAATAGGTAAAAACTCTTTTTTCCCGCAATTTGGACAACTGACTTTATGATCAACTAAATACTCATACATCTGATCAGTACTCCAACTATCAGCTGAAATAGATGGGTCATGTTCTTCAATTAATTTATCTGCTCTAAATCTTTGATTACAACTTTTACATTCTGTTAAAGGATCGCTAAAACCACCAACATGTCCACTTGCTTTCCAGACTTCGCTATTCATTAAAATAGAACTATCTAAAAGGACGTTATAGGGCGTTTGTCTTTGAAATTTTTTAATCCAGGCATCTTTAATGTTTTTCTTAAGTAAGCTTCCTAAAGGACCATAGTCCCAAGTATTAGCAAGACCGCCATAAAGCTCACTTCCTTGAAAGATATAGCCTGTTGATTTTGCATATTGTACGATTTGATCTAGTGTAGCCATGTTCTTCACATCCTTTAATGTCTATTTTAAGTTTTTTAATGTCGTTTGTAAATGATACTGATAGTATTTTAGAATAAATTCCTTTATTTTTTGAATTGTTTCTACTTCGTAGAGCTCCAATTCTTGATAAGGGATGAAATTTAGTTTAAGTAAAACAATCGCTTCCTTGATGTCTAAATCAATAATGCCTGACTCATTATGATAAATGAGTCCGCCATTTTCAATGTTGACACCATTAACTTTTCTACCATCAGCATTTAAATCTAAGGGGTATCCAAGAGGCTTTAATATTTTTAAAGCGAAACTCAAACTAGCAATTTCCAAATGATCCGTATGTAGTGCTTCAATTAATTCTTGATATATCTCTTGATGGTGATACGCATCAACAACTAATTGATCAATGATTTCTAACATTAGTGCAGCTTGTTTCGTTTGATTAAAATCTTCTTTAATCTTAGAAAATTCATCAATAATTTTTGCTTCAGATAACCTAATGAATGTTTTGTCTTGATCCTTAAATTCTATTTGTGTGAGATATTGAGCTAAAATTCGGTTCTGAGAATTAAGTTTTTGCGAACCTTGAGCAAGTAAAGTCTTTTTACCTTTAGGTGTATAAACAAATAGTAATCTTGCATGCTCTTGATAGGATTGCACTTTGTAAATCAAGCCTTCCATCAGCTTTCATCACCATATCCAAATGCTTTTAAATCACTTGGTCTATTTCGCCAGTCTTTTTTAATCTTAACCCACAAGGTTAAGTGAATTTTCGTATTCAAAAGATGATTAATTTCTTTTCTTGCTTCAGTTCCAATTTTTTTGATTTTTTCTCCAGCTTTTCCAATTAATATTTGTTTTTGTGTCGCACGTTCAACAATAATTAAAGCGGAGACATCCAGTGTGTTGAGTTCGTCATTTTCTTCTAAGGATTCAATGACAACTGCGACCGAATGAGGAACTTCCTGTTCCGTATGAAAAAGAATCTTTTCTCTAATTAATTCTTTCATTAATTGGTTTTCACTTTGATCACTTTTCATCTCTTCAGGAAAATAGAGTGGTCCTTCAGGACAATGAGGAATCAGTGTTTCAATGAGTTTATCTAAATGTATATGATCTTTTGCTGATATTGGAAAATATGCTTCATAATCATAAGAACCAAGATAGGTCATGATGACTTCATCAATACCTGCGCGGCCATCAAGTAGATCAATTTTATTGATTACTAGAAAAATTGGAACCTTTATTCCTCTAAAATATTGTATGATATGATCTTCAGCTGCTCCTTTGATGCTATCAACGACAAATAAGACCATATCGACATCACTAATCGACGATACAGCAATTTTATCTATAGATTTATTGAGTAAGTCTTTTCCTTTGTGCATACCAGGAGTATCAACGAAAACCAATTGATAATCAGGTTTAGAATAAACACCCATAATCCGATTTCTTGTCGTTTGTGGTTTTGGACTTATAATGGCAATCTTTTCACCAATTAAAGCATTAATCAATGTGGATTTTCCAACATTAGGTCTACCAACAATTGCTACGAATCCTGATTTATGATTCATCTTTTGGCTTTTCATCTAATACAAATGCATAAGGTAATAAACTATCTGTTGTCATTTCTTTGATTTCACCTTTAGTATTCGCTAAAATGACTTTCGCGTCTTTTGGCATCAATTCATGCATAACCTGTCGGCATGCTCCGCAAGGAGACACTGGGCCATGATCGTTTGCCACAATTGTCATTGATACGATATCTTCTTTTTTATAACCTTGGCTATAAAGAGAAAACAGTGCACTTCTTTCAGCACAATTAGATAATCCCAATGAAGCATTTTCAACATTTGCTCCATGTATATAAGTACCATCTTTCAATAATATTGCTGCTCCAACTTTAAAATTTGAATATGGGGTGTAAGCGCGGCTTCTTGCAATCAGTGCTTGTTCAAGATTTTTCATGTTAGTTCCTTTCTAAATTCGCATTTTTCAAAATGTGTTCTTGTTCTTTTATCATTAATTTTTCTTCTTCATCAGTATGATGATCATATCCTAAGAGATGCAAATAACCATGAACTGCTAAAAATCCGATTTCCCTTTCAAAGGAATGTCCATAATCACTTGCTTGTAATCTTGCTTGCTCTATAGAGATGAAAATGTCACCTAATGAATCATCTTCTAAATCATCATTGATGAAACTTAAAACATCCGTTGGTCTATCAATTTTTCTATAAGTCATATTCATTTTGTGAATTGCTTCTTGGTTTAAAAATATAATTTGCATATTTTTTTCTTGTTTGATTGGTTTAAATATTCTTTGAAGCATATCCTTTATTTCTTTGATGTCTTCCTTGGTTTGGTTATGAAGTTGGATTTTCATTTGTTTCGTACCTTTCAAGAATGCGTTGAACAAGTGGGTGTCTGACAACATCTATTTTTTTAAATTGAACAATTTTAACATCTTCAAGCCCTTCTAATAAACTCAGCGCATGATTAAGACCAGATGAAGCACCTTTAGGTAAATCAGTTTGTGATGGATCTCCAGTAATTACCATTTTTGATGCAAATCCAAGTCTTGTCAAAAACATTTTCATCTGAACTTTAGTCGTATTTTGAGCTTCATCTAAAATAACGAATGCATTTTCCAAAGTACGGCCTCTCATGTATGCGAGTGGAGCAATTTCAATAATCCCCTTTTCCATGAGCATGAGTGTGGACTGAGTCCCAAGCATTTCATATAGTGCATCATATAATGGAATTAAATACGGATCAACTTTTTCTTTTAAGTCACCTGGTAAAAATCCAAGATTTTCTCCAGCTTCAACAACTGGTCTAGTGATAATTAGTTTTTTAACTTTACTGTTTTTTAAATCAGCAACTGCTTGTGCAACTGCCAAATAAGTTTTACCAGTCCCTGCTGGACCAACACCAAATACTAAATCGTAATGTGCAATAGCATCAACATATTTCTTTTGATTAAATGTTTTAGGATAAATCGAACGTCCCGAATCGTTAACTAAAACTTTTTTTCTATTTTGATAGAGATCATAAACATGTTCAAGTTGGTTTTTTTCAGCCAACTTAATGATGTACATGACATCTCGTTCAGTTAATTGAATTTGGCGTTCTGCAAGTTCTATTAAGACAGCAAAAATAGCTTCCAACAACGGCATTTGTTCCTTAGAAGCATCAGTAAAAATCTCAGAACCTCTTACGGAAACATTCATACCTAAATATTGCTTGAAAACCAATAGATTACGATCTTGTATGCCTACCAATCTTGCGATAGCTTCGGCATGATGAATTTGTCGATTTAATTTCATTAAATCCGCTCCTTACCGTGTATTTATTATACCACACGCAAAAAAATAAAAAAGCACTGGTGTACTTTTTTTTAACCAAAATATAAAAACGCACCATTTCTCAGGTGCGAATTTCATAAACTTTATTTTTTCTTAGCGCGTGCTGCACGTTGTGCATCTTTACGTGCTACACTTGGTTTAATGTAGAATTCACGTTTTCGTGCTTCTTGGAGGTTTCCTGACTTAGAAACATCACGTTTAAAGCGACGTAAAGCATCTTCTAGTGATTCTTTATCGCGTACGATTGTTTTAGGCATTGTCAACCCTCCTTCCACGCTAGGTTCATAGCCTGTTATATTATATATGATTTTTAAATATTTGTCAAAATAATTTAAGTTTTTTTAGTGAAAGATAGCTTAAAGCATAGAGACTTGCTTCTTACGTTGGAATAATATTATTCCCTAAAGATAAAGTTGTGACATCATATGCCTCATTCAAAGAAAAAAGCGTTCCTTTAGAAACACTTTTTCTTATCATTATGCATTTTTTATTAGTGTGGCAAATTGTTAGATAAAACAACTGATACAATCAAAACAACTGATAATACTGCAGCTGTACGCATCAAAAATAATTCAAAGCCTCTTGTTTTTTTATTCTTAAACAATTCAGACTTTTCACCACTGAAGGCATCTTTAATATTATCTGATGAGTGCATCATCATAACGACTGTAGCTAGTAAAACTGCTGTAACGATGACTATAAAATCTATCCAAATCATATGCTTCCTCCTAAAACTCAATTAATGATAACAAATTTTGGTTTTTTTGTCAATGTATATCACAACATTCACATACTTTATTTTTCCTTAAATAAACGATTATTATTCACATACTTTAAGAATGGTGATGCGCTGGAATACCTTTAAGCCTACTATTTGCAGGAGCATCCTTCAAAACAACCGAATTCGCACCTACTACTGAGTTATCTCCAATATGAATTGGCCCAATAATCTTGGCACCCGCATAAACGATAACACCATTTCCTAATTTTGGATGACGATCTATTTTTTCAAACGTATTAGCTCCTAGAGTAACACCATGATATAAGACACAGTGATCACCAATAACAGCTGTTTCTCCAATGACTAGTCCCATCCCATGGTCAATAAACACACACCTACCAATTTGTGCAGCAGGATGTATATCAATTCCTGTTTTTTTACGGGTTCTAAATGCAACCCATCTTGCTAGGTTTTTTAAACCTTTTTTATATAATTTATAAGCAATCCGATGTCTTCTTAAAGCAATAACACCTGGATACGTAAAGAAAATCATGAATTTGCATGGTGCAGCTGGATCAAATTTTTGAGCAGCACTAACATCTCCTCTTGTGCATTTAAATGGCATCTGTATATAATGTTGTCGATAAATATCTCTCACCTGTATCACAAGTAATAACAACAATCCTCTTTCCTTTATTTTCTTCTAGAATAGCGAGTTTGCTTGCAGCATATAAAATAGCTCCAGATGAAATACCAGCAAACACACCTTCTGTTTTAGCGTATATTCTAGCTGTTTCATATGCATCTTCATTTGAAACAGTCACGATTTGATCAATAATCTTTGTGTTTAATACCTTAGGAATAAATCCAGCACCAATGCCTTGAATTTGGTGAGGTCCTGGTTTTCCTCCTGAAAGAACTGGAGAGCCTTCGGGTTCAACAGCTACAATTTTTATTAAAGGATTATGTTTCTTAAGGATTTCACCTACTCCAGTAATCGTCCCCCCCGTACCAACACCAGCGATAAAGATATCAATTTTTCCATCGGTGTCTTCTAATATTTCTAATGCTGTTGTTTTTCTATGAACCTCAGGATTCTCTGAATTCTCGAATTGCATAGGCATGATGTAATTAGGATTTGCTTTTATCATTTCATTTGCTTGATCGATCGAACCTTTCATTCCAAGTGCAGCTTCAGTTAATATTACTGTAGCACCTAGAGCTTTAGCAATTTGAGATCGTTCTTTAGATACTGATTCAGGTATAAGTAAAATTAGTTTATATCCTTTGGCAGCACAAACAAATGCAAGACCAATACCTGTATTTCCACTTGTTGGTTCAACAAACACTGTATCTTCATTAACGAGTCCTAATAATTCAATGGATTCAATTAAAGCAAGTGCTAATCGATCCTTAACACTTGATAATGGATTATGATTCTCAAGTTTAGCGATGATTTCTGCTTTACTTCCTATTAATTCTTCATATCTATTCAATCTGAGCATCGGTGTTTTTCCTATAAGCTCAATATAATTATTGACTATTTTCATTTGGTTCAACTCCTTACCATACACATTATACTTTTTTTTATCTTTACTTGCATGCAATACGATTATAAACGAGATTATGTTATAATACGTTCAGGTGATAAAATGGAAATTATGAAATTTGTATTAGGCGATCATTATAGATCTAATTGTTACATCATACATGAAAATAATAAAGCATTTATTATCGATCCAGGTTGTGAAAGCTTTGAAGTCATTGATTACATTAAAGATACAAATCTTATGTTGGAAGGTATTTATCTCACACATGGCCATCCTGATCACGTTGGTGGTGTTAAACAACTCAAAGACATGTTTGATGTCTTGGTTTATGCACCTATCAAAGATAAAATATGGTTTGGTTTAACTCCTTATAATCAAATAGGATACGAAATTCCAGTTGATGTATGGGTAAAGGATTTGGATGTGCTTCATTTTTTGAATCTAGATTTCACGGTTTATGAAACACCAGGACACTCAAAAGGTGGAACTGTTCTTTATTCTAATGAAATATTATTTTCTGGAGATACGTTGTTTTTCCAAAGTATCGGAAGAACAGACTTCCCTCTTTCAAATCCAATTTCGATTCAACATAGTCTAAGACGCATATTTGAACTCTTCAATGATGATACGCTTGTCTATCCTGGACATGGTAAATCTACAACTATAGGTCATGAAAAAAAGTATAATCCTTTCATTAAAAAATAATACACATATTAAACGTAAAAAAATACTCTATTGTTATAGAGTGAACCCCGTTTAGTAGAGACTTTAAAAAAAAGGTTTAAATCTTTAATA
>CAZKLF010000005.1:83762-87283 GCA_964553665.1 uncultured Mariniplasma sp. | reverse complement strand
GATTATAAAGGGTTTTGCCAACATGTTAAAGATAAACCAACAATAAAGACGATATACAAGGTTAGTATAAAGGAAACAAAAAAACATTACATCTTGTTTTTCCATGGGAATAGTTTTCTAAGATATATGGTTCGATCTATGATGGGAACTCTTATTCAAATTGGAATTGGTAAGAAAGATCCATCAATCATCAAAGAAATTCTCGAAACTCAAAATAGATCTCTAGCAGGTAAAACAGCTGAACCAAGAGGATTATTTTTAGTCAAAATCTACTATTAACATGCTATAATTAAGTAAAGAGGAGAGATTAAATGTTTATTACTTTTGAGGGTGGCGAAGGCACCGGGAAAACTACATTAATAAAAGATATCGCTTATACACTAAGTCAAAGTCACGTAGTAATAACATCAAGAGAACCTGGTGGAAGTATGATTGCTGAGGCAATCAGAGATATCATCCTAAACCCGAAATATAAGGGTGTTACCCCTTATACTGAGGCTCTTCTTTTGGCTGCTTCAAGAGCACAACACTTAGATGAAATTATCTTACCCGCACTTAAAGAAAACAAAATCGTTTTATGTGATCGTTATCTAGATAGCTCATTGGCTTATCAGGCTTTCGCTAGAGATTTAGGATTTGATTTTGTGTTAAATATTAATCAATATGCGACTTATCATATGCCAGACTTAACATTTTATATTGATTTAGATCCTTTAGTGGGTATGGCACGCATATCGAAAAGAGATAAATATGACAGATTGGATCAAGAAACCGTTACTTTCCATCAAAAGGTTAGACAAGGATATTTAAAAATAGCGCAAATGTATCCAAATAGAATTGTTACCATAGATGGCACACAAACCATTGAAGATATCAAAGCTCAGATCATTGCTAAAATAAGAGAAAACTTATGAAACGTGCATACTATTTTTTTAAGCAAACTATACAAAAAAAAAGACTTTCACACCTCTATTTAATTAGTGGTCCTAAAGGGAGCGGAAAGTCAAAACTAGTTGATGATGTTGCCTTTTTGATTTTGAGTCAAGGCAGGGAAGACACGACGCATCTAAAACAACAAATAGAAGAAAGAAAGATTGCGAATATGATGATTGTTGAACCCGATGGTTTGACGATTAAAAAAGATCAAATCTTAGCGCTTCAAAAAGAATTTTCTAAGACTGCTTTAGTTGATGGACCTCGTATCTATGTCATTAAAAATATTGAAAAAATAGGAAAGAGTGCAGCAAATAGTTTGCTTAAGTTTATGGAAGAACCTTTAAGTCAAAATGTTTTCGGTTTTCTTCTAACTGACAACTATGAAGATGTGATTAGAACAATCATATCAAGAAGCCAAGTCCTACATTTAAAGAGCATTGATGAAAAAGAATTAGAGCTTGAACTTATTAATCAAGGTATTGATGAAAAAGTAGCAGTTCTTGCCCCCTATTTAACAAAAAATTTAGAAGAAGCAATTTTACTTGCTGAAAACCCTAATTTTCTAGAGTTGGTTAATTTTCTAGAAGAACTAGTTATGCACTGGTCTGATAAGAATGTATCCTTTCCTCTATTTTTCGCTCAAAAAGGACGTTTTCTAATTCAAGATAGAGAATTTTTCATGAATTTCTTGGAATTACTATTATTATACTTTTTAGATTTAATTCATTATAAAGCGCATCAAGATATTACATATAATTTTTTAAGAGAACAAATCCAAATACAAAGCGATTTGTTACAAATCAAGAATATTAATGATTTTATTGAAAAGATTCAGATAATTTTAAAACAACAAACGTATTATATCAATCTCGAGCTTGCGCTCGATCAATTATCATACACGTTAGAAAAGATGAGGTGAGGAAGTGAAGGTAGCTTTAGTACAATTTAAAGAAGCAGGAAAGAAATATTATTTCTCTTTCGGAGATTTATCTATAGAACTTAAAGACAGGGTTGTTGTTGAAACAACAAGAGGTATTGAAATTGGAACGGTTTACCTTTTTAAAGACATTGAAGAAAGTGATTTAATTAGTGAACTTAAACCAATTATTAGAAAAGCTACGTCTGGAGATATTAAAGAAGATGAATATAATCAAACACTCGAGTATGGCGTTATTGAAAAAGCAAAATTACTTGCTATTCAAAATGAACTCGATATTAAAGTATTAGGTGCAGAATACACACTTGATCGTAAAAGATTATTAATTTATTTTGAATCAGATACGAGGGTTGATTTTAGAAATCTTGTTAGAGATTTAAGTGAAATTTATCATACACGCATTGAACTTAGACAAATAGGTCCTAGAGATGCAGCTAAAATGATTGGTGGCATTGGCCCTTGCGGCTTAATTTTATGCTGTACAACATTTATCGGCGAATTTCAGGCTGTCTCTATTAAAATGGCAAAAAATCAAAATATCGCATTAAACCCACAAAAAATTTCTGGTGTTTGCGGTAAGCTTTTATGCTGTATTAAATATGAAGATTCTGTTTATACAGAGTTAAAGATTCTATTACCGGATATGAATGAAAAAGTTGAAACTGAAAGAGGTATCGGCAGTGTCGTAGACCTTAATATTATTGCTCAAAAAATCAGAGTTAAATATCCTGATGGTGGCGGATACGAATGGCATGCACTTGCGGATATTAAACGCACCGAATAATGCAAAGAACGTTACTTGGTACTGAATTACTGATTAATCAAAAACCAAATCAAGCGTTTAATTTAGATACCATCTTGCTTGCTGATTTCATTAAGGTTCCGGCAAGAACTAAAACCCTTTTGGATTTTGGAACAGGAGCTGGAGCGCTAATGCTTTACATGAGCAAAAAGACAAAATCAAAGATTATTGGTATAGAAATTCAAGATGAAAGATATGAAAAAGCATTATCAAATATTGAATTAAATCACCTAAATGATCGCATATCATGTATTAAGCAAGATATAAGAAAACTTGAGATAAAAAATAGCGATGTGATTATAAGTAATCCTCCATTCTTCAAAGTCTCAGAAAAGGGGAATGTTAACTTAACCGAAGATGAAACAATCGCTAGACACGAAGTGATGCTAACATTAGAAGAATTAATTCGTTCGGTTGCGAGTTGTCTTAAATTTGGTGGGCATTTCTTTATGATTCATAGACCAGATAGATTTGCTGAGATTATTTCAGAAATGAATAAATATCAATTAGAAATCAAACGAGTCAGATTTGTTCATCCATATTTGAATGCAAATCCTAATCACGTATTAATTGAAGCGATTAAAAATGGCCAGCCAGGCATGAAGGTTGAACCACCACTCGTTTTATATAAAGAGAAACATCAATTGACTCAAGAGATGAAAGATATATACGGAGGTAAATCCTATGTTACTAAGCGTGCTTAATAGAAAAGAAAAACTAAAATTTCTTGATTTGGCTATGCACATGGTTTCTGTTGACGGAGAACCAAGTAAAGTAGAACAACGATTACTCAATGTGATGCTTGCTGAAGTTGGTGATAATATTGTTGCTGAATATCATTTTTCA